>NZ_JBHINI010000001.1:0-310972 GCF_042194935.1 Bartonella sp. CL71SXKL | reverse complement strand
AGCACCAAAGCTAAAACAGCCAAATGATAGGAACCGGGTGCCTATTAATAAAACAATCCCTGCCGAAATCAAGCGAGGAGACAGATGAAAACAAAACAAGCAAAACCAGTGAAAGCCGAACAACTTAGAAGTTATTACGAAGAAAGCCGTGGCTTAGAACGTGATCTTATCAATGAATTTATAAGGTCGCGCAGAACGGCATGGCGTGTCGCGAGTACTGTGGGTCTTTTTGGCTTATTCGGTATGATATGTGGAGTTGTTGGATTTTCTCAACCAGCTCCAACTCCCTTAGTATTGCGCGTTGATAATACGACGGGTGCAGTTGATGTTATCTCAATCATGCGTGAACACGAAGAAAGCTATGGTGAAGTTGTAGATAGGTATTGGCTAAACCAATATGTGCTTAACCGCGAAACTTACGACTACGATACCATTCAACTGAACTATGACACAACAGCACTTTTAAGTGCGGCATCTGTTCAACAAGAATATTATAAAATCTATGATGGAGAAAATGCACGGGACAAAGTGCTTTCCAACAAAGCACGTATCACAGTTAAAGTACGATCAATCCAGCCTAATGGACTCGGTCAAGCAACTGTACGTTTTACGACTCAGCAACTTGACAGCAACGGTGCTGCTACTGGACCAAAGCAGCACCAGATTGCAACAATTGGTTACACCTATATCGGTGCACCCATGAAATCATCTGATCGATTGCTTAACCCCCTTGGTTTTCAAGTAACAAGTTACCGTTCTGACCCAGAAATACTGTTGAATGATTAAGGAATTGATTGTTATGAAAAAACTTGCGTTCGTTGTTCTATTGTCTTCGTTTTCTTCTCTTTATACGGTACCTGTGCAGGCGCTCAAAAGTCCATCAAATTCACAATATGATCACCGCATTCGCTATATAACATATAACGAAGCCGATGTGGTTCAAATTGAAACAGTTCTTGGTGTGGCAACACATATTATTCTTGAAGAAGGTGAACAGTATATAACTCATGCCTTTGGCGATTCTGAAGCCTATGCCTTTGCTCATAAAGGGCGGCATATTTTTATTAAACCAAAAGCAGAGCTTGCCAATACCAATCTCATCGTTGTAACTGACAAACGGAGTTACAAATTCCGACTACAGTTTCGGAATGACCGTGCGGGATCAACTTATGAATTGGCTTTCCATTATCCCGATTCAAACGATGAAAAGTCAGAAGAAAACAATCGACGCCTTGCGATTGAACGTGGTTTTCACCAAAGCGTCAACGGCTATAATCTCAGTTATACCATGAGCGGTCACCAAGATATTGCTCCGATAAATGCTTGGGACAATGGGCGCATTACTTATTTCAAATTTCCCGCTAACATGGATATGCCATCGATTTATGTCGTAGATGCTGAAGGCAATGAAAGCTTAATACCACGCACCGTTATCGGCAGTTCTAATGATATTATCGCCGTTCATAAGGTCAATCCTAAATGGCTCATACGGCTTGGTAAACGCGCTCTAGCTGTTTTTAATGAAGCCTATGACCCCAATGGCGGCGTACCAAACACAACAGGGACAGTATCTTCGGTGGTTTATCGTATCAATAAAGGAGGAAAATGATGTTTGACAATAAGGAAGGAGAGGGAAAAGGTACAAAACTGGACAACGTCGAGCAAAAACATATTGAAGGTGCCTATGGAGGGTCCGAACTAGGTTCTGAACGTCGTCCGATAATTCCAGGTACCCGTGCATTGTTAGTGGTAGGACTTATTGTCATAGTAACGATACCGATTGCATTGACTTGGAAAGCTTTTACAATGCGTAATACCGTGGAAGTTGAGGAAGAAAAACCACAACAAATAGTACAGCAAATTATACCAAACTACGTCCCTCGGATTATAGAAGAGCCAAAGACTGTAGAAGAAGCAGAAAAATCAACACAAATAGAAGATTCAAACCTAGATATTCCACCGGCCTTGAGTAAGCTTCTTCAAACAGCCATTCCTCCACATATGCTCCAAGATTCTGAAGAATTAGCACGCAAACGTATGCTCAGTTCTAGCCTTAACAACGGTGGTAGCGAAGGATCTACAGATACGAATAATAAAGCATCGAATAATGATAGAGGTAGTGGCGTATTATTTGATAACCTTCAGCCCGTGCGTTTAGGTCAATCACATGCGATGCAACTTCGTAACCGTGACTTTTTGATTACACAAGGAACGCAAATAGATTGTACGTTAGAAACAAAGATCATTACATCACAACCCGGAATGACGACGTGCTATTTAACACGCGATATTTATTCCACAAGTGGACGTGTTGTTTTGCTTGACCGTGGTTCTAAAGTCGTTGGTTTTTACCAAAGTGGCATACAACAAGGACAAACGCGCGTGTTTGTGCAATGGTTACGCATCGAAACGCCTTCTGGTGTTGTTGTCAATCTTGACTCACCAGGCACAGGTCCTCTGGGTGAAGCGGGTATTGGTGGCTGGGTTGACAGACATTTTTGGGAGAGATTTGGTAGTGCAATTATGGTAAGCATTATCGGTGATTTAGGAGAATGGGTAAGAGGAAAAGTTAATAAAAGCAGCAAAGAAAATAAAGAGAATTCACAAAATAAAGATGCTCAGAATGCTGAATCTATAGCAATCGATGTTCTTCAAAATTCCATCAATATCACACCAACACTTTACAAAAACCAAGGCGAACGAGTAAATATTTTTGTTGCTCGTGATCTGGATTTCAGCAATGTCTACAGTCTCGTCACACGTTAACCCGATACAGAAAGATCAAGCAGTTTTTCAGCTTCTGCAACCGCTTGATTGTTTCTTAGAAGATCCCACGATCACTGAATTATCGATTTGCCGCCCCTATGAAGTATGGACGAAAAGCTTTAAGGGTTGGCAAGTACATAGCGTACCAGAGTTAACAACCACTTTTTTGCAAACGCTTATTACAGCTATTATCGTTTATAACGGTATGGCTCCCAGAAGTATTAATTATGTGCTCTTGCCTGGTGGACAACGTGGTACAATTATACAAACACCAGCTGTTGTTGATGGTGCTCTTTCCTTTGTAATTCGTAAACATTCTCTTATAGTTAAGACGTTAGAAGAACTCAAAGAAGAAGGGGCATTTGACGATTTTTCTGATGTAAGTTTTAATAAGCCTTCAGCAAAAGAAGCCAATAACTTGTTATCGAAGCAGGACTTCACACGGTTGGAACCATTTGAAGTTCAACTTTTGCAACATAAACGTGATGGAAAAATTCTTGAATTTTTACAAGAATGCGTCCTTCACAAACGCAACATTATTATTGCAGGTAAAACAGGATCTGGTAAAACAACATTTGCCCGCTCTTTAATTGAAAAGGTTCCTGTAGAGGAGCGTATTATCACAATTGAAGATGTTCATGAGCTTTTTCTACCCAATCATCCCAATCATGTACATATGATTTATGGTAACAATGTAGGCCGTGTTTCAGCTGAAGAGTGTCTAGATGCGTGTATGCGTCAGTCGCCCGACCGAATTTTTCTCGCTGAATTGCGAGGCAATGAAGCATGGGAATATCTCAATTCGCTCAACACTGGCCATCCCGGATCGATTACAACGACGCATGCCAACAGCGCTTTGCAGACATTTGAACGATGTGCCACCTTGATTAAAAGATCAGAAGTTGGCCGGCAACTCGAGTTAGAAATGATAAAAATCGTTCTCTATACAACAGTTGACGTAGTGTTGTTCTTTAAAGATAGAAAACTCTCTGAAGTCTTTTACGACCCAATTTTTGCTAAATCAAAAATCGCTTAAGGGAAGCTTCCTCTCTCGGTAAGATGATACAAACAAACAATAGCCGTAACTAGTTGTTACGGCTATTTATTTAACTTTTCCTATTCTCTTTTCTTTTCCAATGGATCTTCTACACTCTTCATGAATAAAAGAAGAAAAAAGTTAATAGACAACAACTCTACGAGAAAACCAAATTATACATAAGGCTCTCTCTATTCTCTTACCTTTGATCATTCTTCCCATTTATCTTTTGAAAAAGTATGTTTAATGCAAAAAAATAGCTATAAAATAAATATTTCAACAAAAGAAAAGAAGAAATTTTGATTCGCATATCAATGAAAGCTTCGTAAAACAGGTCCTTTCAATCATAATAAATAATTATCGTCATCAAGACCAAAACTTATCGTTTAAAAATTCTAAGCGCTATTTTCAAGTGATTAATAAATATGTTTTTTCACCAAACAATCTCCAGATACGGAAAACCTCATACGAAATAAACTATCATTTCGATTTAGCATCCATAAACCACATTCTATTTGGTAATAAAAAGTATAGTGGCATATCGACGTCTTCTTCGGACGAAGAAAGATTCTTAACCTACGGCTGTTCGTAAACAACTAAATTTCTCTTAAGCAAGCTTTGCTAACCATATCACGTGGCTTATGTCCCCATCCTAAAGAGGATATCCATAGACTACACAGGTAAGCTCTACTCTCTGAATATTCCTGCTCTCTTCTCTGCACCTCAAAAAGCAAAAATTCCTAAAAGCACAGATATACAATCCCTCTTCTTAAGCCACGTCACATTGATTTATAAAGAGTGTTCATTATTTTGCGTGTTGGATAAAAGATCTTAGTACCGTAAGATTCTCTCATTTCAAAGCTGTCTATTAACCAAAACCATGCTCTTGCACATTACAAGCGAATAAAGCCGTATAGAATGAAACTGTACAAAAAAGCACTAAAAATACCTTTTATAAACCATCCACAATGCCAAAAACTGTCGCAACATTGGGAGTTTGCAAAGTGTCTAATGGCACCCAACTTGCTCTTTTATGAAGTGTAAAAATGGAGATGCTCTATAAATTTTATATTATTCATCGGAGCTTTACCATTATACCATCCACGAGCACTGTCGCGAAATGAGCTGGGGCTCCTTAAAGAAAGGTTTCTTTAAAACAAGCGCATAAATTGACAAGCCAGGTGTATTTGGGTTGGGGCGTTCTGTTTTGTATAAGGATTGTGATCTTATTAAAAAACGAGAGAAACAAAAGCGTGAAGCAACGCATAATCTCTATTATTTAAAAGACATTACTCTAGATACTTTTGAAAGTCATAAAACTGAACTAAAAAATGACGGCAAAATAGAAACTGGTTTGCACCTTTACAGCTTCATATTCTCCTCAAATTAGGAGGCTGTATACCGATTTCAAAGATTACGCCAACGAGAGATACGTAATACTCTTAATTCCCATCTGGTAAGTAAAAGCTGCAACAGCAAAAGCTTTTTTAGAAAAACAACGCCATAAAGTCATTAATGAACAGGCAATGAATTGGAGAAATGTTCCAGATTTTTATCAAACACTCTGCAAAGCAACAATAATGATACAACTGGCTTTGCGTCTGCTTATTCTTACAGAGGTTTCTACCATCCCTTGCATCAATTCGTGAAAATCAGATTGAAGGGGATATATGGACAATTCTTGGCTTGAGAATATAAAAGGTCTGCGTAATACTACAGGAGATTTCAGCATACCCTTATGATCAGAAGCATTAAAAATTTTCAAACAAGCGTGCTTGTTTTTTCGCAATGATTTCTTTTTTCTGCAACCGGTCGTGGTCCTTATTAATGTGGGTTTCCTATCACAATATATAAGAGAGATTAGTCTGAAAACCTATCCACGTAGATTTCGCTCTAGTTTACGTAATTGGCTAACAGACTCCACCTATCACACCTCAAAGGGCGAAGCTTTTTACACGCACTGATCTGCAAATTATCCGCCTCCTCGCCTAGCAGATTTCACCTTCTAACCACTTTAATTACCACATCCTAAATAAGATAGTGTTTTACAGCACAACAGAATAAATATCAAAACAATGACCGATTATACCGTTAATACTTGGACACCTCTCTTTCATGTTAAGAAATATCTTTTATGCTAAAAAATAAAATAAAAAACACTTTTACTGCTTAAATAACTTTCTTCAGCATATATACAAGAAAAAATGAAATCCCCTAACATAATAAATGAGACCTAAACCTAGAAACCTCTATTTTTTATAGATAAAAACATATAAAATCAAAACCTATGAAACTCATAAAAACACAACATGTTTTCTTTGATGATTGAATTCATTCAACTCAAACGAACCTATAAACATCCCTATTCCACATTCGCAACACGTGTTCTTAGAATTCTCACTAGCGTTTTCTAAATTTTTGGAAAAAACTATAAATTTGATATTTTTTAAAAACGTCTTATTTTCTCTTTAATGAATTTAAATCTATGACGTTACAATAGTTTTAAATTACAGCCCCCTTAACTGTATGATTATCTCTACACAAAAGAGAGGGATTTTACGTTCTCCATTTTGAGAACTATAAATTTTGTTTTTTAATGCGATTAACAATAAAATCTTTAAAATAAAAAATATGACCTTTATATATAATGCTTTTATCAAAAATTCCTAATCCATGAATATTAGCAATGTTTTCGATATTATAATAAATGTGTCGTAAAATGACGAACTATCATAATAATCACTCCTGTGTATTTCATTTAAATAATTTACATGCGTTTAATATTTGTATCAGCATTTATTTTTTGTTCTATATTTATACAGAGTTATCATTTTTTATAAAAAATGATTAATTGAATCTGCATCAAAATATAAATTATGATAATAATTTAATAAAAATAAAAACACATAGCATATTTATTTTATTGTTTTTACATAGAACGCTATTTAAAGTATAGTCTACCCAAAAGACTATTGCCTTTTTAAAGGCAATAGTAACTATGCTAACCGCCTCATAGAAGCCAATAAATTTTTAGAGATTAAGCCTCAAAGAGGCACAAAAAACACGCACAATTTTCTATTTTTCTTTTTACTGTTCGTTAAAAGGTCAGTTTTCAAAGATAATATTCAACTATGAGTTTTCTGCTCAGCCATTGCAAGAATTGCTTAACTTTTTAGGGATTACTTCACTTTTAGAATGATTATAGCTACTGCGCCCCCATAAGCAGCCGATCTTCTTTTAGAGATTTAATTGCTAAAAGGAGATACAATTTTCCACCTTGCGCTTTATTTTCATCAATCAGTAAATTTTCAAAGGCGGCGTTCAACCATGAGTTTTTTAATTTCAGCAATCGCTTTCGCTGGATTTAGTCCCTTTGGACAAGTTTGCGCACAATTCATAATCGTATGGCAACGATAAAGGCGGAAAGGATCTTCTAAATTATCAAGACGTTCACCACACATCTCATCACGTGAATCCGCAATCCAGCGATAAGCTTGAAGCAAAACAGCGGGACCCAAATAACGATCACCGTTCCACCAATAACTTGGACATGAAGTCTGACAACACGCACACAAAATACACTCATAAAGACCATCGATTTTTTGGCGATCGGAGTGACTTTGTAACCATTCTTTTGCAGGTTCAGGAGAAACTGTTTGTAACCAAGGCTCAATAACTCGGTGTTGCGCATAAAAGCGATTCAAGTCAGGAACCAAATCTTTAACAACCGGCATGGAAGGCAAAGGATAGACTTTAATGGGGTGTTTTACATCATCCATACCTTTGGTACAAGCCAATGTATTGGTTCCATCAATATTCATCGCACATGAACCACAGATGCCTTCACGGCAAGATCGACGAAGTGTCAAAGTTGGATCAATGTGGTTTTTAATAAACAAAAGCCCATCAAGAATCATAGGACCACAAGCAGAACGATCCACATAATAAGTATCTAAATGAGGATTTTCCTCATCATCAGGCGACCAACGATACACGTGAAATTCCGTCAGCTTTGTAGCACCTTCAGGTTTAGGCCAAACCTTTCCCGGTTTTACTTGAGAGTTTTTGGGAAGCTTAATTTGTACCATATTTCATTCTCCCCTTAATAAACCCGTTTTTTAGGTGCAATGCGCTTTAAATCGATCCCACCATCAGCTTCAGATGTTAATGGGTCCACATGGACAGGTCGATATGATAATGTCACCTTACCCTCTTTTGACAAATGTGAAAGCGTATGTTTACGCCAGTTTTTATCATCACGCTCTGGATAATCTTCACGAGCATGAGCGCCACGGCTTTCTAAACGTGCTTCGGCAGAATGAACCGTCATGATTGCATTCGCCATGAGATTTTCAAGCTCTAATGTTTCAACCAAATCAGAATTCCATATCAGAGAACGATCTGTGACTTTGAGATCCGACAATTCCCCCCAGATTTTATTCATCCGCTGACATCCTTGTTGCAAAGAATCTTCTGTACGGAATACTGCCGCATCTTCTTGCATCGTGCGCTGCATTTTTTCACGCAATAGAGCTGTTGGTATCACCCCTTGTGCAAAACGTAAACGATCAAAACGCGCTATAATTTCGTCAACAGCTTCTTCATTGAGGGGTGGAATTTCTGCATTCCGATCAATAACTTCCCCCGCGCGAATGGCAGCAGCACGACCAAACACCACAAGATCAATTAATGAATTTGACCCCAAGCGATTAGCCCCATGAACAGAAGCACATCCTGCTTCTCCTACCGCCATCAGCCCTGGTTGAATACGATCAGGCGAATCAGCCGTTGGATTGAGAACTTCCCCGTAGTAATTGGTAGGAATCCCACCCATATTATAATGGACCGTTGGCAAGATGGGGATAGGCTCTTTTGTTACATCCACACCTGCAAAAATCCGAGCTGATTCCGAAATTCCCGGTAAACGCTCGTGCAAGATTGCAGGATCAATATGGTTGAGAACCAAATGAATATGGTCCTTCTTAGGTCCAACACCACGTCCTTCACGAATTTCAAGTGTGATACAACGCGAAACCAAATCACGTGAAGCCAAATCCTTAAAGGAAGGTGCATAGCGCTCCATAAAGCGTTCACCTTCGGAGTTGATTAAATAACCTCCTTCACCACGAGCTCCTTCTGTAATTAAGCAGCCAGAACCGTAAATCCCTGTAGGATGGAATTGCACAAACTCCATATCCTGAAGAGGCAATCCAGCACGTGCGATCATTCCACCACCATCACCCGTACAGGTATGCGCCGATGTCGCGGAAAAATAAGCGCGTCCATAACCACCGGTTGCAAGAACAACCATTTTAGCAGAAAAACGATGTATTGTACCATCATCGAGATTCCATGCCACAACCCCCGTACAAACCCCATCCGTCATGATGAGATCGAGTGCAAAATATTCAATAAAAAATTGCGCATTATGCTTTAAGCTTTGTCCATAAAGCGTATGCAAAATGGCGTGGCCTGTACGATCAGCGGCTGCGCAAGTACGCTGAACAGGTGGACCTTCACCAAATTGTGTCGTATGTCCACCAAAAGGACGCTGATAAATTTTGCCTTCTTGCGTCCGCGAAAAAGGAACGCCATAATGTTCTAATTCATACACAGCAGCAGGAGCATTACGCACCAAATATTCCATTGCATCGGTATCACCCAACCAATCAGAACCTTTCACGGTATCATATAAATGCCACTGCCAATTATCAGGTCCCATATTTGAAAGCGATGCAGCAATTCCCCCTTGTGCTGCAACCGTGTGTGAGCGCGTTGGAAAAACCTTCGTAATACAAGCTGTCTTTAATCCTTGTTCCGCCATACCCAGTGTTGCACGTAATCCTGCACCACCTGCCCCAACAACAACAACATCAAATTTATGATCTACAGTGCGATAAGGGGCGTTACCTGCTTTAGCGCCCAGAGATGATCCTGTACCCGCCATATTTGTTTAACCCCCTAATGCAATTTTCAAAAGAGAAAAAATAATGATACCACCTATGAGAAAACAAAATAAAATATTTAACGTCAAAAAGAATATCCGGAAACCTTCACGTGGAATATAATCTTCAATCACCACCTGCATACCAAGTTTCATATAATAAAGGACCGAAAAAGTCATCAATCCCATCAAAATAGCAACAATAGGATGTGCAAGTCTTGCACGCACAATGCTATAGTCCTTTCCCACAAGCGAAAGAATAAGAACAATAAAAAATATCAAAAGTGGTAGATTGATAAACCCTGTCAAACGTTCTAGCCAAAAATGCTCTGTTCCTTCATGAGCACTGCCACGCCCCCGTACTTTTCCAAGTTCCGTTCGAAAATCTTTTTTCATATCTCTTTTCACCCCCAGCTAAACAACGGTATATCCAATAATCCAAATCGCAAAAGTAACAATAAGAGAAATAAACACTGTCGCCCAAGCAGTGACTGTTGCCTTTTCTTTTGCCAAAAGGCAAGGTTTCAGATCCCAAACAATGTGGCGAACACCACCAACCATGTGATGAACCCCTGCCAAAGTATAAAGAAACAAAATACACAATCCAAACCAAGAACTATAAATCTCGTGAACCGTTCTGAATGCCTCCTCCCCGCACGCAATAGCAATTAACCAAACAGCAAGAAAAACCGTTCCAACATAAAGTGCCATACCCGTAATGCGGTGTGCAATGGACATAGCCATAGTAATTGTCCAACGATAAATACTTATATGAGGGGAACGAGGGCGCTCTTTTATCCTAGTTGTCTCTGTCATAAAATATCCTGACCTGGTTTTTACTGCAACCGCAATGAACGAGAAAGTTCGCGCAAAACGACTAAATATATTCTCTCGTTTTCACTTGTTTGGCATCTCAAGATACCGATACTACAGGTCGGTTGTCTCAAATAACGGATTAAAGGTCACGCATAAAAAAACCGATTACTCCACGGATATGATCCGCAAAACTTGCTTTAATCTAATACAATTTTATCTTCACGTCAAAGGTCTAACATCTTTTCTCAAATATAAACAGGCATTTTTTCAGATTAAACTTATCCTTTTGAGTATCCATGATATATGCAATGGTATCTTAAATTGCACCCATGATTAAGGATAAAAAGAGGAAAAAATTGATAGATTAAACATTTTTATGTCCCCTCCAAGCCTTTTAAAAGGCAAAACGAATCACGAAAGACACAAATAAGCGGCATAAAAGCCGCTTTTGCATAAAGTTTAGCTGATATAATCTTTACTCAGCAACTTTCTTTTCAACATCTGTGCTGACAGATGCTGCTTCTACTTTCTCAATAACCTTTTCAGCTTTTTTCCGATAATCTCTCTTTTCAGCGATACGCGCAGCTTTACCTCTCAAACCACGAAGATAATAGAGTTTTGCACGGCGCACTTTACCACGGCGCACCAGCTCAACACCTTCAATCAACGGAGAATAAACAGGAAACACCCGTTCCACCCCTTCACCATAAGAAATCTTGCGCACTGTAAAGGTCTCATTCAACCCACCGCCTGAACGTGCAATACAAACACCTTCATAAGCCTGAACACGCGTCCGCGTACCCTCCGTCACACGCACCATGACACGAACTGTATCTCCTGGCTTAAAGGCTGGAAATTGGCGCTTTTCTTCAATTTTTGCACATTGTTCAGCTTCAAGTTGTGCGATAATATTCATTTCTTTTATCCTTCATGTTCTTTATCGAACAGTCAGAGCGCTCAACTCTTACCAAAAAAGCCTTTATTAAGAATAAGGAGCTCTTTAGGCTATGTCTTACACAGGAGCGAATACACCATTCCTTCATTTTAATTTTGGAACTACAGAAAACCTTTTATAAAAAACTCTCTAAAAAGAGAGCCATGCAATACACTACCTTATCATATGAATCAAGTTTTCTGATGATTTTTATCATAACGCGCATAAAGATCAGGGCGACGTTGACGTGTTAACAATTCGGCTTGGCTTTGACGCCAATCTGCGATCGCTTTGTGATGACCTGAGAGCAATACAGGCGGAATACCCCGCCCTTCGAAAAGAGAAGGGCGTGTATATTGCGGATGTTCCAGCAAGCCATTTTCAAAACTTTCACACCTTGCAGAAGCTGCATTCCCCATCACTCCAGGCAGAAGACGTATAATAGCATCTAAGATAACCAATGCGGCTGTTTCACCCCCTGAAAGAATATAATCACCAATAGAAACTTCTTCTAATTCTCGTGCTTCTATGACTCGCTCATCAACCCCTTCAAAACGTCCACAAACTAACGTTACACCCGTATCACGAGCCAAGCTATGCGCGTAAGCTTGGTCAAAAGGGCGCCCACGTGGACTCATCAACAATCTTGGCGAATCCTGTGGACAACAATCAAGAGCCGCCGCCAATACATCCGCCCGCATTACCATACCCGCCCCCCCACCAGCAGGTTTATCATCAACGCTATGGTGTTTGTCTAAAGCAAAATCCCTAATCTGTACCGTCTCCAGTGACCAAATTCCGCGCTCTAAAGCTTGCCCTGCTAAAGAATACCCTAAAAAACCAGGAAACATTTCAGGATAAAGGGTTAAAACGCGCGCCTGAAACTTCATTTTATTTCTCATCCTTATTTTCTTAAACAGACTCTTAATAGCAAAAATAGCACAAACAAAATATTTAACGCTATAGCGTTAAACTGGGTCTCCTTGATCTGCACCATATTCAATACGATCCTTCTAAATACTTGCACTAAAAAAGACTCTAAAAATTCAGAACTATTTCGAGATAAAGTGCTTACAATATCTGCTCAAAAGTGTATTTTTAATATTTCCACACATTCCACTTTTTATTGACGAAATTCATCTGTTATTTTTTCCTTCATCTTTATTTTTAGATTCAAGCTATTTCCTTTTTATCATTGTCTCCCCCATCACTTAAACCAGCTGCCATGGGATCAACAACAAGAAAACCAGAATCCATACAAATTTCTGGTACCGCCGCCTTACTAAAGGGAATAAGGACTCTTTTACCCGTATTCAAACGTATTTCAAGCAAATCACCAGCCCCGAAATTAAAAAAACCACACACTTCACCTAAGATTTTTCCCCCACAATCTTGGACACACAAGCCTATTAAATCGACTTGATAAAACTCATCCTCCATCAAATCATCAATTAATTGATCACGCGTCACATAAAGGCGAATACCTTTTAAAGACTCAGCCGCATTACGATTTTCTATCCCTTTAAAACGTACAATCGCCTTATTTTTTTGTATGCGAAGAGTTACAATTTCATAAGAACGCCCCATATCATCATAAAGAGTGCTGTAAAACTTAAAACGCTGTGGCTCAGCACTTAGAATTTTAACAAAAACATCTCCTTTTATACCATGAGGCATACCAATAATGGCAAGATAGACTTTATTTTTAAGCTTTTCTTTATTATACTTCATACGAAAATATTATCTCTCAAAAATGAACCCTTCAATCTTATAGTTTTCTATTCAATCTTGTTGCCATATGAGACAATCTTCTAAAAGACCTTTCTTGGTAACAAAAACAAATTAATAAAGGAGAAAGTCTTATGGCAAATATTATGCTATTTTACAAAGATATCACGCCAATCAACAAAGTTTCCCATAAAAATCTAAAATTTGCTCCTCCAAGTGATATGTCTTTTGCCAAGGATACTCACTGGGTTCCTTTAGCAAGTACTGAATATTTTCAAGCAGCACTAGACTATCCTATTTTATTTATGTGCGCCGAAGATGAACAAAAAAAACGGCACTACACATCCGCAGCTCTTGTCGGCCTTTCTAATGACGAAAATGACTATATCGCTTCTGATAAAAGTTGGAAAAACAATACTTATGTTCCTGCTTTTGTCCGTCGCTATCCTTTTGTTTTGGCACAAATTAGCAATGAAAAAGAACTTTCTGTTTGCTTTGATCAACAGTCAGGTATGTTTAATGAAGTTGCAGGAACAGAACTTTTTAATTCCGACGGCTCTATTTCTCCTTTTATGGAAGAACGTATTCGTTTTCTTGAAAGTTTTAAAATCGCTATGGAAAAAACCTCTGAGTTTATTGATGCTCTTGTAGAAATGGATCTTCTAAGCCAAAAATCTATCAATGTGAAAAACGATAAAGGTCTCTCAGCTCAATTAGAACATTTTTGGGTTGTTGATGAAGAAAAATTGAATAAATTATCAGCAAGCCAACTTGCCAAACTTCATAAAAATGGCTTTTTAGGATTAATTTTTGCGCATTTGATGTCAACGCACAATCTTGTGAAAATACTCTCTCTCAAAGGTGAAAAGCAACTTATCAATCGTGAAGAGCAACCCCAAAACAAGAATGGTCATTCTAACGATGAAAAATCTAAAAAGAAAGAAACTCTCAACTAGATAATGCCTATCAAAAACGACAAGAGAAAAGATGAAAATATTCCTCTCATTCCAGCAGACCATGCAATTTTAAACGCAAGGAAAAATTGGTTAGAGTGTCTTACCCAAACACGTCGTATGTCAGCACAAACAGTGCAAGCCTATGAACGTGATACGCGGCAATTTTTGTCTTTTCTCTGTCAACACTTAAGTCATACACCAACCCTTACAGATCTTGCTCATTTACGCATCAGTGACTTGCGTGCTTATCTTGCTTATCGGCGTACAAACAATGTAAGTGCTCGTTCTTTAAGCCGCGGAGTAGCAGGCATCCGTTCTTTTTTCAAGTACCTATCACGTGAAGGAATCGTCAATGTTCCGGCGGCTCAACTTATCCGAAGCCCCAAACACCCAAGATCGCTCCCAAAACCTTTAGCGATCAAATCAGCACTTCACATAGTCAAACAAGAAAACCAGCTAGAAAATGAACCTTGGATTAGCGCTCGTAATGCGGCTGTCCTCATGCTTCTCTATGGCTGTGGAATGCGAATATCAGAAGCCTTAAGCCTCACACCAGAACAATTTTCTGATCCTGAAAAAACAAGTTTATTTATAACAGGAAAAGGTGGAAAAACACGCCTTGTTCCTCTCATCAAAATTGTTTCCGAAGCTGTACAAAATTATCTCAAATGTTGCCCATATCCTTTAGTGGATAACCAACCCATATTTCGCGGGGCACGAGGCGGTCCCCTACAGCCCGCCATTATTCAGAAAACTGTACGCAACTTACGAGCAAGCCTTGGTTTACCAGAAACTGCAACGCCCCATACACTGCGCCATTCTTTTGCCACCCATCTTTTATCACGGGGGGGAGATTTGCGCACGATTCAAGAACTTCTTGGGCACGCTAGTCTTTCCACCACACAAATCTATACCCATGTCGATACAGACCATTTGTTAAAAATTTATCAAAAGGCCCATCCCCGTTCCTAAAAGTGTCTCATCAAAAAATTAGAGTGTTTCAACCTCAAGTGCCAAAGCATGGACACAAGTAGCTAACTCTTCTTGTAAAACTTTATAAATCGCTCGATGTATTTCTACGCGTGTCATATTAGAAAAAGAAGAAGATAAAATTTTCACTCGAAAATGTGTTTCTCCTTTACCATCAAAAGCATGTTCATTATGAGAATGCCCCTCATGAAGATGACTTTCGTTAATCACTTCAAGCTTTTGCGGATGAAAAGCATCCTGAAGCTTTCTCTGGATTATTGTTTCTATAAACATTTTTCATTCCTCAAACAAAATGAACGTGCCAAAATACACCTTTTTCATAATAGAATAAGTGTGAAAATAAATTTTTCAAAAGTCAATTCTTGTAAAATTAATCAATTTTGCATAAACCAATAATATGACAATAACATCTAAATTATTCGATTCAATTCGCATAAGCTCAAATAAAAAACAAAACGCTGAGCCAGAAGCACAACAGTGTCAGTGGGAAGGTTGTGAAAAAACAGGGGCCCATAAAGCACCAGCAGGTCGAAATCACGAAGGACAATATTTATATTTTTGTATTGAACACGTACGCGCCTATAATAAAAATTTTAATTACTTCTCTGGTCTTAGCAATAAAGATATCGCAAAATTTCAAAAGGATGCTCTCACAGGACATCGTCCGACATGGCCTACAGATCTGAGCAATGGAACATCGAAAAAAACAGCCGCTAATTATGCAAAGATTCGCTCTGGAACAGCTGCCTATCAAAATCGTATGCGCGATCCCTTCACGCTTTTTACTGGGCAGCATTCAAGCAATAAGTTCTCACGAAAATTAAAGCCCTTAGAAGCAAAAGCTTTTGATACACTGGGACTACAGGCAAACGCTTCAGCAGAAGACATCAAAATGAAATATAAAGAATTGGTAAAAAAGCACCATCCTGATTCCAATGGTGGTAATCGTGCTTCAGAAGAGCGCTTTCGTGATGTTTTACATGCTTATAATTTGCTAAAAAAGTCTGGTTTGTGCTGAAAACATGCGCTTATATGAGTCTATTTTCATTTAGACCATCATTATTTGCGCAAAATGTTACTTTTTTTGCAAAACATTATAGAATACGTAAAAAATCTTTCTTCAATATCTAAGGCTCTCATTATAGAGCATTGCATAAATACTCTAACTCTTGTATCGTTTCTAATGAATAAATAGCATCCTCTCCCTTCCAGAAACATAATGACAAATCTTACCGTTGAAAATTTGCCCGATATTACACTTTGTGCTCGCGATCTATTTCATATTGAAACAGATCTAAAAGTCCCTGCTTTTAGCACAAAAAGTTCCCATGTTCCTGATATCGATTCTGATTATCTTTTTGATCAGCAAACAACTTTAGCGATTCTCGCAGGTTTTACCTTCAACCGCCGTGTAATGGTTTCTGGCTATCACGGTACAGGGAAATCAACGCATATTGAACAAATTGCTGCACGTCTCAATTGGCCTTGTCTTCGCATTAATCTCGATAGTCATGTAAGTCGTATCGATCTTGTAGGAAAAGACGCTATCGTTTTAAAAGATGGCTTACAAATCACTGAATTTAAAGAAGGCATTTTGCCATGGGCTTATCAAAATAATATTGCTCTTGTTTTCGACGAATATGATGCGGGGCGTCCCGATGTTATGTTTGTCATCCAACGCGTTCTTGAAACCTCTGGAAAACTAAGCTTACTTGATCAAAGCCGAGTCATCTCTCCACACCCAGCCTTTCGTCTTTTTGCAACAGCAAACACCATTGGTCTTGGTGATACAACTGGTCTCTATCATGGTACCCAACAGATCAATCAAGCTCAAATGGACCGCTGGTCTATTGTTACGATACTCAATTATTTACCCCATGATAAAGAGGTTAATATCATTTGTTCAAAGGTCAAATCCTTTCAAACGACTGAAGGAAAAAAGATAATTTCACAAATGGTTCATGTTGCTGATATGGTACGCCAATCTTTTATCAATGGAGATCTTTCAACTGTCATGAGTCCACGTACCGTCATTACTTGGGCAGAAAATACAACAATTTTTCAAGATGTCGGCTTTGCCTTCCGATTAACCTTTCTCAATAAATGTGATGAACTCGAACGTGCCACTGTTGCAGAATTTTATCAACGCGCCTTTGGACAAGAGCTTCCCGAATCACTCATTCATGGTGTTTCGCCTTAAGGAATCTGTCACTCATGGCTACCGATATTGGCGACAACAAAAATCCGGCAAAAGATTCTTCCAACAACACTCTTAATATTGAAGCTTTTAAAAAAGCACTTTCCACCTGTATGCGTGCAATTGCAGGCACAAACAACCTTGAAGTTTCCTTTAGTCATAACCGACCATCTTTAAGCGAAAGTTGCGCGCGTTTACCAGAATTACCTCAATACGCAACGAATAAAGACATCACCATTACCCGCGGATTAGGTGATTCCATGGCTCTGCGCAAAGCATGGCATGATAACCGCATTCACATGCAATTTTCTCCACTAGAATCAGAAGCACGTGCTGTCTTTGATGCCCTAGAACAAACACGTGTTGAAGCAATTGGTACTTTAGCCATGGAGGGGCTTGCAAAAAATCTTGATATCATGCTCGCCGATAAATACAAAAGAGCCCATTATCATAAGATTAGCAACCAAAGTGAAGCCCCCATCCAAGAAGCAATTGCACTTTTATTGCGTGAAAAAATAACAAAGCGCGCAGCTCCAAGAGAAGCGGGTCCTGTCTTAGAACTGTGGCGTCAAGAACTCGAACAAAAAGCAGCAGCAGAACTCAATGAACTCCCACATCATATTTACAACCAACAAGATTTTGCACAGATTGTTCGCCAAATGCTTGTTACACTCAAAATGACAGTGCAACAAGCTGAAGCTTCTAACAGTGAAAACAATAAAAAATTAAAAAATGCGTGTGAACCTCAAGACCAAGGAGAAGAAGAGAGTAAAAACAAAAAACACGCTCAAAGTGAAGAACAAACCAGCACTGAACAAGAAAGTGATGTGCAAGATGACGGAAAAACACAAGCGACACAATCAAACAACAATGATCAAGCTGACGGCGAGCAAAAAAATGGACCTTGGCAAGAAAAGCCGAGCAAACCCAAACACCTTTTTTCTGATTCGGAACAAATGGAAAGACTTGGCAATTATAAAATCTTCACCCGTCAATTTGATGAAATTTTGGAAGCAACAGATTTTTGTTCTGAGAACGAGTTAGATCACTTACGCCGTTATCTTGATAAGCAAATCAATCATCTCCAAAACATCGTTGGACGTTTAGCAAACCGTCTCCAGCGCCGCTTGATGGCGCAACAAAATCGCAACTGGAAATTTGACCTTGAAGAAGGATATCTTGATACAGCACGGCTTCCACGTCTAATTATTGACCCCATGCAACCCCTTTCTTTTAAAATGGAAAGCAACACCCAATTTCGGGACACAGTTGTTTCACTTCTCATTGATAATTCTGGCTCAATGCGCGGACGCCCCATTAGCGTTGCCGCAAGTTGCGCTGATATTTTGGCACAAACTCTTGAGCGTTGTGGTGTCAAAGTTGAAATTTTAGGTTTTACCACCAAAACTTGGAAAGGGGGCAAATCGCGCGAACAATGGCTTACCCAAAACAAACTCCATAATCCTGGACGCCTCAATGATTTATGCCATATCATCTATAAAAGTGCTGATACCCCATGGCGTCGCGCACGACGCAATTTAGGTTTGATGATGCAAGAAGGATTATTAAAAGAAAATATCGACGGAGAAGCTTTGATTTGGGCTCATCAACGCCTTTTATCACGGCGTGAACAACGTCGCATCCTCATGGTCATTTCTGATGGCGCTCCTGTTGACGATTCGACATTATCGGTCAACGCCAGCAATTATTTAGAAAAACACTTACGCGCAGTGATTCAAGAAATCCAAACACACTCCCCTATCGAACTCATTGCCATTGGAATTGGTCATGACGTCACACGTTATTATCAACGTGCTGTAACAATTATGAATGCTGAAGAACTCGCCGACGCCATAACAAAACAATTAGAAATACTTTTTAGTGATAAAAGGACTCATTTTCATAAGAAATAAACCTGCCTTAAATCAGCAACGATTACATTTAAAACATTATCTCTATCATTAAACCATCGGAATTTGATGGCTAACAACCTGAGAAGATAATCCCACAAATTGAATATCGAACTTTAAAGAAGCTTCTACTTTACTGGATGCATTATGAATCCTAAAAGAAATGCTCCAACCATCTTCAAAAATTATAATGAGTTTGTTTTTACTTTCTGGTTTTAGTGCAACTGATAAAACTTTTCTTGGAATTTTTCATTTACGTCCATATCCCAGAGTGCCATTCAAATTAAAAGACTGAATAATTACCCGTTTTTGTCTCGATCTTGTGTTATTTCATTATATTTAAATATTGAAATACACGTATATAGAAAAATGTCTCCACTAGACATAGCTCTAAAGTGCTGCTCTCACAGAAAATATAATGCATAGACTTTCACCTTCAGTAACACAAAAAGATAAAAGTTGTATTTATTATACGCAAAAAAAGAATCATCCAAAGAGGATATTTTAAACACTAAGAATTATTTTATAAAAGAATCGGCATAAATGGATTCATAGCAATTTTTCGGCAAAAATCGCTAAAGCAAGCGAAAGCCAACCTGTTCCCTAACCTTCCCAAAACAGTACTCACCACGGGTGATCTATCAACATAAGCTCCCATCTCCTAGATAAAAGAAAAAATCTTTACTCACATAAAATATAAGAAAAACACGAAAAAAAGAATATTACCTCATTCACGAAAAAGAACACACCATTATATATCTTATCCGCACTCCTACTTTAAAGAAACATTCTTCCTTGCTTCCAAGCTTATTTCACGACAGCGCCCATATATGGCATAATGCAAAATCCAGAATCATCCTTTACTTTACAAGCTACAAGCCAAAAGCAAAATCCTACTTTCAAGCTTCCAATGTTTTTAAGATAAATCAATATACTTCCAGCGCCTAATATTGCACTTCTATTACATTAAAGCTCTTCATAAGAGTATTGCTTTCTCAAATGACGTTGTCCGCACGCCAATTCCTCTTATAACATAGGCAAGCAAATGATTTTTATTAACTCAATATAAGAGTATTTAAAACGCGTAAAATTTTATGATATTGAGCTCTTTCACTCAAATGAAAAATATAAGTTATCATTTTAAATCAATCTATTAATAAACATCAGTTGCAATTTCTGTCACATTTAATCATTTGTAAAAAGTATATTAGCCCCTTCTCAAACAAATGACTTTATCTTTTCCTCACAAGAGAATTTTGAAATAAAAAACGCGTTTTGTGTTGGAACTCTTACTTAAGTTGGCAAATGATAAAGTATCCATTATAAATAACGTGCCACACCAAGCATAGCGTACAATTTTCTTGGCTTCATGAAAAAAAGACAAAAATCATTATTTATGACAAACAAAAGAAGAATCATCTTTTGAATGACTTTGATAAAGAGGAAGCTTTACAATATTAA
The DNA here is from genome assembly GCF_042194935.1 of Bartonella sp. CL71SXKL. Lineage (NCBI taxonomy): Bacteria > Pseudomonadati > Pseudomonadota > Alphaproteobacteria > Hyphomicrobiales > Bartonellaceae > Bartonella > Bartonella sp. CL71SXKL. The sequence continues at coordinate 290,234 of NZ_JBHINI010000001.1, read as the reverse complement.
GAATTGTCCCATAAGGAATCAACATCAACAGGCTCATAATAATTTTTACCGAAAAATCACCAAAAGCAAGCGATAGCCAAACTGGCATGCCTATCCCTCCCAAAACAGTACTCTCCACCAGTGAACTATCAGCATACCCTGTTATCTTATCAAGAACAGAAAACGAGCTAGAAAAAGCAAGAGCAAAAAACAGCACTGTATCCAAAGCTGAACCAACCAACGCTGCTGCTAAAGGTGCTTTCCACCATGTTTTACGTCGTAAAGGAGTAAAAACAACAATATCAAGGAGTTGTCCAAATAAAAATGCAAAACTAGAAGCAAGGGCAAGCCGTGGCGTCGCCAATATCCAAGAAACAAAGACCCCCGCAAAAAAACCAGCATAAACCACACGCCGCGCCGCAGATGGACCATAAAAACGATTGGTTAAATCATTGATCAGAAAAGCAAATGGATAGGTAAAAGCCCCATAAGTCAACAGCTCATTTAAATCAAACCAATAGACAGGATATTGAACCAAAATATTAGAAGCCGTAACAGCAAGGCACATCGCAAAAATAGAAAAAACAACATACCTTTTCTTTTGCTGTTCTAATAAAGGACCGCTTGAAGACATTTTTTTAACCTGGGATACGGAACCAATAAAATGAAACGATCAACCTGCAAAAAACTTAACTTCTAGAACAGAAAACCGAAATCAAAGCGTTAATAAACCAAAAAGAATAGCGCTAACAATTACGCTGCTTGTTCAGCCTTTTGCTCACCTTCTTGCTCAGCTTTTTTCTTAATGATTTGGCGTTTTAGCAAACGCGCACGTTGCGACAACTCTTTATCATCTGCTTTAACTAAAAAACCATCAAGGCCACCACGATGCTCAACAGAACGCAATGCACTTGCTGAAATACGCAAGCGATAACTTTGCTGTAACACCTCTGAAATCAATGTCACATTGCAAAGATTTGGTAAAAAACGACGCCGTGTCTTATTATTCGCATGGCTAACATTATTACCATACAGAACCGTTTTCCCTGTCAATTCACATGCACGAGACATAAACTTCACCCTTAAACTCTAAGAAACTTTCAAATCCCCATACCCAAAGGACACAATGAACGCAAAACACGCGCAATGCAACCTTGAACGGGCATCATTGGGAAGTTTCTTTCTAATAGGGGGTCGACAACAAAAGGTCAAGTCTTTTATAAAACCTTTTTCATCTCTTACGGGCTCATTCTTCATCTTTTTTCTCAATTAAGGCGTGCAAATTCTGCCAAAAAGCGTACAAAATGTTTTTTTTAAATACATACCATGTTAGAATAAAAGCCTATTGTCCCGAAAGGAAGCATAAATCATGAGCAAAAAAGAGCCCCCCATGACAAAGCTTCAGGGAAATTCTTGCCGTTTTTCTTCTTTTTTATTTGGAACTTTATGTATTTGTTTTTTTCTTCTCTTCAGTGCATTAGGTATATGGCAAGTACAACGGTTAAACTGGAAAACAAATCTTATCACCAGTGCTAATCAGCGCATTCATTTACCCCCCATAAAAGCCCCCAAAAAAAATCAATGGTCAGATGTTACTTTTGAAAAATATGAATATCAACCTGTTGTTATCACAGGAAAATTTTTAACAGATAAAAATATCTTAGTCACTGCTGCCGCTCAAAATACTACAGGCTATTGGGTTTTGACTCCTTTACAAACTGCTGATAATACACTGATCTTTATCAACCGTGGCTTTATCCCCATGGATGAACGTAATAATTTTCAAAACTCAGAGAAATCGCATACAAATGCCTCATCTCAGCAAAATTCTACCACGGACACAGAACAAACAATGATTATAGGTTTATTACGCATGAGTGAAAAAAATGGATTTTTCCCGCGTAAAAATAATCCTGACAAGAATTTATGGTATACGCGCGATCTCCCCGCTATGGCACAAAAACTTGGTTTGTCCACTGTTGCTCCTTATTTCATTGATGCCAGAAAAACATCTCCACAAGCAAATCTTCCCGTCGTTGGTCTTACGATTATTCATTTTCGAAATAATCATCTCGTTTATGCAATCACGTGGTTTATTTTAGCTGCTGGTGTGTTAGGAGGTTTTCTTTTTCTGCTACGGCAAAAAAACTAAAAAAATACCTCTTACATCTCAAGTAACAAAAATTTTTAGAATCTTGAAAACTGATAAAGAGAATAAAATCTACCAACTTGCGCCTTTGTTAAATAAAGATCATAGGCATACAATAGATCTTTATACCATTCACAAAAGATTTACGCGACACTCTTTAAAAAATCATCATAAAACGAGGGTTTATTCATTAAAAATGTAATGCCCAAAAATGTGAAGCAATGCATTATCTCCACTCTATAAAAAATTCACTCTTAAAAAACATTGTCATAAACGCTTTTGAAAAACATAAAGCCAAATTTAAAAATGATAGGAAAGATAGGCACTCATTTTTGCCTTTATAATTTTATATTCTTGTTTCATTAGATTGTTTCCCATTTCAGAGATTATTCCAATTGATATACGCAATACTTTCGCCTTCATATAGTATAAAAGCTAATATAGCAGAGAACATACGGAGGCATTTTTTGTTTCACAACTGCTATGAAGATGAGATGTTGAGTTATAAGCAACAAAAAAACATTTAATTTCTCAACGCGACTTTTATACCTATCACCACACCTCAAATGAGAGGTTTTTACAGGATAATAGAAAAAGGTGAGCATCCTATATTCTAAAAAGACAGTTTATCCTTTCAGTGTATTTTGCTAAAGGCTTATGCTATAAACGTATAAGCGTGTTTTACTAGAATTTTAACTCTTTCATTTTTAAGGCTTCTGTTATGGGTGTTGTTGCCAAAAATTTTCCCATACCTGATCTTCATCGGGTTCGTCGTGTTCTCTTTTCTGTGTCTGATAAAACGGGTGTGGTTGCTTTTGCACAAGCCCTTCATGCTACTTACAATGTTGAATTAATTTCAACAGGAGGAACAGCAAAAACCCTCATAGCAGCTGGTTTACCCGTAAAAGATGTTGCTGAAGTTACCGGATTTCCTGAAATAATGGATGGGCGTGTAAAAACACTCCATCCTTTGATTCATGGTGCTTTGTTAGGGGTAAGAGAAGATCCTAGCCATAGGGAAGCTATGGAAAAGAACAGCATTCATGGAATTGATCTTTTGGTGGTGAATCTTTACCCTTTTGAAGAGACGATCCTATCGGGAGCCGATGGGCAAACGATTCTTGAAAATATTGATATCGGTGGACCGGCGATGATTCGCGCCGCGGCAAAAAATTATGCTTATACCGGTGTTGTAACAGCGATAAAAGATTATGATTCGATTCTAGCTGAATTAAAGCAGCATAATGGATGTTTAAGCTTATCTATGCGTCATCAGCTAGCAATGCGCGCTTATGCACACACCGCTGCTTATGATACGGCAATAGCAACGTGGTTTGCACGGGATTTAAAAATTGAAATTCCATCATGGCAGAGTTTTTCCGGTCATCTTGAAAGTGTTATGCGCTATGGGGAAAATCCACATCAACAGGCAGCATTTTATCGCAATAATGAAAAACGTTTTGGTATTGCAACAGCAAAACTTTTACAAGGCAAAGCGCTTTCTTATAACAATCTGAATGATACAGATGCAGCCTTTGAGCTTGTGGCAGAATTTGATCCGCAAAAAACCGCTGCTGTCGCTCTTATTAAACATGCCAATCCTTGTGGTGTTGCGGAAGGAGAAAATTTGAAAGACGCTTATTTGAAAGCTCTTATGTGTGATAATGTATCGGCATTTGGTGGAATTGTTGCTTTAAATCAAACCCTTGATGAAGAATGTGCTGAAGAAATTGTTAAAATTTTCACAGAAGTGATTATTGCTCCTGATGCCACAATGGCGGCACGTGAAATTATTGCCAAGAAAAAAAATCTTCGTTTGCTCATTACAGGTGGAGTTCCTGATCCACGCTGTGGAGGACTTCTTGCGAAAACACTTGCAGGAGGCATTTTAGTGCAATCACGTGATAACGTGGTGGTGGATGATCTTAAATTGCAAGTAGTGACAAAGCGGGCACCAACTCAAGATGAAATGCGTGATCTTCAATTTGCTTTTCGTGTAGCAAAACACGTTAAATCAAATGCTATTGTGTACGCGAAAAATAGCGCAACAGTTGGAATTGGAGCCGGACAAATGAGCCGCATCGATTCAGCAAAAATTGCTGCAAGTAAAGCAGCAGAAAGTGCGCAAAGAGCAGGCTTAACAGAAACCCTTACAAAAGGATCTGTTGTTGCATCAGATGCATTTTTTCCTTTTGCAGATGGTTTATTAGCAGCAGCTGAAGCAGGGGCAACAGCAATTATTCAACCAGGAGGCTCCATGCGTGATGAAGAAGTTATCGCCGCTGCTGATGCACAGGGTTTAGCAATGGTTTTTACAGGAACACGACACTTCCGCCATTAATAATTTTGCTGATTCCCTCTTCGTATGAGACAAATGTTTCAAGGAATTTTTCATAATCATCGTATAACTATTGATAACTATTGAAATGGAAGCAGTTATTCAATCCAAAGAATCTACACGTGAAGAAGTTTATCACCGAAGAAAATGCACATAATTTAGCCATTGTTTAGGGAAAGAATATTGTTCTTGTTGATATTTTTAATGGTTGCCCTTTCACATGAGGAAAATGTTAAAGGGATGCTATCTTGTATGTAGATGCATACCTGTTATGATATTATAACACAACTCTTTTTAGTAATATGCTCTATTCTTAAACTAAAGAGTGTAATGAAAAGTTTGAGTAGAGGATATGAATATTCTACGTTTTTATAGTAATTGGCGCCGTTATCGTCGAACCGTTAATGCGTTAAGTCGTCTTTCAACATATGAACTCAGCGATCTTGGAATTTGTCGAGGTGATATTGATTCAATTGCACGACGTTATTCGCGTAAATCTTTATGAAAGTTGTTTGAGATATTTGAGAGAATGCTTTGCTCTGAAAAAGCGTGCATTTTGTGATTTGTTATTACGCCTTCATTTTTAAGAGCAGAAGAGTTGTTTTTCTCAGCCATTGCTGTGTATTGTTTCTCAAATTTTCAGTGTTTCTGTGATATACAACTTTTGATTTATAATGATAATTTAGCGTTATTCATATTGAATTAGAACTCCGAATACCGTGAGATTCTTCCATTTCAAATCTATGTATGTTGAATCAACCAAAACCATTCGCCTGCACGTTACAAGCGGGGAGAGCTGTATGGATAAAAACTATTAAGAAAAGGCTAAAAATGCCTCTTATGAACCATCTCTAGTGCCAAGAACTGTTACAAACATTGGGCACTGATAAATGGTGTGATAGTGCCGAACTGCTCCTTCATAAGCATAAAGATGGGGGGTGCTTAATGGATTTACCGTTATACCCATCACGGGCATCGTCGCAAAATAAGCTTGGAAGCGTTAAGGGATTTTTCTTTAAAATAAGTCCGTGAATATACAATACAATAGCGCTCTGTTTTTCGTGAGGAGTGTAGCCCTATTAATGCAACTCTCTCAGAGATAAATATTGATCCCAACAGCACACTTAAAAACTTATCGAAGATAAGCAACGGCTTAATTTTCTCTCCATATCTTTAAAGGATCAAAATCCTTAACTAGTACTCATCTGTCAACAATGGTCTTTCCAAAAACTTTTTTTCTGGAGCCAATCCCTTTTAGCATCACCTCATGAGATTCTATGAGCAAACCTTGCCTAAAAACATCCAACCCATACTCTAACAAAATGCTTCATGTATAAAATTGATATGATCTTCAAATTTTGAGAATATTACCACAATAAACGATAATGTTTTGCGACACGCAAGATAAAACGCAATATACTATGGGTTGGAATAATGTTCTAATTTTTTATCAAACGCTTTACGGATAAAACGCCAACGAACTTTTTCCTGAAATGCTGGACGAAAATATAAAACAATCTGTTGTGTCCGTTGTGGACCTGTTAATTCTGCAAAATCAATCGAATCTTCAAGACAAATATCTGCGTCAGGCGATATAAAATACCATACTTGTTCGCTCTTCACGTTCTCATTCTTTACGGCTAAACACACACGTTCGCCATCATAGTTAACTTCAACTTGTGGATGAAGATGAAACCGAACAGCAACATGATTTTTTTCATTTTGCACACTCTTGTGTCTCTTTCCCCCTTTATTGGGCATAAAAAAGCGATCAAAACCCTCAATCATATCTCCATTTGTCGCCAAAATAAGACCACGCTCATGAATAAGATTAAAGGGTCGCATATAACCATTATGACTCGCAATAAAACCCGTCTTCTCTGAATCCTCTATACGGCACACTTGAACATCTGTTGGTCCATCAAACAAAAATGGCGCACCATTTTTCTTTTTATGATAAAAAGCACCTACTGAACAATCATTAAGCGTAGCTGTTGAATGTGCTGCAGTAACACGCCCTAAATGTCGATAATCTTCCCGCCCATCAGGATTAACACCGGTATTGATAATAAAACGGTGCCCTTGTGAAGACATTTCAAAAGACAAACACCCCGAACAAGCCTGCTGTGCTACAGAGCGGGGTGGAAACTTTCCTGTATCTGCAAGCACTGTTGTTTGATTGGCTTTTAAGCGCTGAAATCCTGAATAACGGGCATAACTAAAAGGATGTCCTCCTGTTTCATCAAGCTCCAAAAGTGATGATAACCGTTCCGATACAAGGGGACCAACCCCATTAAAATGGGCCAACGTTTGATCCTCATGGATAAAGAATCGTAAAGCTGGCAACATACGCTCAACAGAATCAATCAAAATACGGGGTGCTGTTTCATTGCTACGCATAAAAAGATGCCGTAACGACAATAAATCCGATAACAAATTCAGCAAAATAACAGGACTACGGGAAATATGCCCACCATCAACTAGGATTTGACGGGAAAGCTCCTCTATAAGTGTGGTTTGTACCTTTTTTTTCACTGCCGCAGAAACAGGCAAAGCAAGAGATGCGAATGTCAAAGCCACTGCTGCTTGTAAACGTTGATCATTGTGCTCCATACTACAAATTGTTACGCGCAAATAACGAAATTGCAAACCAAGTGCACGTAAAAAGCGTTTTTCAAACCGTTCACTTGCCCCTTCTAACAACATTTTCGAATGACAAATCCATGAAATCAAGCGCCGCGCCACAACAGGATCACTCCAAGCAAGCCCTTTTACCTTCTTACCAGCATGGTCAAACCAGTCTTCTAAAAGAGAGCGTGCATGTGCAGAAGCTAAATCACTTCCTGCTGCCTCCATATGGCGCAACCAATGAAAATCATGTAGAGCCGCTTCCCATTCTAGCGTTGGTGGAACCAATGAAAACGGAGAAACAGCACCAGAATGAACAATGTGACCAGCAAAAGCAAAACGACCATGATAAAATTCATGCGCCATCATCGGATCAGCTACATGCAAATCCATGGGATGCGCTAAAATTTTATGAGGACGAAACCCTGAAAACCGCCAACGAAACAATGGTCCAACCCATAAACGCCGCATAACATTCTGTATCGTATCGATACAGGCTGCCACTTTTACCTGAGGAGCTTTTACCGCAACCGCCAAAATTTTATCTCCATTTATGCTGAATCAAATACAATTTCGACCATTTTTGTAAATGAAGCGTTAATTAAGCAATTTTTCGTAAGCGCGCAGCAAAAAAACCATCCATTCCTAAAAATACGGTTTTCTCAGCATCAAAATTTTTATGACAAAAATCCGCAGGCGTTGTCCGTAACATCCCCCCACAAAGCAAATGTTCCAGTGCTCCCATTTCCTCTGGATAAATAGGGTCTAAAACAATGTCATTGCGTGTCGATAAAATTTTTTCAATAAGATCTTCACCTTCTTCTCTTGCCAATGAACAATTGGAAAAAACAATCCGTCCCCCCTCCTTTACCAAAGAAATTGCTGCGACAAGCAAATCATATTGCAACGCCACTAACTTGACGATATCTTCCCTCGATTTCGTCCATAAAATATCCGGATGACGACGGATTGTTCCTGTAGAAGAACAAGGAGCATCAAGAAGAACTGCATCAAAAAGCTGTGTGGGATAGAAATTTCTCACATCGCCCTGCCAAATGTGAACTGAAAAATGAAGCCGTTCCATATTTTCTTTTAAACGCTTTACGCGGTTAGCAGAAAGCTCAATTGCTGTCACCTCTGCCCCTTGCAAAGCCAATTGTGCTGTTTTTCCCCCAGGGCTCGCACAAAGATCAGCAACGCGTTTACCCTCAATACTCCCAAGTAAACAAGCAGGCAAAGCTGCTGCAAAATCTTGGACCCACCAAGACCCTTCACGATAGCCTGGTAAATCAGAAACAGAACACTCCAGACGCTTCAATCGAACAGAACCATTGGGCAATACCACACCGCCAAGCCTTTCAGCCCATCCACCACTATCAGATTTCACTGTCAAATCGAAAGGAGGTTCCACACTTTGAATTGCGATAATCTGATGTGCCTTTTCTGTTCCATAAGCTGATATTAAAAGCTGTCCAAACCACGCTGGCACACCTTCAATGGTAGGAACTTGTTGACGTAAAGGCTCTGCCTCACGTGCAACATTGCGCAAAAGAGCATTCACCACCCCTGAAAAACGGCGCATTCGAGGATCAAGTTTCGCCACACGCACAGCTAAATCAATAGCCGCATGATCGGGAATATCAAGATAAAGAATTTGTGCAACACTGATATGCAAAAGATGCTGAAGTGAAAGTGCTTGTGAAGGCAAAGGACGCGCCAAAAAGCGTGAGAGAGCCGCCATAATCTGCCCTCGATGACGCAATGAAGCTGTTAAAATAGCCCGACATAACAAACGATCTCGTTGTGAAAGCTTCAAATATTGTGGATGTCCGTGTTCATTATCCGTCAAACCAGACAGAGGCGTGTACTTATCAACTACCGCCCCCAAAAGACGCACACACACCTGTCGAACAGCTAATCCTGGAACATTTTTTTCAGACACATGCCCCGCTTTTTTGTGTTTCAAACCACCACCTTTATATTATTGCTTCCTTAAAAACTCCCTCAATAACTCTATGAACGAGATCTTTTTGAATTTTCATAACGAAGCCAAGAAGGACGTTTTGTAACACGCTGAAAAGAACTATTTTCTTTCTCACCTAATGCATGAGCCTGACCACTATGAAAATCTCCATAGTTCATCCCGCTGCTTTTTTCATGTATAGCGTCTTCTTTATTCCATCCCACACTTTTGGCAAGAGCCCCTTTCATCTCTTCTGCTTGCTGATAAAGAGCAGCAATACGATTTGCAGTTGCTGGATGTGTCGAAAAAAGACTATCCGCTCCCTCACCGCTCAAAGGATTAATAATAAACAGATGCGCGGTTGCTGGATTATGCTCTGCTTCTTCATTATATACCCCACGTCCCCCATCAGCAATCTTACGCAATGCCGAAGCCAACCATAAAGGATTACCACATATTTCAGCCCCTCTCCGATCCGCAGCATATTCCCGTGTACGACTAATCGCCATTTGCACCAGCATCGCTGCAAAAGGCGCCACGAGCAATGCAATAAATCCTCCAATTGCCCCAGCGCCATGAGAATCTTCTGAAGAGTTACGCTGTCCTCCCATAAAGAAAGCAAAATTACCAAGCATTGAAATTGCCCCTGCAATCGTTGCGGTCAGAGTCATTGTTAACGTATCACGATGCTCAATATGTGCGAGCTCATGCGCCATAACGCCGGCAATTTCCTCAGCGCTTAACCGCTCTAACAACCCAGTACTTGCAGCAACAGCTGCATTTTGCGGATTACGTCCCGTTGCAAAAGCATTTGGCTGTGCATTCTCAATAACATAAACCTTTGGTTGAGGAAGAGAAGCCTTGTGTGCTAAATCGCTTACAATCTTATAATAAACTGGTGCTGAATGCTGATCAACTTCACGCGCCCCGTACATGCGTAAAACGATTTTATCTGAATTCCAATAAGAAAAAAAGTTTAAACCACTTGCCATCAAAAGAGCAATGACCATGCCACCGCCCCCTCCAACAAGATAACCAACTCCCATAAAGAGAGCAGTTAAAAAAGCCAAAAGCATAGCTGTACGCATTATATTCATTACTCAAAAAACTCCATGATAAAAGTCAATCAATACTATATGATGGTGTTTTCTTTCTGCTTCTTCAATGGAATAGGTGTAAAATGAATAAAAAAGATGAGAAAACAAGCAAAAAAAATGCAACTGTCGTTAAACAGCAATCTCTTTCTCCCGCAGCACAACGCGCCCTTAAAGAAGCTGAAGAAAGACGAAAACGCGCAGCAAAAAAAGAACAACCTTTAGAAAACGGCGGACGCGGCGGCAAAGACCCTTCCCGCTATGGAGACTGGGAAATTAAAGGCCGCGCCATTGATTTTTAAAACCATTGATTTAAAAAAAAAACGGCGCAATTTAAACAAGCAGCTTTTTAATGAAAATCCGTTTTTGATAGACAAAAACGGATAATATTTATTTTTCTAAAGCTTTTAAAAACACATTGATTAAACAATCATGCTTCTTATGCTGAAGCAGATTCTGCTTCAGCCGCTGCCGCTGCTTCTTCTGCTGCTTGCTTTGCTGCTGCTATACGTTCTTGTGCTTTTTTACCCGGTTCACCTTTATGTGGATTATTACGAGTTGGACGCTTTTTCAAGCCAGCTGCATCTAAAAACCGTAAAACGCGATCTGTTGGTTGAGCCCCTTGCCCAAGCCAATATTGGATACGTTCTTCATTAAGTTTCACCCTCGGTCCATCTTTAGGCAACATTGGATCCCATGCACCAACACGTTCAAGAAACCGCCCATCGCGCGGACTACGAACATCTGCAACGACGATATGATAGTAAGGACGTTTTTTTGAACCTCCACGGGACAAACGAATTTTCAATGCCATATTTTATCTCCTATTGTCAGCTCTGGCTTTCGTTTAAATTGACTTTTTTTGTTTTTTGCTCTTCAGCAATAACTTCATGATGACTCACAACTTCTTTAATAATAAATTTTAAAAATCTTTCAGCAAAATCAGGATCAAGATCACTATCCATAGCCAATTGCCGCAAACGCGCTACCTGATATTGCTCACGCAGAGGATCTACTTTAGGCAAATCATAACGGGCTTTTAAGCGCCCAACAGCTTTCGTACAACGAAACCGCTCTGCTAAGATATGAATCAAAGTTGCATCAAAATTATCAATGGATGCTCGTAAATGTGCCAATTCGTTTAATACTGTTTCCTGCATTATATTCCTTTCCCTCTTTACATCTTATTTTTTCTTAGGATGCTGAGGAAAATTTCCCCCATCGACAATGCCATTGGAAAGACCAGGAAAAGTAGGTCCACGCTTGGGAAGTCCGGGCAAGAGCTTCCCTCCATTACCATTTTCAATTTGCTTTTGAAGCGTTGAGAATTGCTTTGGATCCAATCCCGACAAATCCGGCATAGTTGGAGAATCCCCTCCCAAGTTTCCCATACCACCAAAACCCATTTTGGAACCAAGGCCTCCCAACATCTTTCCCATAAAACCACTTTTTCCTTTACCACCCATGGCTTTCATCATATCAGCCATTTGGCGATACATCTTCAAAAGTTTATTAATATCAGCCGCCGTCGTACCAGACCCCTTAGCAATTCGTTGTTTGCGGCTATGTTTTAAAAGCTCTGGATTCGCCCGCTCTTTGGGTGTCATAGATGAAATAATGGCCAATTGACGATCAAACAAACGATCATCAAACCCCGCAGCCGCAATCTGCTCTTTGACTTTCCCCATTCCTGGCAACATGCCCATAATACCGCCCATTCCACCCAGTTTTTTCATTTTCTGCAACTGTTCTGCAAGATCATTCAGATCAAATTTTCCGGCTTGCATTTTTTTTGCAAAAGCAGCAGCTTTCTCATGATCCATTGTTTCAGCAGCTTTTTCAACCAAAGAAACAATATCCCCCATTCCGAGAATACGATCAGCAATACGACTGGGATGAAATTCTTCTAAAGCATCTATTTTTTCACCAGTTCCAATTGCTTTAATTGGTTTACCTGTAACAGCACGCATAGAAAGAGCAGCGCCACCACGCCCATCACTATCCATACGTGTTAAAATAATCCCCGTAATCCCTACACGCTCATCAAAAGAACGAGCAAGATGAACGGCATCTTGCCCCGTCAAACTATCAGCCACCAACATAATCTCATGAGGAAGGGAACATGCTTTAATTTCAGCCAATTCGAGCATCAAAGCTTCATCAATATGATTACGTCCTGCTGTGTCAAGAAGAAGCACGTCATAACCACCTAATTTAGCAGCCTGCACGGCACGTGATGCAATATCAACGGGCAGCTGACCCGCAATAATAGGCAAGCTTGCAAGTTTTGCCTGCTCTCCCAATTGGCGCAATTGCTCCTGTGCAGCGGGACGGCGTGTATCTAATGACGCCATGAGAACTTTTTTATTGTGCTTATCAGTAAAACGTTTTGCAAGCTTTGCTGTTGTAGTTGTTTTTCCGGAACCTTGCAAACCAGTCATCATGATAACAACTGGAGCTGGTGCATTTAAATCACTCAGAACGCTTTCATTTCCAAGAATATGAACCAATTCATCATGAACAATTTTAACCACCATTTGGCCTGGTTTAATTGATTTAACGATTTCGGCCCCAACAGCTTTTTCCCGAACTCTATCGGTAAAAGAGCGCACAACATCAAGAGCAACATCAGCTTCCAATAAAGCGCGACGAATTTCACGCAGCGCCTCTACAACATCCTGATCCGATAAAGCGCCACGTCCCGTCAAATGAGACAGGATAGAACCAAGTCGCTCTTGCAAGGATTCAAACATCATTTACCTCATTGTTGCATAACAAACAAACCAAAATAGCATCCGAGAACGCATCGCGCCGTCGGATGTTGACCTCTGAGATCTCTTTATACCCTTAAACTGGGGTCTCAGTCGGTGGCTCCAAGTTAATTTTGTCACTGAAAGCTTGCTCCTTCAAACAATAAAACCCCAGCTTTGTCAAGTTTTATCATAAAATATCTTTTTATACGAAGAAATAAAAACAACAAATACTATACTTCAAAACTTTCAACTTCAACACGCATAAAACAACCTGTTTCCTGTTCCATGCTCCATAATTTTCCGCTAGAGATATCAAACCAAACACCATGCAATGTCAAAAAACCTTGATCTTTGCGAAGCTTAATCCACGGAAACGTCTCTAAATTTCTCAACGAATGGCGAATAGAAAGCTGCTCTAATGCCGTCTGTTTTTCTGGCCAAGACAGCGACTTATTATTCAAAACGATTTCTGCTGCTGGTGCTAAGAGACTTATCCATTGACCGATAAAATCATTTGATAATAAAGATTTATATGTCTCATTAAGAGCAGTACGAATGCCTCCACAATGGGCATGACCAAAAACGACAATATGTCTCACCTCAAGCAATTGCACAGCATATTCAAGAGCTGCTGATGTTGCGTGATATTGGTCATCAGGAGAAAAAGGAGGAACCACATTCGCCACGTTGCGCAGGGTGAAAATTTCCCCTGGCTTAGCATCAAAAATCATTTCTGGTACTGCACGCGAATCACAACAAGCAATGACCAAAACTTCAGGTTTCTGCCCCTCAATCGCCAATTGCTGATAATCTGCTATTTTATATAAAAAATGATTGTTTATAAAGTTTTGGTAACCACTTAAAAGTCTTTCTGGTAAACGCGCCATTCTCTCTTTACTTTTGCTTCTTTTTTTACTTTTATTTTGTATATTTTAAAAAACAAACTATTAACATACAAAAATACTAAAAGTGCCCTTTCCTTGAAGCAAAATATTTCTTTAAAGTGCAAAATATTACTAAAAAATAGCAAAAACAAACTCATTCTTTCCAAATAAAGAGCTATTTTCTTTAGAAAGAAGGTGTTACAGTATATAAAAAATATAATGGTCTGCTTTTAATTAAAGACCCCTTAAGAGCAAAAAGGGAGAGTGAATGTGTTGCAACAAAAAAAAACAGAGACAAAAAACACCCAAGATAAAATAGAACAAATCCTTTTTGCCCAAACCGATAAAGAAGATATTGCTTATTACGAAAATGAAGAACTTCAAAAAGCCACAACCATCGCGGTAAAAGCTTTTAATCTCCATCAGACGGGAAAAAATACCATCTGCTTTGAGCAAAATTTAACCCGTAGTAACAGACCTATAACCGTTATCACGCTTGTCAATGATAACAAACCCTTTCTTCTCGATTCTATTTTAAATGTTTTTAATCAACACAAAAACCATATCTATTTGATTGCACACCCCATTATTGATTGTGCTTCTGGAAAACGCATCAGTCTGATGCAAATTCACATCGAGTCATTAAACAAACAGCAAATACAAAAACTTGAAAATGAACTCACCTTAGTTCTTGAACAGGTTAATGCTGCTGTACAAGACTGGAAACCTATGCTTGAAGAAGTTGAAAAGCAGATTCATGCCTACCAAATAAGTCTTCCCCCACACTACAAACAAGAAGGCGAAAAAGCTATTGAATTTCTTCACTGGCTAATGGACGATAATTTCATTTTCCTTGGTATGCGCACTTACAACTTCATCAAAGACCAAAAACCCCTAAAATCCTTTACAGCCAGTAATATTGAACTTGGTATACTCACGGATGCTTCTATTCATATTGTTGACGATAAAAGCATGAAAGAACCTCCTCAAGAAGTTTTATCCTTCATGGAAAGCGATAATCTGTTTATCGTGACAAAAGCGAACAGCCGCTCCAAAATTCACCGTTCTGTTTGGCTCGATTATATTGGTCTTAAAATCTTTGATAAAGAAAACCAACTCTGTGGAGAATTACGCATTGTAGGGCTTTTTACCTCCTCAGCTTATACACGTTCTATTTTGCAAATTCCTTTCTTAAAAGAAAAAGCCCGAACTATTATTCAACGACTTGGACACAATCACGCCGATTATTCAGGAAAAGCACTCATCAGTGCTTTAGAAACCTATCCAAGAGATGAAATGTTTCGCTCTGATGTTGATACATTGACAGAAAACACTAAGCTTATTCTACAATTAGATGAGCGCCCACGTTTACGGGTTCTTGCCCACACTGATTCTTTTGGACGCTTTGTTTCTATCCTTGTCTACGTACCGCGTGACCAATATAGCAGCAGCTTGCGTGAAAAAGTTGGCGAACATTTTGTTGAGCTTTATAAAGGTGACTTTTTTGAATCTTATCCGCTATTTTTGGAAAGCACCCTTATACGTGTCTATTATATCATCCATCGCAAAGGAAACGAAACTGTTCCCCTTCATGAGCGCTCCACACTTGAACAACATGTACGTTCGATTGCACGAAGTTGGGAAGACAGGGTTCAAGCCATCGCTCTTACCCAGAAAATAACAGAGCAACAAACACGTCTAGCCAGTGAATTCCCCAACAGCTATCGTGATTTATTTTCAGCTGAAGACGCTATTAACGATGCCGGACATATTCTAAGTCTTCATGATGAAAAACCCCTTTTCGTGATCTTTTATCACGCACAAAACAAAGAAAAACAGTACATTTCTCTTCGGCTTTTTCACCGCCATGAAGCTCTTGCCCTTTCCAAACGTGTACCACTCCTTGAAAATATGGGGTTTCGCGTTATTGCTGAACAAACCCTTGAATTACCAGATGGCAATGGGCGCTCTGTGTATCTTCATGATATGCAGCTGGAAAGTACTTTCCAGCGCTGTATCGATTTTGAAAAAGACGGGCAAAAACACGCCGAAACCTTTGAAGCCATTTGGGCACAAAATGCTGATAATGACGGCTTTAATGCTCTCACACAAACAGCTGAGCTTGATTGGCATGAAATTGTTATTTTGCGCCATTATGGGCGCTATCTCCAACAAGCTGGAATTCCTTATTCGCAAGATCGCGTTGCCCAAACTTTAAATGCTTATCCTGACATTACCCAAGATCTTTATGCTTTATTTCATTTAAAATTTCATCAAAGCCATACAGAAAAAGAACGGGAAAAAAACCAACAAGTTATTCAAAAGCGTATTGAAGAAAAATTACGGAAAGTCTCTGGTTTAGATGATGACCTGATCTTACGCCGTTATTGTAACCTTATCGAGGCGAGTTTACGAACGAATGCCTTTACGCCTCTTCCTGATGGAAATCCACGGCGTATTTTAGCCACCAAATTAAATCCGCGCCAAATTGAAGGTTTGCCTGAACCGCGCCCTTACCGAGAAATTTTTGTTTATGGACCAGAAGTTGAAGGGGTCCATTTGCGTTTTGGACCTATCGCTCGTGGCGGCATTCGTTGGTCTGACCGTGCATTAGATTATCGCACCGAAGTGCTTAGCTTAGTCAAAGCCCAACAAGTTAAAAATGCGGTTATCGTTCCTGCAGGTGCAAAAGGTGGCTTCTATCCCCATCGGCTTCCCCAAACAAATGACCGTGCTGTCATCATAGAAGCAGCACGACAAGCTTATACAGACTTTATCACAGCTTTGCTCTCCATCACAGACAATCTAATTAACGGCAAAATAAGTTCTCCCCACAATGTCATCTGTCATGATGACCCTGACCCCTATTTTGTTGTCGCGGCAGACAAAGGAACAGCAACTTTTTCTGATACAGCCAATGCCATCAGCCAAGCAAACCACTTTTGGCTTGATGATGCTTTTGCCTCTGGAGGTTCAGCAGGTTACGACCACAAAGAAATTGGTATTACAGCTAAAGGTGCATGGGAAGCCGTCAAAAGACATTTTAGAGAGTCATTTAATCACGATATTCAAACAACGCCCTTCACCTGTGTCGGTGTTGGCGATATGTCTGGTGATGTTTTTGGCAATGGGATGCTGCTTTCCAAACAAACAAAATTGATTGCCGCTTTTGATCACCGCGATATTTTTATTGATCCAGATCCGAACATAGACGAAAGCTATGCAGAGCGTATGCGTCTCTTCAAACTGCCTCGCTCAAGCTGGCAGGATTACGACCAAAGCAAATTATCAAAGGGCGGTGGTATCTTCTCACGAAAAGAAAAAACCATTACTCTCTCACCTGAAGCAGCACAAGCCATTGGTTTCGAAAAACAAACAGGAACACCCTTTGAAATTATCTCTGCTCTTCTCAAAGCCCCTGTTGATCTTTTATGGTTCGGTGGCATTGGTACTTATATCCGTGCTGCAACAGAAAACGATGCCCAAGTAGGTGATCGTGCAAATGATGCAATACGCATTACCGGAGAACAAGTGCGTGCAAAAATTATTGGCGAAGGGGCTAATCTTGGTGTTACACAACGTGGACGAATTGAATATGTCTCAAATGGTGGTCGATGCAATACGGATGCCATTGACAATTCTGCTGGTGTTAATTGTTCTGATATTGAGGTCAATCTCAAAATTGTTCTTGCATCAGCACTACGTGCCAAAACGTTAACCCGCGAAGATCGCAATAAGCTCTTGAAAAAAATGACGCCTCAAGTCGAGCAACTCGTCTTGCGCAACAATTATCTACAACCTCTTGCGCTTTCTTTGGCGGAAAACCAGAGCACTGCTGATTTGCCCTATCAAATACGCTTTATGCACGACTTGGAACAAAAAAAGCTTCTAGATCGCAGAGTTGAAATACTCCCTGATGAGCAAATTTTACGACAAAGAACAACCCAAGGCAAAGGTCTTCTCCGTCCAGAACTCGCCGTTATTTTTGCCTATGCTAAATTGACCTTAAAAGAAGAAATTGCTAATAGCCCCATTGTTGATGATCACTATTTCAATACAACCTTGCTGAACTATTTTCCAACCCAAATTCAAGAAAATTTTAAGAAGGAAGTTATTAACCATCAATTGCGTCGTAATATTATCGCAACGCTGATTGCCAACGATATTGTAAATCGTGGAGGCCCCACTTTTGTTAATAGACTACACGATGCAACAGAACAAAAGACTGAAAATATTATTCGCGTTTTCATTGCTATCCGCGATGGTTTCGAAATTCCTCAATTGTCTGAGCAAATTGATAAGCTTGATAATAAAATACCCGGTCTTGTCCAAAATAAATTCTACGCAGCAATGACCCCAATGCTCTTTGAAACAACCAATTGGGGTTTGCACAACATAGATCTCTCACGTCCATTAGAAGAAATTGTAAAAACAATAAAGCAAGCCCGTAGCGTTATTGAAAAAGAGCTTATGCATTCTCACGGCAACGATATTAAGCAAAAGATTGAAGAAAAAGCATTACACTACAGCGAAGAGGGAGCACCAAAAGCATTAGCGAAACAATTAGCCCTCTTGGAAGCTGCTTCAACAATATGTGATATTTCTTTAATTGCAAAAAAAAGCAACAGTGATCTTATTAAAACCGCAGAGATCTACTTTTCACTTGCGCAAATCATTCGTATAAACCGCATTAACGAAGCAAGTCGTATAATCCCTGTAGTAGATTATTATGATAGTATGGCTTTAAGCCAAGCCAAAGAAAATGTTTCTGAAAGCTTTCGGCAAATCGTTATGAAAATCCTCAAAAATTATGGAAAGAAAAAAGATCCTTTTGACACTTGGAAAAAAACAGAAGAAGATCATATTCACAACATTACAAACCGCATTAGCGCCCTTATTGAAAATGATCTCAATATTTCTCGTTTTACTTTTGCAGCAGGATTGATTTCTCAACTTCAAAATATTGGCTTTCAAACCTAAAGCAAATACAAAACGACCCACTCAATCTCCCGTTCTATCCCACCACCACGACAAACCAACTAAGACAGAGCAGAAGTTTGCATTTTAGACATAACACCAACAATAAAAATCTCGCTATTTATCACAATAGAATTGTTTGCAACAATTTCAAAAAAAAACACCAGGATTGATTTCTCACCCTAAAAACATAAACTTTCAGACTTAAAAGCAGTACAAAACAGCTAAGCTTTTGCTCCGTTCTATCCCCCCATGACTAATCAGCAAGGGAAGAACGAAAGCCCTATCCTGCATTTTTAGACAGAGCACTCAAAATAAAAAATAAATTCAGATTTTACTTTCAAATATCCTTCATCATAAAAATATAATATATTGATTTACAATCATAATTTTATCATTTTTATGATAACTGATAATCCGATATTCTAAATTTGTCTCATTTAAAATCTGTTTATATTCAATCAATTAACCCCATTTCCCCTTGCATATTGCAAATGGGAAAGCCGAATAGATAAAAACAGTAAAGAAAAGACTAAAAATGCCCCTCATAAACCGCCTCAAATGCCAAAATCTGCAGTAACATTGGGAGTTAGCAAATATAATATGATGGTGTTGCCCCAGCTTATTACTCCATAACCGAAAAGATGGTAGCCCTTAATGGCTCTATCGTTATACCATTCATAGGCGACATCGTAAAATAAGAAGTACTGAGAAATATTTTTTTAACAAATGCGTAAATATGCAATACAAATATATTCTGTTTTACGTGGAAGACATATAGCTTCATTAAAAAACATCAGAAATAAAAGGATAAGCTTAATCTATCATTTAAAATGATATAACTGTAACTGCTTTTGAAATGCGTAAAATCGAATAAAAAATGACAGTAAAGATGGATGTTGATTTTCCCTTTACAACTTCATATTCTCCTCCAACTAGGCTATTTACTTGTTTTAAGAGATTACTCCCAAACAGATATATGCAATATACTCATTCCATATATAAAGAAAAAGGTTCCTAACAAGCACCACACCACCTGTATAAAAAGGCAATTCAGCATACTTTAAAATGCCACTTTTTCCATACAAACACTGTTACTATATGTAGTTTGATATAAGATTTTGTACTAAGTGAAAAGAGGTTGGACGAATTAGGAGTAGGTGGTAATTTTTTATTTTTATAGCTATTTTTTTTTACCATTAAATACGCATTTTGTTAAAATAGATTTTGACACTCTAAAATTGCAAAAAAGTATGAAAATCAGAAAAAATCGAAATTTTGTGGTAAAAATTAAAAAAGGCTTTGGTACAACACCTAAAGCGGAGCAAGACGACCAAGTTTTAAAAAGCCTAATTTTACCCACCCATTGTTAATGAGCAAGGAAAGAACGGGAGCGCCGTCCGCATTTTTAGGCAAAGCACCTAAAATAAAAAATAACGCTTGAAGATTATTGGTTTGCGTGGGAAATAAGCGCTGCAGAGTGTCAAGAAGCTTCATAGACTGAATAAGGACAAGTTCAAATTTTGCTGTCAAATATCCTTCATCATCAAAAGAAAAAGGTCCACTAATACGCACTGCACCACCTGTATGAAAAGTCAATTCACCTTGCTTTAAAAGTCCACTTTTTCCATACAATCGCTGTTGCCAATTTTTTTCTTCATGTTCAAACAGAAGAGAGGCATCATTTAAAATCCATTTCAAATTGCCATCAATTTTAGGAATATCAACAAAAGAAGATTTTAAAAAGGGAGAAGCATCAAAACCGTCAAAAGTTATATGTCCCGATAAATCATTCTTTTCATGTTTAAGATCAAGTCGAAAAAATTCTGCCGTTATTTTTTGGGAAGCTTCTTTTGGCTCTAACGGCTGAATAATCACGTTATGCGTATTTTGCAAAGATGCCTGATCTTCAATATTTTCTTGTGTCGTTTTTTTATCTGTCGTTTGTTCTCCTAACGCTTCTTGAAGCTTTTGACCTTCAAAGGAAGAAGAAAAAGGTGAAATCTCAAGCCCTTCAGCTATAAACTTCAATGTCTTACCCGTTTTCCAATAAGGTTCTGTTTCAATCATCAAATTGCGCCAACTGGATACTATGGAAGTTTTTCCAGAAAAAACAATTAATGCAGGGGAATGAACATTAAACTCGACCAAATGAGGTGCATAAATTGGTGCACCAGCTGTCAAACGCCCCGTCGATAAAGAAACCCCATGTAAAGGCCAAGAAAATTGAAACTTGTCACAAACAACACCGACACGTAAAGGATAACCATCCTTGTGCACATTCTCACATACCGCCGCCATATTATGGGAAGATATTTTTGTGAATATATCAGAAACATAGTCTTCTATTTTACGTGAAAAAAAAACCAGAGCGCGCTATAAATAAATACCAAAGCAAGACAAAAGAGCCCACAAATTAAATAACTCAAAGAAAAACTTTTTTGTGATGATGGTATTTGAAAGGATTTAGACAATATTCAAACTTTCTTTATCTCTTAACTTCCTCCCCACCCTAAAAAGGATAAAGATTCCCAACCACGGTCAGTTTATACACAATCCAACTTCTTAATCGACCGGATTTTATCTACTGGTCACTTCAAGAAGTCCCTATACATCGTTCTAAAGTACAGTATCTCATAAGCTCAACAAACAAGATTTTCTTAAAAAACCCTTTACACCCTTTAACAAAAAACACCTCATGTGTAAAGTTTTACATAGATTTTCTACCTCTGCCTTAAACCATACTGTTTTACAGCACAAAAAAAATGATAATGAATAGTGTTTCTTAACGATAAAACCATTGAGCACCCCCATCTTTACGCTTATTGAGGAGCAAAGCCAGCACCATCATTATATTTGGCTACCCCCACAATTTTGCGACAGCCCTTGGCACTTAAGACAGTTCATAAGAAGCATTTTTAGTCTTTTCTTATACAGTTTTTGCCCACACGCCAGCCCTACTTGTGACAGCAAGCAAGAGGTTTTTATTGAGTCAACATACACAGGTTTGGAATGAGAAAACCTTACGATATTCGGGGTTCTCATTCAATATGCAAAACAGTAAATTATCTATATAAATCAATGCGTTGTCAAT
This sequence comes from Bartonella sp. CL71SXKL, assembly GCF_042194935.1. Lineage (NCBI taxonomy): Bacteria > Pseudomonadati > Pseudomonadota > Alphaproteobacteria > Hyphomicrobiales > Bartonellaceae > Bartonella > Bartonella sp. CL71SXKL. Next base: position 268,375 of record NZ_JBHINI010000001.1, on the reverse strand, counting down.
AATCACACAAGTACGGGCGGTGTACAAAAAATCTGGTGTAATGCGCTTTCAAACCATTGGCTCAAAGCTCGATCATAGATTAAACGACCTTTCAAATGTGCACAAGCAGGTTGAGCACCTTTTTCAGTCAATTTATGTGCCGAACGCACGACCAAACGCCGCATCATAGCGCGTGTAAACTCAGCATGAAACTGCAAGCCCCATGCATTGTTTCCATAACGAAAAGCTTGTGTAGGATATGTATTCCCTGTTGCCAAAAGCATTGCCTCTTTCGGTAAATCATAAATACCTTCATCATGGAAATGGTAGACCATTTCTGGCCAATTCATCAATTCCTTCCCTTGTGGGGTTGCTTCTAGTGGATACCAGCCGACTTCAACAGTCCCATCACTTCTTGTACCAACGCGCCCCCCTAGATTTCGCGCTAACATTTGTGCTCCAAGACAAATACCCAAAAAAGGCTTATTTTCCTTTAGTGATAACGAAATCCAATCAATTTCCTCACCAATATAAGCTTCGCTGTCATTCACACTCATCGGCCCCCCTAAAATAACAACACCGGCATAATGCTCTAATGTATCAGGGAGTTTTTGTCCAAAAATAGGACGATAAATATCAAGAACAAAACCTTTTTGTTGTAAAAATTTTCCCAAACGACCAGTATAGGTAGAGCGCCGATGAATAACGACAGCAATCCTTGGTTTGTTATTTTTTTGTTTTTTATCAAGACATCTCTGATTTAAAAACATTTTCTAACCAATCACCTCTGCTACCAAGCAAAACTTTATTTTTAAAGCATAAGAGAATAATTTTATTGGAAAAGACTAACGATATTTTTTCTTCTAGGTCAATTGTTTCTTCTGAGAAAACATTCGTATTATCACATTGGTGCAATTTAAAATAAACGAAACTTTTTCCTCGATAAAGATGTTTCTTCTTCTGTTTTAACCCCTGGATCATCAACATTTAAATGAATTTGACTGAACATTTTTACATCTTGTTCTTTTATATCTTGTTTCTCCACCTGCACATTATGCAAAAGAGAATTATCTATAGGTGTTAATTTTTCCAGCTTCTTATCTTCAACATCATCACTTTTTCCCATAACATACTCTTTGTCTTGCTTTTTCGGCACAATATTGTCCGCCTCTAATGTGAGAGAAGGCATACAGGGAGGCGCCTTCCATTCAAAACAGCCCAAACGTCCACTGATTGGAGAAACCGCTGACCAAGAAGAAAAAATGGACCCATCACACATCCATACTGGATCACGTTCAGCACGAAGTGCTAAAGAAAGCCATTGACGCACAGCACCTTGATTGTTTCCCTGTGCCTCTTCAATATCTGCCAACAATAAATAAACACTTTCCCGTGGATGACATTGTAATGCTTTTTGTGCCTTCTCTCTTGCTAATGCTGTTTCACCAGCATCCAAAGCTGCTTTAGCAATAAGGAAAGCCGACTCAAATGCATCTTTATTATAAGAAGCAAGTGTCTTAGCCCTTTTCAATCGCCCAATGGCTCCTTCTTCTCTTTCAAGATAAAGCGCCCCCAAATCAGGATGAGGATTCTTTTGCCAAGCCGCTATAATCATTTTATCCGCTTTACGCGTTTCATTTAACTTATAAAGAATATCAGCAGCAATAACTATTATTGGAACAAAATCAGGCGCCAATTTATGGGCTTTCAAAATAGCTTCACGTGCTTGTACAGGATGTGTATCAAACAAAGAAAGTGCCTGCCCACTTAGTAGTAAAACCTGTATATGCTGCCGCTCTGGAGTCGCGCGAACAGAACGCGGGAGAGCTTTTTGCGTTCTTTCAAAAACAGTAAGTGCCTTATCCCATTTACCTTCAGCACTTAACCGATCAAGCACCGCCTTATGCGCCCATAAAAGTGCTGGCGATAAGGTCAGTGCCTCTTCGGCATATTGTTGCGCTGCCTCATAAGCTTTACTCTTCATTGCTTCACGAAACAAACCATAAAGTCCAACCAGTTTTGTCGGATCTTCCTTTCTCATCTCCTCATAAAGACCGATGGCGCGAACAGAGTCATTTTGTAAAGACAAGGTTTGCGCTTGTAAGAGTTTTACCAATGGCTCTCGTTTTCCTGCAAGATATTTAGCAACCCGTGCTTCCATTTTTTGCGCAACCATACTATCACCAGCAAAAGTTGCAAGAATCCCCTTTGAAAGAGCTTCGTAACCACGCTTTTGGTGGCGTTTATAAAAATAATTGGAAAGAGCACTCGGTATGGAAAAAAAGAAAGATAATAACCACCATAAAAGCACCAGCGTTATAAAAAACAAAATAAGCACACTTAACACTGTAAGAAATGAAGCAGAAAATCTGAAATGCAAAAATGTGAGAACAAAAATACCATTGTGATTAGCAACCCACGTGAAAGCTAAACCGAGGATACAAACAACAAAAATATAAATAAAAACACGTATCATCTTGGGCCTATTTACATCTTTGTTGCTTTAAAAGATCCTTGTTGCACAGACAATAACAATTGCTGCAACAACTGTTGAATAGCAATATGTCTTTCAAGCTGCTTAACAAAATCCATTGAAACATCTTTTGCACTTTGAGGCAATGATTGCCATTCGCTCAAAGCCTTTTCGTAATCACCAGCTTGAATGGCAACTTCCATGCGTGCCGCAATAGCCTCCAGCGTTGTCCCTTCAACATTTCCAATCGGTCGCGAAACAATGAGCCCTTTTATCCACGCTAAAATTCGGTCAAAAAAACCAGCATCTGACGCAACAAGATTTTGCGTACCAACAATTGCATCGGCAACATGAGCAAAATCAACTGAAAGTTGTGCTGAACTTGGAAGACCCACAGTAGCTGTTTTTTGCAACACATCAAGTCCATTAATCGAAGGCGATAATTGCTGTAACAGCTTTAGTTCATTATTATAAGATCCACCACGCTCTACAGCATTTTTTAATGAACTAATTGCAGTAAAGAGCGCGGTATCTATTTCTTTTTTCTTACTATTTTTAACAGCAGTTTCTTCCTGTAGTGCTTCTAACTGTTGTTTTAACGCAGCAAGATCATTTGCATTTCTCTGCCCAACAGACAAAGCCGTCTCTATATCTTTCGACTTTCTAACAAAAGTTTGTACAATTTCTTCAAGAGCTTTTACTTTTTCCTCTAAAATCGCAAAAGCTTTTTTGCTTTCTTCTTTCGATAGTTCATCATTTTTCGTTGTTTTAAACTGTTGTGATGAAAAAGAAGACAACTCTGTTTTTAACGCATCGATTTCTTGAAAGACCCGCCTCAATTGTTCCTTTGTGTCTTCACCTTGACTTTTTGCGGCTTCAGCAATCTGCAAAGCTTTTTCTCCTCCAGCAGAATTTTCCACAAAAGGAGAAGGAAAAAAACCAGCCCATTGAAGCCCCATAAAAATTCCCAAAGCAATGAATCCTCCCAAAATCCCAGAAAGCGACAAGAAAAGCCAAGTTGTACTAGAGGTACTTTTATCCTGACCTTGCATATTCTGTTTTTCTCGCGCATGAGCTTCTACAGAATTGTGGATTTTTCCCTCTGAATCATAGGGAACAGCTTCATGTTCAATAACTGGTTTCTTACGGCGCGTACCAGCATAATGTGGTTTAACTTTTGGTTTTGAAGAATCGACCATCTCTGTCACTTTTCGTGCACACTTTTTTTAATGATAAAATAATAAAATGAAAAAAGTTTTAAAAACGCAGCTTTTCTCAATAATATTTACAAGTATCGCCTTTAATAGACAAGTTTTTAAAAAAACATTTGCATTTTATACTCGAAAATACAGCTTTATTTTTTAATCAACGATATCATAAAATTCAAAGAAATAGAAAAAACAATTCTAAGAGAAATACTTTCCATCTTTTTCTGTTCATGGTACGCACGCAAGAAAGAAGCTTCAATATAAGGTTTTGTTTAAAATGCGTCTGCTGGGAATAGAAACAAGTTGTGATGAAACGGCAGCAGCTGTCATTGAATATAACAATGAATCAAACAGCCGAATTCTTTCCAATGTTGTTTGGAGTCAAATTGATCACCATGCACCTTACGGCGGTGTTGTTCCTGAAATTGCTGCTCGAGCCCATGTTGAAGTTCTTGATCATTTAATTCTGCAAGCACTAACAGAAGCAAACACAAAATTAAAAGATATTGATGGCATTGCAGCCACCAGTGGTCCTGGTTTGATAGGAGGATTGTTAGTAGGCGTTATGAGCGCAAAAGCACTCTCTCTTGCCACTGGCAAGCCATTTATTGCGGTAAATCACTTAGAGGGACATGCTTTAACAGCTGTGTTAACGCACAACGTCAGCTTTCCTTATTTATTACTTTTAGTTTCAGGGGGTCATACACAAACAATCATTGTTCATGGAGTAGGTAACTACCAACGTTTAGGAACCACTATTGATGATGCATTAGGAGAAGCATTTGATAAAACAGCAAAACTTTTAGGTCTTCCTTATCCTGGTGGACCAGCACTTGAAAAAGCAGCTTTATTTGGTGATAAAAATCGCATCCCTCTTCCACGACCTTTAAAAGGTGAAAAACGGTTAGACTTTTCTTTTTCAGGACTCAAAACTGCTGTTCGACAAGCCGCAACAGCCATAGCTCCCCTTACAGAAAATGATATTGCTGACATTGCCGCAAGTTTTCAAGCCGCTGTGACCGATACAGTACATGATCGTATTCACCTAGCCCTACAACACTTTACCCACCAATATCCTCTCTCTCATGATCAAGAAAAGCGTTCTCCTGCTTTGGTTGTCGCAGGCGGTGTTGCCGCAAACCAAGCCATTCGCTCTACGTTGCAAGAACTTGCCCATCAACATGGTTTTGAATTTATAGCCCCTCCTCTTTCCTTGTGTACCGATAATGCTGCAATGATTGCTTTTGCCGGTGCACAAAAACTCGCACGAGGAGAAACAAGCTCTCTTGACATTGCACCCCGCTCACGCTGGCCATTAGATGAAAACGCCGCGCCCTTGATCGGGATGGGACGCCGTGGAACAAAAGCATAATAAAATTGACGTCCCACACACACCTTAAAGAATGAAGATTTCTACTCAATCCGGTTTATAGATAGCCCGAATTCTCTATCGAGCAGATTCCAACCTGCTTCCCATTCACACAATTCACTTAACCCAAAGCTCGACACGTAAACCTAAATATTCACCACATATTCTGAAAACCTTCATGTTTCAAAAAACTGCCTTATATCATTACATTTCAAATGACGGTATTTTACAGCATAATAAGATCTACTCTCTCCCACGAAGCATAGATATGAATGCCATTCGTTGACCTCTTCATCTTTGACCATTCATTCGTTTCATTGCCATTGTAATCTTAAAGCTTTTTAGAACCAATTTTCTTCATTTTTTCCAAAAAACTCTTATAGTGACCGCATTTCAAACCATAGCTGAAAAGATAAGAAAAGAGCAAAATACCTTTATACAACATGAAATATCAATGGAGCGCGTCTCTCTATTTTGAAACAAGAAAAAAAGATAATAGCCGTTCTTTACCCCATTTTAAAAATCATCGTTGATGGTATTACAAAGATACTTATAAAAATGCATAACAATCTATGAAAAAGGAGAACTCATGGCTTATTGGCTTTTTAAATCTGAACCCCATAAATGGTCATGGGAGATGCAAAAGAAAAAAGGAGTTAATGGCGAACAATGGGATGGTGTACGCAATTATCAAGCCCGTAATAATATGCGTGCTATGAAATATGGCGATAAAGGTTTTTTTTATCATTCAAATAAAGGTTTAGAAATTGTAGGAATTGTAGAAATATGTGCTGAAGCGCACCCTGATTCTACAAGCTCTGATCCACGCTGGGAATGTGTGGACATCCGTGCACTTTGTGACATGCCAACACCTGTTTCATTAAAACAAATTAAAGCCAATCCCAAACTAGCAAATATGGTGCTGGTCAAAGCTAGCCGCTTATCAGTGCAACCCGTAACAGAAGATGAATGGAAAGAAGTCTGTTTGATGGGCAACCTTAAGGAGGAAATGCTTTTATCTTAAAACAATAGTTTTTTATTCATTAACTCATATAAAAAGATGCTTCGTAGCGCAGAAGAATAAGCTCAACACATCCTTCTGTTGAGGTATTCTTATGCTAAATGCATAAATATGATATTTTTTTGTCATTTTTTATCCTGCACTCTTTCTCAATACAGTCTCCTTCCAAATTACACAAAAAACCTCTTTATGATGCATCTTTTCGGCATTGCTAAAGGCAAAGCTTGCTCAACGATTATAATAAGCACCACCACGAACATAACACACAATCCCCTTCACACACAAATGCAACAAAAAAACAAAACTGAACGTGGATAAAAACAATAAAAACGATCGTGAAGTTCTCCTAAACAGTGCATATGTGCTAGGTGTTGCACAATTCTCTTCACGCTTAAAAAACGCATCATATTGCGTGTTCATTGTTTTGCATGTTGGACGAGTGCGCCTCATGCCGCAGGATTCTCTCATTCCCAACCTGTTTATATTGAATCAATCAAAAGCTATTTGCTTGCACATTACAAGCGGAGAAAGTCCCATATGGATAAAAACCGTGAAAGAAAGGACTAAAAATTCCTCCTATGAATCGTCTCAAGTGCCAAGGACTATCCGCAACACCCACGAGCTGGCAAAGTGAATGATAGTGCTAGCTTGTTTCTCCATAAAGCGTAAAGATGATGACACTCAATAGCTAAAACACGTTCTAGAACATAAAAAACGCTTCCAACCAATACGTAAAATACTCTGCAGACGGAATACCTTCTTTTCAGCAAGCAACCATTAGAAATTATAAAAGTTTATTTTTTAGAAACGCTCTTTTTTAATTTTTCTCTTTTAATTTTTCTTGCATGAAATCTCATTTTTCATGAAACTATACCAATCAGTGCATCAACATGCCTATAAGGAACAACATGAACCACTATACTCTTTTAATCGTTGAAGATGATGATCTACGCCCCATTTTAGTAGAACAATTGCAAATGCATCAAGAGTTTAAAATTTTCCAAGCAAAAACAGCAGAAGCGGGAATGAAAATAATCCAAGAAGAAAATATTGATCTCACTATTTTGGGACTTCAACTTCCTGATCTTGATGGTTGCAAAGCAGTTAAACAATTACGCTCCCAAGGATTTCGTGCCCCCATTATCATGATAACGAATTATGATACAGACTGCGATAATATTTTAGATCTTGAAACAGGCGCCAATGATTATGTGACAAAACCCTTTCGCTTTGCGGTGTTATTAGCGAGAATTCGAGCACAGTTGCGCCAATATGAACAAAATGAAGACGCAACCTTTCATATTGGTCCCTATACTTTTAAACTAAGACAAAAACTTCTTCTTGATCAATGCAACAATAAAATCTGTCTCACAGAAAAAGAAGCAGCGATCCTTAAATGTCTCTATTATGCCAATGATAAAATTGTCAGCCGTGAAACATTGTTAGAACAAGTTTGGGGATATAATGAAAATATTGTCACCCATACTCTAGAAACCCATATCTATCGTTTGCGACAAAAAATCGAAAACGATCCCTCCAATGCACAAATTCTCATGACAGATCAAAATGGTTACCGTTTAAATCTTTAATTCGAGATTTACTGTTTCAAAAATAATTTTAATATCCTAAATGAAAACAGAAAGAGATGAAAAAAACTTCGCGTATAATTCAAATGCTATTACATAAAACTTACTCTTATCTGTACTCTTATAACAAAATATATAACATTATGAATAAAAAACGAAATATTCAACATGATAACCAGAAACAAAAATGCTTTCAAACCTCACGATATACTTTGTAACTTCTGTTTCACATACTTTTGTTCTTTCTAAAATTTTTAATATGTTCCGCATATAAATAATCGTGATATCTTTTAGCAACATTCTTGATCATAACTATCATCTTTAGATGAGTGCTATTTATGATTATTTTTTTCAGAAAAACCGCTCCACGCAATGCTTTATCTTATATTCACTAGCCTAAATTGAGAGATGTTTTTTATCTTTATAGTTTTCCTCCATTCTTTATGATTTTATCTCCTCTTAAGAGGTTGTATAATTAATGATATAACGCTAAATGTTTATCCTAACGATAAAGCCACTGAGCACCACCATCTTTACCCTTATAAAAGAACAAGCCGGCACCATCACACACTTTGTTAGATTTCAATGTTGCAGAGGAGCCCTTGACACTTGAGAGATGGTTCATAAGAAGCATTTTAATCCTTCCTTGTACAGTTTTTAACCACCATGAACCATATTATGCAAGATCCCTTGGACTCTGCTATTTTTATGCTTACGAAGATACCAGCATTTTTTCTTTTAAAATGTTTCCACTATTCATGAAATATGGTTCAGTATATAGATACTTGAGATTTTTTATTCACATGCCAATTCCACATATAATGTACAAAAGAATATTTTTTAATTGTAAATGCAAAAAATTGAAATAAGAGAATCCTTCTATATTTGCGGTTCTTATGCCAAAGGCAAAATGATTAATTATCTTTATAAATTAAAATATTTCGCACTTGTGGTGATAACGCAGGAATAAAAATACGTCGCGACTGACGACGCTGTACGAGCAAACCCTGATAAACACGTTTTTGTGCCTGACACATTAAGAGTCCACCAAAATAAGGCAAAAGATAGCGTGCAAATGGCTCATAAAAAAATGAGAACAACCGCGAAACATAACCCGTAGAGGGCATATAATGTACAATTTCTTGTATTGGCCCAGAAACAAAATTTGTTTTTTCAAACAAACGAGTAATTTGTTGCCGACTATAGGGTTCGCCATAACCAAAGGGCGTAGTAATATTGCGCGCCCAAAAGCCAGAGCGATTAGGTACAATAACGATCAAGTGGCCATTGGGTGCTAAAACACGCCATATTTCATTCAACGTTTCAAACGAATTTTCTGTATATTCTAATGCATGTACCAATAAAATACAGTCAACTGACGCATCAGGAAGTGGCAAATCTTCTTCAAAAACAAGCGCTGTAGCAACTTGCTCAGCACAAGGCCAAGGCGAAGCACCCTGAGAAGCTGGCATAAAAGCAAAACATTGTTGGGCACGTTCACGCAATGTAGAAAGATAAGGAAGCGCATAACCCAACCCCATAATCCGTTTATCCGTAAGATCAGGCCACCATAAATTCAATTGGTCACACAGCGTCTTTTGCACACGCAGCCCAAGTGCAGAAGCATAAAAATCTTTCAGCGTAACGATATCCAACTCAACATACCATGTAGAAACAAATTTCAAACATTACAGATTTTCATATACCAAACTTATATGGACTTCTGCTCTTTTTCCGCAATAGCGAACATTTTAATATTTCATATTTTAAACTTAAATGATCAAAAAATCAGTACAGCAGGATAATTATTGCCTTACAAGCACTTTAATCATTTTTTGGGAGATGAACTCCATAGAGGTTCTTCATACACTGTTTTTGACATCAATTAAGAAAAAAGCCAACACTGGTTAATTAAAATGAAGCAATCTTTCAAGATAGTTTTTTTCTTCTTCTGAAAGATGCTCTTTACCAAGACGTTTGCGAATTTCATCCAAAATCTGCCGCGTACGCATTTGATCACTTTCTTGTGGTAGTGCCTCACCTTCTTGTTTTTCATCTGTTTTTGAAGAAAGTGGACGTCCTAACGGATCTTTAGGACCAGAATCAGCATTTTGATCATCTCCCGTTTCTTTGAGTGTTTCGCGCATTTTTTTCAAAACATTTTGTGCACCTTGCCTCAAAGATTCCAAAGCATCAGACTGATTTTGTATAGATACCTGATGATTTCCATTATCAAGAGCATTTTCCGCAGAATTCATTTTTTCTTCTGCCCTTTTCAACGCGCCCCCTGTTTCAAATCCTTGTTCTGATAATTCTTTTTCTAATGTTGATAATTCAGACTGCAATTCAGCTTGACGTTTTTTTAAAGATTTTTTTTGTGTTTCTGGCACATCTTCTCCGCGTTTTTGTTCCATCTCTAACTGATGTGTTTCATTGAGAATTTCTTGCTGACGACGCATTAAATCTCCAAGCTGGTCCATCTTTTCTTTCATTTGTACAGATTGGCTTTTTTCTCCCTCATTTTGATTGCCTTTTTGCACATGCAAATGATCAAGCGTCTGTTCAACTTCCGCCAAGAGTTGTTCAGCTGCTAAAGAAGAGCCCGTTTTAGCCATTTCCTCAATTAAATTTAGTTTTTCTTGTAATGTAGATTCAGAAAGATTAGGACTTTTTGAGCTTTTAGAATTTTTAGAAACTTGACTATCCGGTGCTTTTTCAGCCAAAGCACGAATATACTCATCCATAGCTTGACGTAAATCTGCCATAAGCCGTTCAATTTCTGCCGCTGAAGCACCGTAACGCAGTGCATCACGTAAAGCAGCTTGTGCTTGTTTTAACTTTTTTTGCACGGATTCAAGCTGATTATCTTCAATACCCAAAGCAATTTGCCATAAATAATCCACCACATCGCGCAAATCCTCGTCTGTTTGTGCTAAAGAAAGTCTTGTCCACGCACTTTGTAGAACAATAAAATGCGATGCATTTTGCAACCCCTTTTCTGGACGCACAAGCAAAGCAGAAAGCATATCCAATACACGCTCTTTCACAGAAGCATCAAGAGCTAATAAACGACGCAATTCAACCACTGCGCGTGCAACAGGATTCGAAAAAACACGCTGTGGTAATATCATAACAAAAGTTTTGCTACGCCCTTTCTGCCCCGCACCATCTTCTGCCACCAAAGTAATTTTGACTTGCGAACCTGCCCATGGATGCGCTGATATATCCTGCACCATTCGCATTTTCCCCTTTCCACCACGCGGAAGAAGAAGCTCTATTTCCGGAGCATTATAAAGAGAAGAAGCACTTTTATTCTGAGGAAGAAAAGGCTCTATTTCAACAAAAGCCTTTGTCACACCATAATCATCATCCACCACATATCGTAACTCCAACGATCCCGTTAAAATCCTCCCTGGTTTTTCCAGCCAATGAATTGTCGGAAGCTTGTCCTTAATTATCTGCAAATGCCACTGCTGTTTTTTACGACGTGATGATACAAATAAATTTATTGAATGCTTTAAATGTGTTTCAAAATGAACGATTGGATCATTCAAAGCTGTTTGTTCCGTTTTCTCTGAAAACGAAACTTCCCTCCCATCTTCTACAGACTTTGCTTTTACTGTAATACCAGCTCCATTGACAACACGCACAACAACATTACTCCCTTCAGGGATTTCTAGTTGTGTTTTCTCATCTTTTGTCAAATAAATCGGTGCCACACCGGTATAAGCTGGGGGTGTTACCCAAGCATCAATCCGCATGAGTTTTTCATCAACGACAGGACGAAAATCAAAGGCATCAGCCAAACGCCCCCCTTGTGAACCAAAAGAAAAACTAAAAGCGCACACAAAAAGAAGAGCACACAAAGCCCTCAAAGCCAAAGGATCATAATCCGCACTATTAAGAGAGATAAATCCAGTTTTTAAATGGTATAATTGCTTTGCCATTCGGCGTTGATGTTCACGCCAAATAACAGCACTAAAATCTTCATCATTTTCAGAACATAAACGATCTGTCTGAATATTCAAAGGCTGGTGTCTAAGATCATTGACGCGTTCAAGGCGGCAATTTACTTCCCGCATTGTGGGAAACCGAAAACGAATAAGAAAAAACAAACTTGCCCCAGCACAAACAAGTATAACCCCAAGTAAGAGCAAATGTGACCAATAGCCCAAAATGCCAAAAAGTCCCAACCAGCTAAACGAACAAAAGAGACTAAGAACGAGGAAAAATGGCAACAACCGTACCCACATCCGTTCAAATGAAAGGATCCCCCACATCAAAATGCGCACACACAAAAGCTTCATTGCAAAACCTTTGATGTTTTTATTTTTCATAAACAAGCATTTATCCCCTTTTATCGTGGTGCATTAAGATCATAAACCCCATACAAAACAATTTCTAGAAAATAAATTGTTTCATCAAAGTTTAGTAAAAATAAGACCCAAAATATTTAATAATGCTCAATCTAATTTGGGCTCAATCCAATCTGGAATATGATCACAGCCTATCAATTGTGCATAATCAAGGCGTGGACGAATGACTGCATAACGTGTATCCTGAACCAAAACTTCCGGCACCAAAAGTCGACTATTATAAGTGCTTGCCATCACTGCGCCATAAGCCCCTGCTCCTGTTAACATCAAAACATCACCCGCTTTCAACACTGGTAAAGAACGTTCCAAGCCTAAATAATCACCAGTTTCACAAATGGGACCAACAATATCAGCATTAATCAGAGGGGCATCTACTGGTGTTTTTTTCACTGGCATTACATTTTGCCACGCATCATAAAGCGTTGGACGCATGAAGTCATTCATCGCCGCATCAACAATAACAAAATTTCGTCCTTCCCCCTTTTTTAAATACACAACCGATGTCACCAACACACCAGCCTCACCAACAATACTACGCCCAGGTTCTAAGATAATATTGATCCCTAAAGGCGCAATATGTTTCTTTACCAGTGCTGCATACTCAAAAGGAGAAGGTACTGGATGCTGCTCATAACCATAAGAAATACCAAGCCCGCCCCCAATATCGATATGGGTTATCGCATAACCATTATTCCATAATTGACGCACAAAATCTGCAACAATAACAAATGCATCTTCAAACGGTTTTAAATCACAAATTTGACTGCCAATATGGAGATCAACACCACACACATGAAGACCGGGCAATTGGGCTGCTTTTTTATATGCATCACCCGCCAAAGACAGTGGAATACCAAATTTATTCTCAGACTTACCTGTTGTAATTTTCTTGTGAGTCTTAGCATCCACATCAGGATTAATACGTAAAGAAATACGAGCCGTTTTTGAAAGCGCAGCAGCCCGCGCCGATAATTGTTCAAGTTCTGGCTCTGATTCAACGTTAAAACAATAAATATCTTGTGCAAGAGCAAAATCTATTTCTTTCACTGTTTTACCAACACCAGAATAAACAATATTCTGCGCAGGAATACCAACAGCAAGTGCACGCCGTAATTCCCCTTCTGAGACCACATCAGCTCCCGCTCCATTGTTAGCTAAAAGTTGTAAAACCGCTTGATTGGAATTCGCTTTAACCGCATAAGCAATTAAACTCGGCATATCATGAAATGCATTCTGATAATCTTTAAAATGTGCAACGATTGCGCTAGCTGAATAACAATAAAAAGGTGTTTCAACTTTCCGCGCAAGTTCCAAAAGCGAAAGACCTTCAGCGTGGAGCACACCTTGATGATAAGAAAAAAAACGCATAAAAATCCCTATTGTATCAACCTATCAAGAATAAAAGGTTTATCTGTTTTTCCTTGAGGAACAAAAGTTCCTTGTGAAGAATTCACTCCTGTTGAAGGAGGTAACTCTAATGACCCTTTACGCCCACACCCAACGATACCCAAGCCCCCAAAAAGGACAATCATCACCCCCTTTAATATAATTTTCATCTGTCCTCTTTCCTCATCTCGATCTCTTTTTTACCTTTAAAATACAATCACTCAAGCGCTCACGAGACGCTTTTTCCAATACGCAATTTGCCGAAAAACCTCTGAAGGCGCTGTTCCCCCAAAGCTTTTGCGACTTTCAACAGATTTTTCAACGGTCAAAACATCAAAAAGTGTCGCATTGATATCAGGACAAATTGCTTGAAGTTCATCTAATGATAAATCATGGAGGCGACACTGTTTTTTTTCTGCCAATGCCACAGCACACCCTGTGATGTGATGTGCTTCGCGAAAAGGAATCTCTGATTCGCGTACAAGCCAATCAGCAAAATCTGTAGCTGTTGCATACCCTAAATCCGCTGCTTGTTTCATGGCTTTTTTATTCACTTTCAAATCAGCAATCATCCCTGTCATTGCTGCTAGTGATAATTCCAAACTCAAAGCCCCATCAAACACATATTCTTTATCTTCTTGCATATCCTTTGAATAAGCAAGCGGTAATCCTTTCATCACCGTTAACAATCCCATAAGCGCACCATTCAATCGACCTGCTTTCGCTCGTACTAACTCTGCCGCATCAGGATTTCTCTTTTGTGGCATAATAGACGAACCCGTTGAAAAAGCATCTGATAAATGAATAAAACAAAACTGTTCACTTGACCAAAGAATTATTTCTTCTGCTAAACGTGAAAGATGTGTTGCACAAAGAGCGCCAGCGCTTAAAAATTCCAATGCAAAGTCACGATCTGAAACACTATCAATTGAATTGCGTGTAGGTTCGCGAAAGCCTAGCGCTTTTGCTGTCATAAAACGGTCAATTGGAAAGCCTGTCCCCGCTAAAGCAGCCGCTCCTAAAGGCGATTCATTCATTCGCTCAAGAGCATCACGCATCCGCGATAAATCTCGACCAAACATTTCAACATAAGCCATCATATAATGACCCAATGTTACGGGTTGAGCCAATTGTAAATGCGTAAAGCCTGGCATAAAGGTATCAACATGTTGTTCTGCGCGAATAAGTAATTGCTCTATCAATCCTTTTAAAGCTTGTGCTATCTTTTGCGTTGCTTCACGTACCCACAAGCGAAAATCAACAGCAACTTGATCATTGCGTGAACGCGCCGTATGCAAACGCCCAGCTACAGGACCTATCAATTCGCTCAGCCGCGCTTCAATATTCATATGAATATCTTCAAGCTTTCGTGAAAAAACAAATTTACCGTCTTCAATTTCTTGGCGAATAAGTTTCAAACCATGAACAATTTTTTCATAATCTGATTGTGAAATGATTTTCGTTTGCGCTAACATAGCTGCATGAGAAAGAGAACCTTCAATATCTTGTCGATAAAGTTTTTGATCAAAATCAATAGAAGCATTAATTTCTTCCATAATTGCAGCAGGGCCTGCCGCAAACCGACCACCCCACATTTGGTTCTTTAACTTCTCATCTGTCATATTCTGAAAACACCCATCCAAAGGACAAAATTATGATTTTTCAAATTTTCATCAGCAAAAAAAACAATAAAAAAAGGCAACTTTCCCTTGCATTCTTTATCATTGCATTGAGTTTATACGCAACCATAAACTACGATACCAAAAGAGAGTTTTTTCTTTTCAATTTCATTTCAGCAGCACAAGCACAAGAAATAAACATTAATAAAGCACGAGCAGAAAAAATGATGGCGATACGAAAAGCAGCAAAAGGCTTTTTTAGCCACATACGATTTGCTGATACACCCTCAGATATGAATAAACTCTCTTTCAAGGATATTCTAGGAAAAGAGCACACACTCAGCGAATTTACTGGAAAACCAATGCTGGTCAATCTATGGGCTATTTGGTGTGCACCTTGCCGCACAGAAATGCCTGAACTTGCGCAATTAAAACGTGAATTAGGTGGAGAAAACTTTGATGTCATAGCTATTAATATCGATAAAACTGCTTCTCCTGAAAAAATTCAGCAATTTTTACAGAATATTCATTCAGATAATTTACTTTACTATCGCGATGAAACAATGGATATTTTCAACAATGTTAGAAAACAGGGGCTCGCTTTAGGACTCCCCATTACATTGCTCATTGATAAAGAGGGATATCTCATTGCTTCTTTCAATGGTGCAGCTCCATGGGCCAATGACGATGCCAAAGCACTTATAAAAGCAGTCATTAAAGAAGCCCTATAACTTTAATAACCGCGTCTTTTTAAACGTTGTATAACAAGATCCAGTGCTGACAAAAAAGCAGAACGGTCTTTACGAGAAAAAGGACGGGGACCACCTATTATACTGCCCTGTCCACGCAAATCTTCCATCAAATTGCGCATCGCCAAAGCCTGACCAATTGAATTTACATCAAAAATACGCCCCGTTGGCGAAAGACAAAAACCCCCAGCTTGCACAACCCGTGCTGCTAAAGGAATATCACTGGTAATAACGATACTTGCCTCATGCACATGTTCTACAATCCAATCATCAGCACCATTGAATTCACCAGCAACGACCACTCTTTCAATGAGTGCTTCATCTGGAAGGGACAAAGAACGATTTGCCACAACAAATGTCTTAAGCTGATAACGATTCATCACACGATAAACTTCATCTTTTACAGGACAAGCATCCGCATCAATCAACAAAGTGATAGCAGGCTTTATTGGGATATTCATACCTTGGCTTTCAAGCAATAATAAGCTCTTTCATTCATCTGAATGTTGCAAATCCTTGCGATAAAACATTATCGCCGCGTTTATTTCTCCTCCCAAAATAAAAATTGCACTCAATATGTAGAGAAAAATAATAGCAACCATAATAGATGCCAACCCTGCATAGGTAGAAATATAATCAAACATCGTTAAATATTGCGCAAAAGCGATAGAAGCCATAAACCATATAAACATTGTCACCACTATTCCTGGTAAAATATCTATAATTTTCCGCCGCCCTGCTGGAAGCCATTTATGAACAATCAAAAGACTGATAAACAAAATAACGATTGCAACTGTATAACGCCATACACGAATAACAGCAATATATTCAGTCATAAAAAAAGAATGATTTTGCATAATTTTGATCAACAAAGGCGCCAGAATCAATAAAAAACTAATCACAACAAGACCAACAGCTCCAAGGATTACAAAAAACAGGCTTTGAAAACGACAAAATAACAAACTCCGTCGATCAGTAACACGGTAAGCTTTATTTAAAGCCGTACGCAAAGCCTCTATCCCATTAGAAGCAAAATAAGCCGCTCCAATGACAGAAAGCGTCAACACACCTCCTCTATGAATGGTTAAAACATTGACAATTTCCTGAGATAAAGGCTCTGCAATAACATCAGGCAATAACTGCACCAGTGCTTTAATTTTTTGCGGTGTATAGGTAAAAGCCCCTAGAAAACGAGCAAACGATGTTCCAAAAATAAAAAAAGGGAAAAATGCTAAAAGCCCCGATAGCGCAACATGGCTTGCAAAAGCACTCCCATTATCACGCCAATAATGACTTACTGCGTCACCCAAAATACGATAGCTATACCAAAAGATATTTTTTAACAAAACTCAATACTTTCTGGTAAAACTCTTCCTCAGTCTATTTCAAGTTTTATAAAAATCATCAAAACTCTGCAAATAAACATTTTGCAATGTTGCAATATAAAGGTCAATAATCAATACGGTCAAGCCCGACTTTATACCAAAACAAAAACAATAACCCACTCTATGAAGTTCTACAACGACCTCATTTTTTTGTTACTTCTACAGATCAGTAACCTCTTCTGTACATCATATGCCCTATAGAGAGCTAAGCAAGATGATCGTGCACACATAAAACCTTTTGAAGTCATGATTATCTGTATCGGAGCAATCGCCCCTCCTTTTTATTGCAATCTATGACTGAATAAAGAAAAAACTTCTTATCGATTTCTAGAAAAAACCAACGAAATTCAACAAAACCCCCTTGCTTTTATTCACCCTTTTTTAGAAACACTCTGACGTCCAAAATCAGGAGCATCAATTTCCTGTCCAGCATCAATAATATTGCGACGTACAGCACGCGTACGTGTAAAAAAGTTAAACAGTGTCTCACCATCTCCTAAATGAATTGCCCGTTCTAAAAAAGCAAGCCCCTCACTAAAACGGCTCAACATTTCTAAAATAGCATCCTTATTATGCAAACAAATATCTCGCCACATAACGGGATCAGAAGATGCTAAACGCGTAAAATCACGAAAACCGGAAGCGGAATAAGCAATCACTTCCGAATTTGTTACTTTTTCTAAATCACTCGCTGTCCCAACAGTATTATACGCAATCAAATGGGGTAAATGTGAAACAATAGCCAAAACAAGATCATGATGCTTAGGTTCCATCTTTTCGACACGCGCACCACAAGCTTCCCAAAACGCTGTTAATTGTGCGACAGCAGTAGCATCGCTATCCGCAAAAGGCGTTAAAATACACCAACGATTCATAAATAAATCAGCAAAACCAGCATCCGGTCCTGAATATTCCGTTCCAGCAATTGGATGCCCTGGAATAAAATGAACCGTTTTTGGCAATAAAGGTGCCATTTCCGCAATAACCAACGCTTTCGTAGAACCAACATCACTCACAATCGCTCCAAGTTTTAAATGATCACGAATAGTTTTTGCCACTTCTGCACTAGCTCCAACAGGAACAGAAAGAATAACCAAATCTGCTCCTTCAACAGCTTTTGCATTATCTGTCGTATAAAAATCCCCAAGCTCCAATTCACGCGCTCTTTTCAGGGTTTCTGGACGACGTGTTGCAATAGAAATCTGAGCCGCAAGATTTTTCTTTTTAATCACTCTTGCTAAAGAAGACCCAATCAGACCGATCCCAATGAGTGCTATTTTTTCAAACTGAATATGGAGCATCTTTCACCTTCAAAGATTCTTTGCAAATGGCAATAAAGACAATTGTAAAATCACAATTTTCTTGTTTGTTTGTTCAAGAGTTATGCGTAAAACATTAAAAAATGACAACTAGGGAATAAAGAATAACGCAGTTTACCAATTATCACCTGCGCAAGCTGACAACAGATCAATTTACCTAGAAAACACATAAAAAATAAATGACGAGAAATCTAACATCACGCTCTAAAACTCCCTCTTAATTACTGATCAAAGCGCATCACCGAAACAAAATAAAATGCACTCTCAATTAGGATAACAACGACTCTACATAAAATCCCATCAGTTTACTTTATCTTACTAATTTACTCACAAAAAAACACATCAAAAGCGTAAGCGGACACTAACTCTTCTCCAATTATCCCGATACGTTCATTAATTTGTACATTAGACCTATATAAAAACGTATTACGCCTCCACCTACAACATCAACATAAGTTTCGCGAATATTGAAAACACCGTAAAACAACGCATACCAAAAGATACCATTTAAAACATTTTCCTCTCCCGATTCCGGATACCATAAATCAAATAAATATGAGAAAAACACGCCCTCTCAATAAAGAAAAAGTTTGATAACAAAAACACTGAACATCCCTTTAATGGAATCACACCCCTCGCGTAAAATAGAACGCCCTAAATAGAATAGATTTGGATTACAAATTCATGCGTTTGTTTTAAAAAGGCATCTCGCTCCCCAGCCTATCTCACGACAATGTTCGTAAATGTTATAACTATAAATCCATTAAGCACGACCCTCTTTACACTTAATAAAACACTATTATTATATTTTCCTACCCCCAATGTTGCAAAAAACCTTGGAATTTGAGAGCATTCATAAGAGGCATTTTTAGTGCTTTCTTGCACAGTTTTTATCCACACGCCCCCACTTATGACGTGTAAAAGACATTGTTCTGATTGATTCAATATAAAAAATAATAAATTATTAATAATAAACCAATGGCTAGCTTTGTTTATGAGACACATTCATTGCTAAGATAATCATCTCTGTATCAAACATAAAAGTTTCCCCATAGGTGCTGTCGTTTTCATCATAATCTATTTTGACCTTCTCCTCATCCCACGAAGATTCTTAATTCATACAGATCTGCACACCGTTCATTTTCTTGTCTAAAAGATTCCTCTGGCTCACTATTTTATGTGATTCAATTAATCTATAGTATATTGATTTATAAAAATAATAATTTTTTTCAATTTGAATCATAACTTCGAATACTGTAAAATTCTTCCATCACAAACCCTCTTATCAATTAAAATCTCTTGTCTACACGTCACAAGAAGACATGTGAGAAAAAATGATGAAAAACGCTTTCTAATGCTAAAAACTGTAGCAACATTAGAGGCTAGCAAAGTATATAATGAGTGTCGACTTGCACTTTTATTAAGCGTAAAGATAGAGTTGCTCTATGGGTTTTATATTCTTCACAAGGAACTTTACTTCTACACCATTCATAAACACCGCCTCGAAATAGATATGACGCGCATTAAAAAATATTTCTAAGAAAGCGTATGAATCTACCATACAAGTGTCTTCTGTTGTTTGAGATACTCTGTTTTACATGGGGGTGTTACTCCATTAAGACTCTATGAACCAACCTAATATTCACCAAATATCCACACAAAAAAACATCGAATACATAAAATTTGATATGAGCCTCGTATCACTACTCTAAAAAACAGTACTTTACGATACAACAAAATAATAAAACTGTTTCAAAATGGCCTTTTGAAAATAAACTATTTCTTTTGAAGAAAAATTTCTATCAAGCTTTCAAGCTCCTAAAATGCATCCTCAAAAATACAAGTTCCACCAACCTCTACTTGATAGCATAATAGTTTTAATTGCTGAAAATGCCTCTGTGGTATACCAAAAATAAAAAATCATTATATTTCTAGGCTGTTAAGCTGCCATCTGGCGTCGTGCAATAATTGTAAGCCCTAACAAAACTTGACGAATGATAGCTTCGCCCAAAAGTGGATTTTTACGACTGTCTAAAACAGCACTCTGAATTCTTTCCATTGCATAAGAAATTTGTTCTAATTTCCAATATTTTAAAGCTTGTTCAACGATCTTTTTCCGTTGAAAAAAAATGGGAGGACGAGCTTCAGAAACCACCGTAAAAGGCGATTTTCCTTCAACCTCTACCTGATAACGCAATAGCTGTAATTGCTGAAAATGCCTTTGAGCTGTACTCAAAATTAAAAAAAGTGCCCCATGCACTGCTGCATGTCGGTTAAAATGCGCTTCAAAGCCTGATATATCGCCCAATAAAAGAGCATCAATGACTTCATCTTGAGAAAGAGCACTGACATCGCTTACAACAGCTTTCACATCTTCAAGAGTAACGTGAGCATTTGCAGCGTAAAGACAAAGCTTTTCTAATTCACCTCGTGATACAAGGCGATCCGCCCCTAAACTTTCATGCAACCATCTACGTGCATCTAAAGAAAGAGTCTTCTTAAACTGTCCTAAAACCTCATCAATCAACCCGTCAAGAGAACGCATATCATCGGCAAAACAGGGCAAAGCCATCGCTTTTGATGCCGTTTCAACAGCATTGCGCAACCCTGTTCCTTTTTTTAAATCCCCTGCCTCAATGAGAATAAAACAAGCTTCTGGTGGCTTCTCAATTAAAAGTTTTAAAGCAGCAAGAAAACCTTTTTGGTTAGCAGCATTAGAGATCCATATCAAACGATCTCCCCCAAAAAGCGATAACGTACGCGCTTCATTTTCCAAACGCGCAGGATCTTTATCAATTTCAGCAGCATCCAAACGAATTGTCGAAAATGGATCTTCTATTGCTACCCGTGTAAGTTTTGCAAAACATTGTGCACGCTCACAAACAAGACCACGATCTGGCCCATAAATGAGAACAATAGGAAAAGCACGTGAAAAACGCATTAGAAACTGATCAACTTCATGTGCTTTTTTCTGAGCCACACTATTAATCCATTAACAGTTCATCATCATCAAGAACTTCCCCACGAACTTTCTGAAACATGCCAATTAAATCATTGACATTCAAGCCCTTACGCTCTTCATGACAGACATCCAAAATCACTTTTCCACCATGCAACATCAAGGTGCGATCGCCATAATCAAGAGCCTGACGCATAGAATGAGTCACCATGATAGTCGTTAATTTTTTCTCTTCAACGATTTTTTCAGTCAACCGCATCACAAAATCAGCCATTCCAGGATCAAGTGCTGAGGTATGTTCATCAAGCAATAAAACATCCGCATGTGCTAACGTTGCCATCACAAGACAAACTGCTTGGCGTTGCCCACCTGATAAACTATCCATAGGATTATGAATATATGCTTCAAGACCAATGCCTAATTGAGCAATTTTCTCTCGAAAAAATTGCCGTTTCTCATAATTTAAAGCTGCACGCAAACCACGACGACTTCCTCGAAGAGCAGCAAGAGCCAAATTTTCTTCAATTGTTAAAGAACCACAACTTCCCTCTAACGAATCTTGAAAAACACAAGCAATTTTTCCAGCGCGTTCACTGACTGATTGCCTAGAAACATTTTGTCCATTGATAACCACTTTCCCTGTTGAAGGAAGCGTTGCACCCGCTAAAACACTGAGCAAAGTTGATTTACCAGCACCATTTGAACCAATAACCGTAACAAAACTACCCTGATCAATTTTCAGGTTAATATCAATTAAAGCCTGTTTTTCCAAAGGTGTTTGCGGTTTAAATGTGACCCCAACATGAAAAAATTCAATCACGTTTACGCCTCCTCCAATAGCGTGGCACAATAAGGGTTAAAATAACCAACAGTGAAGTAATCAACTGAAGATCTGTCGACGTATCAATACCAATTCCATTTGCTTCAAATGCAAATTGCACCGCCACACGATAAAGCACAGACCCTACAATACAGCTGATTATAATCCAAAAAATATTGCGCGTACGAAAGAGAGTTTCACCGATAATCACGGCTGCCAATCCAAAAACAATTGTTCCAATTCCACCGGTAATATCTGTTGCAATCGCAGTTTGAATATAAAGAGAACCACCAAGTGCCACACACGCATTGGAAAGCCCCATTCCAAAATATATCAATGCTGATGTATGAACACCTTGCGCCGTCGCCATGCGTGGATTAGCTCCCATTGCACGCATAGCAAGACCAATTTCACTTTCCAAAAAGCGCCAAATCAAAAACGCCATAACGAGCAACACAATACCAATGAAAAGAGGGCGCACAAAAATATCAGACAAACCAAACAGATTATAAAAGGGCGTTAACGCCGTATCAGCAAGAGCTAAATTAACATTAGACCCTCCCATAATTCCCATAATACGAAGATTAACCGTATAAAGTGCCGACATTGTTAAAATAGAAGCTAAAAGATTCAAAATGCCAAAACGCAAATTCAACATAGCCGTTAATAAACCAGCCACCATACCTGCACAAAAAGCACATGCCATAGCTGTCCATGCATTGAAACCCAAGAGAATCAAAACACCACAGACACAGGAACCAAGAAGAAACGATCCATCAACTGTTAAATCAGGAAAATCTAAAACCCGAAATGAAAGATAAACCCCTATAGCAACAAACGCATAAATAAGGCCTAATTCCACAGCACCAGAAAACGCAAATATATTCATGTAAAAACAATCTCCATGAAAACTTAACGTATTTTTATAGGATCAACACTTTGATCAATAAAAGTTATTGAATCACTTTTGTTGCACGGTCAATAACTGCCTGCGGAATAACAATCCCTGCTTTTTGGGCTGCTTTCAAATCAATTCGAATGTCATTATTAGCTGCCTGTACAACATCAATATCACCAGGTTTTTCACCCTTTAGAATACGCACGACCAATTTTCCAGCATCAACCCCTACATCATAGAAATTCACACCTTGCGTCATAAAAGGCCCGCGCCCGATAGTATTAGCATCAACAGTAAATACAGGCATATTGGCTTCCTCTGAGACCTTTATTGCACCTTCTAAAACAGATAAAATCGTATTATCAGCAGGAACAAAAATAATATCGACCTTACCGATTAAAGCGCGTGTTGCTGCCTGCACATCTGAAGGCTTTGGTGCCGATGAGGGAATAATTTCAATTCCAGCTTTTTTTGCTACATCCTTTAACGTTTTAAGTGTCGAAACAGAATTTGCCTCAGAAGCATTATAAAGATAACCAATTTTTTTCAAATCTGGTTTTACTTCTTGTAAAAGTCTAACACTTTCTGCAACATCTATACGATCAGAACTCCCCGTCATATTACCGCCAGGTTTGGTAAGTGAAGAAACGATTTTAGCTCCGATAGGATCAGAAATCGCTGCAAAGACGATAGGAATTGTTTTTGTTGCCGCAAGCATCGTTTGTGCTGAAGGCGTGGTAATTGCTACAATAACATCGGGTTTATCACCAACAAATTTACGTGCAATTTGCGTTGCTGTTGAAATATTACCCTGCGCTGATAAAAAGGTAAGTTGAAAATTTTCACCTTGCTTATAACCATTTGCTGCAAGCACATCTTCCACACCTTTACGAACAGCATCCGCAGCAGGATGGACCATAATTTGCGTTATTGCAACTTTAACGTGTTTAACTTGGTCATCGGCCTTTGCAACACTGTTCATCATAAAAACAGTTGCAATGATAATCCCTAATATATTTATTCTCTTCAACATTATATTCCACCCCTCTCCATGCAAAAATTAAAAAAGGAATAATTTATTACTGAAGAATTTTCTAAAATCAATCTTTATTTCATTTTATTTAAACATGGACAAAATAAATCAAACTAAAATGATATTTTTTTGTTGCAATTCGTAGAAGCCTACGCCATACAGACAAGACATATATCGAATCGGTAAGCGGGTGTAGCTCAGGGGTAGAGCACAACCTTGCCAAGGTTGGGGTCGTGGGTTCGAATCCCATCGCCCGCTCCATTGAATTTTGTATTTATTCGTTCTTGTATGGAGTTATAGCTTGTCATCGGTTGTTGTAGCTGTATGTAGCTTGCCAGCAGGTTTTGTATATTTTTCCACTCGGTTTTGTATCAATTTACTTTTTTCAAAGTTTTTCTAAGATTCGTAATTTCTTGTGAAGCATCTATTGGATTGGGGCTTAGATCTAAGATAATAATTTTTAACTTAGACGGATTTTTTTACAGCCCCCGTATAAAAATTAATTAGAAATGATGAACAATAACAAGAAAAACAAATGTTAAACAAATCAAAAATTGACTTATCATTAGAGAATAATTTTTGTTCAAAAGTACGTTTTTTACCAAAATTGTGCCCCAAAATGAAGGTTGTTGATTTTTCAAATGGCGTATCTTCTATTAATTCAACATTTGCTTCAGATACATTCAATATTATCTCTGCTAAAAATTTACAAGAAACTATACCGGTAGAGCAGGCAAAATCTATAATCGCTTCCTTTAATGCGCAGAAACTACCTTTAGCTTGGTGGGTTGGACCTCATTCGTCTCATTATAAAGTTGATGAAGTTCTCTTATCTATTAGCTTAGAGCATGTTGAAACAGAGGTAGGCATGGCAGCTTTAGCGCAAAATATAGACTCACATGTTACTTCTATGCCGGATAACTTCAAAATCAAGGAAGTTGAATCACTTCAAGATTTTAGAGATTATGGAAATGTTATGGCATCAGTCTTCGAGCCTTTTGATGAAGAAGCAGTTATATTTTATGAAACAATAGGCCGTTGTTATAAATAAAGACTCTGATGTAGAGATGTTCGTTGGTTATATAAATAACAATCCTATAGCAATATATTTTTGTATTAAAGCAGATGGAGTTGGTGGAGTGTATGATATTGTCACCAATCCAGATTTTCAGAAAAGAGGTGTTGGGTCATTCATGACAAAAATTGCTATTGAGCATTTAAAAAGAAAGAAATGTCATGTTATTGGTATGCAAGCCTCTCACGAGGGAATTGGCATTTATAAAAAATTGGGCTTTACAAACTTTGGTGAATTTAAAATTTATTCCAATAAACACATGGTCATTGAGTGATGAATTCTTTTTTGCTCATCAACTAAAAGAATTTATTATTTTCAGCAGAGCTCAAATATGATCAAGCAATCGATAAAACCAAGGAAGCTTGGCCAATCCCCTTTACTACTGATAGTGAAAAGCTAAAATCATTACAAATATAATTGTTTTAAATGACTCGCTCAAATTTTCTTATTTTCTTACTTTGTCTTAAATAAAGATATCTATCACAAATCTAAGTTGAATAAGTGTAAATTTTTTATATGATCAATAATCTACTGTTTGTTACTGATAATTATGAAGAACTCGAAAGCAAATATTTAGAACGACAGTTGCATCATAGTTTGTTAGATGGTTAGTCTGTTAGTTAATTAATAGAAAAAATTTTCGCTTTATAAAATAACCAAAGGAGCTTAAAAAAACTTTCAAAGATCATTTAAAGGTCCTTTATGTGTATTGTTTCTTTTTTATATCACAGTTGATGATCAGAAATTTCTCACGCTAATTGTATTATTTTTACACGAAATAAACTGTTTTCCCTATTATGTAGAGTAAATTAAGTTTTTGGGATTTCTGGCACATCATTTGAAAGACAAAAGAAATTTTCCCTTGTACTTGTGCAAACAGCGTTGACATCATTTGGTAATCCTCTTGCTTGAACAAATTCTTATCCAGAATAATCTTCAACACAAAAATAAATTAATAACTTGATTTATAAAGATAATTTATAATTATTCATATTGAGCAAGCGTCTCAAATATCATAGGACTATCTCATTTCAAATCTCTATACATTAAAATCACTCACAATCATCTTCTCACGCATAACAGGCAAAATTGACGTATCGATAAAATTCACTTGAAGAAAGGAATAAAAACTCTTCTTCTGAACGCTCTGAAATACCAAAGATTATCGCAACATTGGGAGCTAAAATAGTATAGGGGGGGACCCCTTTCACCTTGAAAACGTAAAAATGGGAAGCATAATAGTTTTATACACTTCATAGAGGCTTTAGACCATTCACGAACATTATTATAAAATGGATGTGACACACCTTGAGAGAAATCTCTTTAAAATAAACATGTGAATTAACAATATAAGTGCATTCTATTTTACATAAGGAACATAACTTTAATCAAGATAAGGTAACATAAGGTGTTGAAACCGTCATAGCGCACAATAAAATCAGGCCATTTTAAATGTTTAATGGTAACATCTGCTAAACAACAGAATAAAAATTCAATTTTGAAAAGATTAAACCATACGCTACAGGTCTATTGAAACTCCGATTGTACGATCGACTATCTTCTCGCTAAAATTTAATCACTATAAATATAAAAACCTTAAAACCCGCTCTAAATGCGTGAAAGTTTCTAGATCTTGCTGTATTAAATATTGAAACTCCTCATGGCTACTCATCTGAAACGCCAATAATTCCATAAAGCAGTTCCATAAAAAGGATAATGACGTTGTAATATCCGAAAAAAATTTACCACATCACCTGAAAGATCATTGATAATTCCATCAGAAAGCATCAATTTCTATTTAGAAAACCCTATCCATACCGACAAAAAACTCTGTAAATGTTAGATATCTTCAATAATTTTGATAACGATTTTGGCTCATCCTGTTTTGCCACCAATATAAGAAACAGCAAATATAGTGGGATCAGCCAGCTTTAATATTGGTCTTTCCCTCTATCCTTTTTTCTATCAAATCCTGATTTTACAATTCCTTTCTCTCTCTTTTTTTATACTCAAAATTGCCTCTGAAACAGGATAGATTAATCGTAAAAAATATATAAAAGAAACAAATTATAACATTTTTTTCTCATCCTTCTTAATACAAAATAACTGTTAAGCTACAATGCGCTAACACTTATAGTCATAAGTCCAAAACAGCATATAATGACGAAACAAATTCATAGAGTGAAGATTTTTCACTATCAATTGTTGTATTAATCTTTCCATAATGCATAAAAATGATGAAGCGGCCCTCGCCCTTTCCCTACTTTTAAAGCATTTGAAGCAGTTAAAGCGCCATGCAAATAATCTTTTGCTTGTTTAACAGCGCAATCCAAAGGTTGGGTAGGTAACAGAGCTGCAATGGCAGCAGAAATGGTACACCCTGTCCCATGATCATGAGTGGTTGAAAGACGAGAGGCTTCAAGTATAACAAGGTTTTCACAATCACAATAAAGATCTGGACTAGAACAATCGTAATTTTCTGTACTATTTCTGGTAAGCGTATTCAAATGTCCCCCTTTTAACAAAACTGCACGACACCCTAGCGCCAAGAGTCGTGGAGCATATTGATACATAGTCTCTAAAGACCATTGCACTTCACATCCCAATAACAATGCAGCTTCAGGCAAATTTGGCGTGATCAAAGTTGACATCGGCACAAGAACATCACGCATAATTTCAATTGCATCAGACTTTAAAAGAACATCACCACTTTTTGCAACCATAACCGGATCAAAAACAATAAAACGCGCTTTATGATAAGCAAGACGTTCTGCAATAACCTGTGCAATCTGAGCATTTGCAACCATACCAATTTTAACGGCATCAACATGGATATCCTCAAAAACAGAATCAATTTGATCTGCAACAAAAGAAGCATCTAATGCCTGAAAAGAACGCACACCCTGAGTATTTTGTGCAACAACAGCTGTAACCACACTCATACCATAAGTTTTCATAGCTGAAAAAACCTTCAAATCCGCCTGCATTCCAGCGCCACCAGAAGGATCTGTTCCCGCAATAGATAAAATCCGTGGAATAAAAAGTTTATCTTTTTGTAATTCCATTAACCTCTTTCCTTCTGTTTTTAAATATCGGAAAATGAGTTACCGAAAAAATAGATGCTTGAAAAAATATAAAGAAGATGTTTTCTCATGTGAATTATATTATATATGAAGTCTTCTTATAGATATAAAATGGAAAATGTAGTGCTTATCCTTCGTTCTATTCTTTTTACGTTCGCTTTTTATACAACAACTTTCATACAAATGATTCTTTACGCTCCCGTTTATTTTTTAATGCCCCGCAAAAAGGCATGGATTGTCCCTAAAACATGGGCACGCGTTACACTCTTTTTGCAAAAATACATCGCAGGCACAAGTTATGAGATTGAAGGTTTAGAAAATCTTCCCAAAGGACCCTACATCATTGCTCCAAAGCATCAATCGGCTTGGGAAACTTTCAGTCTTGTTCCCTATTTTGATGATCCCACTCTCATTTTAAAACGTGAATTGATGTGGATTCCATTGTTTGGCTGGTATATGGCAAAAACGCAAATTATCCCCATTAACCGCACCACACCCATCAAAGCCTTAAAAATGATTATACAAAAAGCAAAAGAGAAAGTAAAACAAGGGCGCCAAATCTTGATTTTTCCCGAAGGAACACGCCGACAACCCGGTCAAGAACCAGATTATAAGTCAGGAATTGTCGCGCTCTATAATGAATTAGGACTTCAAGTTGTTCCTATTGCACATAATGCGGGTTTATATTGGCCACGCAATAATTTTCGCCGCTATCCTGGAACAATTCGTGTCCGTATTCTTCCCCCGATAGAGGCTGGTTTAAGCAAACGTGATTTTCTAGATCAACTTGTCCAAAAAACTGAAAAAGCGTGTGATGAACTGCTTCTCTTAGCAGCTCAAGATCCTACCCCTCCTCCTATGCCACCATACGCTGTTCAGAAACTTCAAAAACTAAATCATCATGAAACAATGCACTGATTGATAAGAATAATGCATCACTTTGTATATTGAGCGGAGTATAGGGAACAAAAATATAAGAAAGATACTTCAAACTTTCTAATTCAAAATTATAAAACACATGTACATGATAAGAAATAATCAATGTGTAAATTTTTTTGAAAAAGAATTCTTCCTCTCTTTAAAATCATTTAAATAACATACATCTCATTGATTTATAAGGATATTTTAGCGTTATTCAACTTGAATGAGAACCCTAATACCGTAAGATTTTCTCATTTCAAATCTACTCTAGGTTGAATCAATTAGAATTATTTTCTTGCACATTACAAACGGGGATACCTCGTGTGAATAAAACGATACAAGAAAAGATTAAAATACTTTTTACGAACCATCTCAAATACCAAGGGCTGTCCTAATAGGAAAGCAAGAAAAATGTATGATTATGCAGATTCGTTCCTTCCTGAGAAACATCAATCCCCCAAGAATCTGAAATCTTGTACAATCTTCATTATTTAAAAAGTATTTCTTGAGATACTTAAGTCATCAAACCAAATTCAAGGGGAAAATAAAAATGAGTGTTGTTTTTTATCCCACATACACAACGGATACAGCAATTAACCATCTTTCCTCCCTATCCTAGACTTAAAAGCTTTGTGTGCTACATTAAAACAATTCTAAATAACGAATAAGAGGGAACTAGATTTAAATTAATGCAACGTCTCTTCTATAATTTATTTTTTTCTGTGATTTTGAGTTTATCCAGCGCTGTTGCTCTAGCGCAGCCTTTTATTTCTGTTGATGTTACAACGAAGCGTATCTTAAAACATAATCAAGCTTTTGAGCGTTGGTATCCTGCTTCCTTGACAAAATTAATGACTGCTTATGTTATTTTTCGTGCCATGAGCCGAGGGGAAGTTTCACCAAACAAACATATCACCATCAGCGAATACGCCGCAAAAGCTCCCTCATATCGTTCAGGCTATAAAGCTGGTTCTGTACTCACACTTGATACAGCCTTAAGTATTACCATGGTTAAATCTACCAATGATTTAGCCATTGCCATGAGTGAAGCTATTGCGGGTTCACAGAAAGATTTTGTACGTAAAATGAATAGCGAAGCTAAACGTTTAGGCATGTTTGGCACCCATTTTGCGAACGCAAGTGGTTTACCAGATCCTCAAAACTACTCCACGGCACGCGATATTGCTCTTTTAGCCGTTCAAATACGTCGAGAATTTCCACAATATGCTCATTATTTTTCTATTCCAGCCATTGATTTTGGTAATAATCGAAAAATCCAACATAACTCAAACAACCTCATTGGCCGTTTTTATGGGATAGACGGTATGAAAACAGGCTTTATTTGTGCCTCTGGTTTTAATCTTGTTGCCTCAGCCACCCGCAATAAACGTACAATTATTGCTGTCATTCTAGGGGCTAACAACATAAGTGAAAGAGAAGAAAAAGCTGCACAACTTCTTGAAACAGGATTTTTGCACCAAGGAAACCCCCAATTAACACTAGCAACATTAAAACCTTATGGGAGCAACATAACACAAGCCAACAATATGAGACAACAAACATGCACACCTGAAGCCATAAAAATGCATGCAAATTCATATGATGATCAAGGAAATATTATTCTCACCTCACCTTTTATCACTGCTCCACCTTCTTTTTCTCATCCTTTATTAGTACATCTCATTCGTACGCCACAAACACCTAAAATGACAGTAAAACCACTAAGAAAACCCTATATTCCGTATAAAAGGCACGCAAACCATTCTATAAAAAACCATAAATCATAATCTAAAATTAATTATAATACTTTGATTTATAATGATAATTAATTATTTTGTACCTTATGTCAGACCCACAAGTATTGTAAGATTCTCTCATTTCAAATCTGTATTTGTTGAATCAATAAAAACCAGTTCCTTGCCGCCACAAGGTGGATGAACATGTAGATAAAATAATTAAAACAAAGAATAAAAATTCTTCCTATAAGTCCTTTCAAGAACTAAGAATTATCGTAACATTGACGCTAAAAAGTGTATAATATACCCACGTGCACCTACCTTTATAAGCGTAAAGATAGTGGTACAATGGATTTCATGGGGGATTAACCATTATATCCCTCACGGACACCATTATAAATTGGTTAGACATACTGAGATATATTTTTTAAAAACAAAACTATGATTGATGATTAACATGAAAATAAAGCGCATCCCCCTCACGCTTATTACAGGTTTTTTAGGCTCTGGCAAAACAACTTTGCTCAACCGTATGCTACAAGACCCTCTTTTAACAGAATGTGCTGTTATCATCAATGAATTCGGCGAAATCAGTATTGACCACCTTCTGGTTGAAAAAACGACAGAAGGAATTATTGAGCTTGCCAATGGCTGCTTATGCTGCAATTTACGCAGTGATCTCATCGACACATTAATTGATTTAATAAATCGCGTTCAGACAGGACAGATCAAACAACTCCATCATATTATAATTGAAACCACAGGGATAGCTGATCCCGCCCCTATTTTACAAATACTTTTAAGCCACCCGTTGTTTATTCAAACATTGTCCATAAATGCTGTTCTTGCAACATTTGATACATTAAGCCCGCTTTCCATATGTGAGCGCTATCCTGAAATATATAAACAATTAATATTTGCTGATAAAATCATTCTCACCAAAACAGATCTTAGAGACCCACAAACGCTTTCAGATACACTCCTTAGCACACTTAAAACAATGAATCCTACAGCACAAATCATTGACGCCCATTCTGAAGATTTCTGTTCAAATCTATTAATAAATAACACATTATGGGATGAAAAAGTAGAAAATACAAAACTTAAACAAAATCTTACGACTACCCCGCATGATCATACCCCCCATAAAACCATTCGTACCTTTTCACTAAACTGTGAGGGTCCTGTTGATTACGGCACAATTGAAGCCTTTTTAGATCTCCTACAAGAGCGTTATGGTACAAAATTATTACGTATTAAAGCAATTATCGCATTGCGTGATGACCCTTATCGCCCACTCGTATTACATGGCGTACAAACATTTTTTCACCCTCCCATAAGATTGCCAGCATGGCCAAAAGGAATAAAACAAACACGTTTCGTCATCATTGCCGATGGTGTTGAAAAAGAAGCTATACAAAAACTCCTCAATGCTTTTTTTAATAAACCAGCAATAGATACTGCAGACAAAACAGCTCTCTTAGAAAATCCTCTGGTCATTCCAGGAATAAAATTTTAATTTTTTCTCCCATTCAATGATATAGCATTAAATTCATTGACACCACCATCTTTATGTTTTTAAAGGAGCAAACCGGCACATCATTACACACTTTGCTAATTCCCAATGTTGAAACAAAAAGCTTTTGGCACTTGAAACGGTTTGTAAAAAGCATTTTAGTCTTTCTTGTACAATTTTACCCACGCGGCTATCCCTGCTTGTAACGTGCAAGCAAATGGTTTTAATTGATTCAACATGCAACAGCTTTGAAATGTGGAATCTTTCGGTATTCAGGGTTCTAATTCAAGTTGAATAACACTAAATTATCTTTATAATCAATATGTTATAAATTTATAAAAAACTTTCATAAATATTTCTATTCAAGTTTATTAACATAATGGAATAAAAAATAAGAAAATACACATTTTTAACAATGCTTTCTGCACAATAATGCCTCTCATAAAATTATTCGTACCTTTTCACTGAGCGGCAAAATCCCCATAGACTACCACAATTGAAACTTTTTAGCTCTCTTACAAAATCACATGCCGGAAAATGACTATCTATTAAAACACTCCAGCGCTAACATATTACCCTTATCTGTAAAATCGTCGCCCTCACACAAAATAGAATACCATTGTATCACGAATTCACGCACTCGTTTAAAAACACCGTCTCTCAATACGCATTATTCCTATTTCAAGACGCTACCCATAAATAATATAATACAAAATTCTCCATGAAATGTATAAGGCCCATTCTCCATCTTTACTCTATAAATATGTAAACTGATCGCCTCATACTTTTGCCAGTTAAAAATGTTTTGAAAAAACTTGGCACTTTAGAGTACTCATGAGAACTATCTGTACTCCTTTCTTTAAAAATTTTATTCACATGCCAATCCAATTTTATGGCGTGCAAAAAATGGTTTCGATTGATTCACCATAAACAAATTTTAAGATAAAAGGATCTTATGATATTTAGTCCCTAATTCAAACTGAAAAATTATAAACTATCATTATAAATCAAATTGTTATGATAAAAATTTTCAATATCCATCAATCTGTAAACAGATTGTTTTCTCTCTAAATGCGCTTCATCTGCAAACCACTTCATGTGATTCATTTCACAGACAGATTGGCCAAATTCTTGGTTCTAAAATATTCTGCTCAACTCTATATTTATTCAAGCTAATTGAAATCAAAATCCCTGTTAAGAAAAAAACCAAAATCAGACAGAGGCAATATCGCATTTTAAAATATGTGAATGTATCTTATATAACAGCACGACAAGACAATATTTTACAGCATAAAAGAATAAAACTCTTTGAAAGAAATAAAAAGAGAGGTACATTTCATGTTAACTTACTCTTCACTAAAAACGAAGATTGACACCAGTGCCGATGTGCAAACAATCCAACTTCTTTGAGAAAATTCCTCTTGGCTTCCCACTTCATCTGATTTACTTACATAAGGCTCTATGAAAAAACTCTGCGCTTTAAAATATTGACTACTCACTTAAACACCTTATGTGCAAAGTTTTTGCATATCCTGTATCGCCATTATTAAGTGATAGTGTTACAGTGCAATAGAATACAATAACACTCACGGCATTCGAGAAACTGAAGTTTTATCAATATCGCGATTAAAAACGTAACGTTTTCCATAAACCTCAACAGTTGGAGGTTGACGATTTTTTTCAAAAAAATCATAACCTTTCTTAAGCATAACCCAGAATTGATAATGAGGATCCTTGCTATGACGTGACATATTATCCTCGGTCATGCGGAAAGGAAAAGCCTGTAACTGAAACTCTCTTTGTCCTCCTTTAAAAGCATCCCGTGCAAACGCATAAATCTGAGCCATGTTCTTATCACTCATAGAATAACAACCTGCGGAAAAGCAAGAACCATGCACCATAAGATTGCTTCCTGTGCGACCATTTTCTTGATCATAAAGGTTAGGAAATCCTATATTAAAAGAAAGATAATATTTTGAATAAGGATTCATTTGGTTTGCGCTAATAGTATAAAAACCCTCTGGTGTCTGAAGATCCCCTTCTTTATATTTAGGTCCAAGCTTACCAGACCATTTGCAAATACCATAGCGAGCAACCAAGATAAAAGGTCCTGAACGAGATTGTTTCCAAACTTCAGCAAGATTTTCTTCCTTGAAAAATCGCATTACAATTGGTGCATAAGGATCAATATCGTACAAAGCCATTCTATTCTGGATTTCTTGCGGCAACGGCTGCTCAACCTTAGCACGAATAGAAGCTGGTAATCTTCCTTCACATGCTGTCAATATTCCCATTACAAACAACATGCACACAGCGAGGAATCTGCTAAATGTCATCGAATAAAACTCCAATCAATCCCCTCACAAAAAATGACCTATGTTAGAGATCGACCAATTTGAAGGTATTTTTCTCTTCGCTCTTGTTTAAGAACTTCACCATCTTTTCCAGCCATAGCTTTTAAAGCCTCTGAAATAACATCACCCGTTGCATCAATGGCAATCTCTTTGCCACGATGTGCTCCCCCTAAAGGTTCCGAAATAATGCCATCAATAATCTTTAAGCGATACAAATCTTGAGCGGTAATACGCATATTCATTGCAGCATCTTTCGCACGAGCTGGATCACGCCATAAAATAGAAGCTGCTCCTTCTGGTGAAATAACAGAATAAATTGCGTGCTCCAACATATAAACTTTATTGGCAGCCGCGATTGCTATCGCCCCTCCAGAACCGCCTTCTCCAATAACAACGGAAACTACAGGAACTTTCAAACGCAAAGTTGTAGCTGTTGATTGGGCAATTGCTTCTGCCTGCCCCCGTTCTTCAGCACTCACACCAGGATAAGCGCCTGCCGTATCAACAAAAGTGAGAAGTGGCAAACCAAAACGATCAGCCATTTCCATAATACGTACAGCTTTACGATAGCCTTCTGGACGTGCAGAACCAAAATTATAGCGCAAACGTGTTTGCGTGTCATAACCTTTCTCTTGACCGATATAAGCAACGGCCTCACCTTTAAAGCGTGCAAACCCCGCTTGAATAGCCTCATCTTCAGCAAACTTGCGATCTCCGGCCAAAGGCGTAACGTCACTCAATAGGCGTTTAGAATAGTCCATAAAATGGGGACGATTAGGATGACGAGCGACTTGCGTTTTTTGCCACGGCGATAATTTTTTATAAATATCGCGCAAGGCTGTTTGGGAACGCGTTTCAAGGCGAGCAATCTCATCGCTCATATCAAGACTGCCTTTTTCCTGAGAAATTTTTTTTAATTCAAGAATTTTCCCATCAAGATCAGCAACTGGTTTTTCAAAATCAAGATAATTATACATTTGTGTCAACTCATTCAGTGTCACTTATACACTTATAATTTGCTTTATAAAGTCTTTTTCAAAAACATCACCTTTTCTTTAACGAGCCTTTTGCTCATCGGCAAGTGGATGATGCTCATTGACTAAACGATAAAGTCCCTCTTCCAACACATGGGTATAAATCTGAGTAGTAGCAATATCAGAGTGACCTAACAAATGTTGAACGGCACGCAAATCAGCACCATTTTGCAAAAGATGACTAGCAAAAGCATGACGCAACACATGGGGAGAAAAGCTATCACTTTCTATTCCTGCTCTTCTAGCGAGATTTTTCAACTCCCGCGCAACGACTTGACGAGCAATATATCCTGTCTCGGAATGCGCGGGAAAAAGATAAGAACTCGTAGCACCCTTTCCCTGATCACGCAAGTTTAACCACTGTGAAAGAACTTGGCATGCTTTTTTTGATAACAGCACCATTCGTTCTTTTTTGCCCTTACCACGAACCAAAACGCTGTACTCCTTCCTTCGAACAGACTGAACCGGCAGACTCACCAACTCACTGATGCGTAATCCCGTTGCATACAGCATTTCAATCAATAGCTGAAGACGCAGTGCACGGAAATACTCTTTGGACCCATAATCTGCTTGATTGACTTCTAACTGTGCCAAATCAAGCAATTTTATCACTGCATCTTCACTCATGATTTTGGGCAAAGGACGCCCCTGACGAGGTGCATCAATATCATGAGAGGGATCATCTGCTCTCAACCCTTCAGCATAAAGAAATTGATAAAACTGACGCAAAGTCGATAAACGGCGCGCTTGCGATGATGCCGCAAAACCAAAAGTATGCATAAGCGACAAAAGGGTAATTAAATCTTCTTTTTGTGCTGAAAAAAGCGAAACAGAGTGTGAAGACAATTCGTCTTGTGCCCACTGCAAATCATGCTGATAAGCCGCAAGTGTATGAGGTGAAGCCCCTCTCTCCGCGCTCATCATCTCAAGAAAATGATCTATCACAGCACCACTTTTCATTTCATTGATTCACTTCCGTAGAAAGATTCCATGAATCCAAGGGAACATCAATGTACATATCCACAGTTACTGGTTCAACCCAAACCACAAGAGCACCCATTATAATGAAAAAAACAGAAAACAAAATGAAAAGAATCATCAAAAATCTAGTCAATGTTGGCATAAGACAATAACCTACCCAAAAATATTCTATCTCGTATAATGCCTCACAAAGATTAACAGGAATTGACTTTAAGATGGATAAATGCCGAAATAAAGTTATGAAAAGCAATCGACCAAAACGAATCCCCATAACACAAATAAAGAATCAGCTCTTATCGTCCCTTGATAAAAGAGCACTTGTCCTTGTTGGCCTTATGGGGGCAGGCAAATCAGTGATCGGAAAACGCGTCGCCACCATGCTTCGTTTACCCTTTTATGATTCTGACCAAGAAATTGAAAAAGCTGCACAAATGACAATCACGGAACTCTTTGAAATTTATGGTGAATCCGAATTTCGTGCTCTTGAACAGCGTGTTATTCTAAACCTCATGAAAAAAAGTCCCCTTATTTTAGCAACAGGTGGTGGTGCCTACATAAATGAAAATATCCGAAAAGCCATTCACAAAAATGGTATATCTATATGGCTAAAAGTCGATCTTGATATCCTCATGCAACGTGTCTCAAAGCACCCGACACGTCCCCTGCTTCAAACAGCCAATCCTAAAGAAACCATGCAAAAACTCATGGAACAGCGTTATCCTATCTATGAAAAGGCAAACTTAACAATTAACAGTCATAAAGAAAGCCGTCATACCGTAGCACAAAATGTTATACGATCCGTACAGCACTACCTATACACAGAAATTAACAATAAGGATAACCAGCATGCAAACCAAAACCGTCACTGTTAAACTGGACAAACACTGTTACGATATCATCATTGGTCCGGGTCTGATTACACAAGCTGCTTCACAGATTAAACATGCTCTTAACAAAAAAGATCCTTATCCAACGCGCTTTGCACTTGTTACAGATACAAATGTTGCTTCCCTTCATTTGGAGATATTGCAAGCAGAATTAACAAAAAATAAAATTCATACTGTCCCTATTATTGTAGAAGCGGGAGAACAATCAAAATCATTTTCAACCCTGCAAGTTGTCATCGATCAAATTCTTGCTGCGCGTTTAGAAAGAGGCGACTGTGTTATTGCTTTTGGCGGTGGTGTCATTGGCGATCTAGCAGGATTTGCGGCAAGTATAATCCGCCGTGGTATGAACTTCATTCAAATACCCACAACGCTTCTTGCACAAATTGATTCCTCTGTTGGTGGAAAAACGGGCATCAACAGCCGATATGGCAAAAATCTTATTGGTGCTTTTTTTCAACCGCAATGCGTTATTGCTGACACCTGTGTCCTTGATACCCTATCACTGCGTGAATTTCGTGCTGGTTACGCGGAAATGGTCAAATATGGACTCATTAACCAACCTGATTTTTTTGAATGGCTTGAAAAAAATGGACAAGAAGTCTTTTCTAATGGCCCTATGCGAACAGAAGCCATTGTCCGCTCATGCCAATTTAAAGCTGCCATTGTAGCACGTGACGAACACGAAACAGGAGAGCGCGCACTCTTAAATCTTGGCCATACATTTGGACACATGCTTGAAACAGCAACCGCTTATGACTCAAAGCGTTTAATTCACGGTGAAGCTGTAGCAATTGGAATGATTCTAGCGCATCAATTTTCTGCTCAATTAAATTTAATAAGCCCCACGCTTACACAACGCATTGAAGCACACCTTAAAGCAATAGGATTACCTACACAATTAAAGGATATCCCAGGGTGTCTACCAGATGCTGAAACTTTAATGACTCTCATTGCCCAAGATAAAAAAGTTTTACAAAATAATTTGACCTTCATCTTAACGCGCGGACTTGGCCAATCATTTATTGCAAAAAATGTTTCACCAGATGCAGTTTTATCCTTTTTGGAACAAAAATTAACAGAAATTCGTTAATTCATATTGAATATAATTGATTCGTTTTTATACTTCTATTAAAGATTAAATATGATGATGTCTGCGTAGCTCAGTAGGATAGAGCACAGGATTCCTAAAGAAATTGGGCATTTTGAGGAGAAATCCTCAAAGTGAATCTGCTCAAATTCGGGGAAAGCTTCATGGGCGACTATATGCCAATCCCGAGCCAAGTCTCTCTTCAAATGAGAGAAAGGTGTAGAGACTGAACGGGCAGCACCTAAAGAGCAAAAGCTTCAAGGTGAAGAGACAGTCCAGACCACAAACAGCCGATAAGGCTGGCGGTGAAAATCGAAGTGGTATGAATCCTGGGGTCGCAGGTTCGAATCCTGCCGTAGACACCATCGTATCAGTCAAATTATTCTTTGTGCACAATATTAGGAATATAGGGAAGCATCATGAAAAAAACTTTGCACATTTTAGGATTTTTCACCGCTTTAAGTTTATCACTCTTCAGCTCAAACAATAGCTTAGCTGGTTCTTTAATCATTGAAGTACCAGACAATCCAGAGCCCAAAACAGAGATCATTACCTATCAGTGTGATACTGAAACAGGTAAAGAGCGCGTTGAGGCAGTCTATCTTAATGCTGACAATATTTCGTTGGTTGATTTCAAATGGAACGGTGATCGTGTCATTGCTGCTAATGTCATCGCTGCGACAGGAGCAAAATTTGCAGGAGCTCAGTATATCTGGTGGGAGAAGAACAAAGAAGTCACGCTTTATGACCTTGCTCAGGATCCAGAAGAAAAAAAACCTATCCTCTGTAAAGATGAGTCAACATTATTATTTTAAATAACACGGGAAATATTATGAAAAAAATTTCTTTTACTAAACAATTTTTCATTACTTTAAGTGTGTTCCTCCTCGGTTCAATTAATGCATTAGCAAGTTCTTTAGTCATTAAAGTACCAGATGACCCAGAACCAACAACAGAGACCGTCTCCTATCAATGCGATATGGGAACAAGCAAAGAGCATGTTGAAGCAACTTATCATAATGCTGGCAATATTGCGCTTGTTGATTTAAAATGGAACGGTAAGCGCATCGTTGGTTCTAATGTAATGACCGCTTCTGGAGGAAAATATGTGGGTGGTCAATACATTTGGTGGATAACTAAAAATGAAGCCATATTTTACGATCTTATTAATGATCCAAAAGAAGAAAAGCCCATCCACTGTGTAGAAGAAAAAAGCACAGAATAAGGAAGGTTCTTACATTTCAAGAACCGCGCTGGCTCTCATCTCTTGATGTTCCTTCTGATGTGGGTAACTTTTCCTCCGTCTGGTGTAATAAAAGAGCCAGCGGTTTTTCTGACTGTTCTTCTGAATGATGTCGATAAGCTGCTGTATGTGAAAGCAACATAGAAGCTATCGGCGCTGTTAAAAACAAAAAAAACATCAGCAACGCTTCATGAAAAACAAAATAATGGTCCACAAATATTGAATAAAGAAATGAAGAAATAAGAATACTACCAACGCCCCAACTCGTACATACTGAAAGCATATGCAAACGCTTATAAAAATTGGAAAAACGCACCAAACCTATTGTTGCGATCAATGTCAGTCCCGACCCTAATATTAAGAAAATCGTGATAGCAATAGCAACCACAAGCGATACATCATCTTTCATTCAATAATCTCCCCTCGCATGAGAAATTTCGCCAAAGCAATACTCGAGACAGGACCCAACAACCCAATAATGAGAGCTGCGACAAAATAAATGGTTGTTCCAGAACGAATATCGAATGTAAGAAACAAAAGAATAGTGGTTATATAAAGGGCATCCAAACCAACAATTCTATCCTGTGCCCGTGGACCACGAATCAACCGAAACAGCGCGAAAATCACCGCTAAACTTAAAAAAAACTGTGAAAAGAAAAGCCCCCAATAAAGAATCACCATACTCATAAAAAAATCTCCAAAAGCAATTGCTCATACCGTTGTTTGATCAACTGTTTGTAATCATATCCATTTTTTAAATTTAAGACATGAAGCAAAAGTTCACCCTTTTTACTATTATAGGCAACCCAAGCAGTTCCAGGGGTTGCCGAAAGGATGCACGCTAAAATAGCCAAAGCAGTGCGATTATGAAGCAGAAGAGGTACTACAATAAAACCAGACTTCTGCTCTCGAGACCTTTTTGTTAAAACAAACCAAGCCACCGAAACATTTGAGAATATAGAATCTATAAATACTCGAAAAACGAGACGAAAAACCGCACTCCAGCTTTTAATAACAGCCTTCTCTGGCTCCAGAAGCCGTATCATCCAACCACAAAACAAAGCGGTTAAAATCCCTAAAAGCAATTGCCCTAAACTAAAACCATTTAAAATAAGCCACATAAGGACAATGCCACCACTGAAAAAAGGGGAAGTATAAAAACGATTCATTTACTCATCTCCCTATTTTCGAGAGAAAAATCCGTTAAAACGCTCCCAATATAGTTTTGAGGTTCATACAAAGTCTTAGCGGTTTCAGACATATAATGACTAACAGGACTGGCTACAATTGTTATAAGAAAACACAAGGCAAGAAGAACGGCAATAGGTGCAAATTCTATCACCTGCACACGGGGAACGCGACCTTCAAGAGAAATCCAAAAAGTTCGGATACCCGTTCGTGTCAGTGCAATCAAAGCTGCAAAGCCAGAGAGGGTGACAAAAACTACAAAAAGCCAATCTTGGTAAACCGGAAGAGAGGCAAAAAAATCCTCTCTACTATGGTTTAAAATTGCCATGAACATCATAAGTTTAGCAACAAAACCAGAAAAAGGTGGCAATCCAATAATCAAAATGGCACAGATACCAAAACAAGCCCCAAGAATTGCCAAGGTTACAGGAAAATATGTGCCAACTTCATCTTCTTCCTCCTCTTCATCGTCGCCATAAACCTCCATTGTGACAGCAAGAACATTAGCAGCCACATCTTGACAGCGCTCAACCAACTCTACCAAAAGAAAAAAAGCTCCCAGTGCTAAAGTTGAAGAAACAATATAAAAAAGTGCACCTGCTGTCAGTGCTGCATTGCCGATGCCGATCGCGGCCAACAATGTACCAGAAGAGACAAGGACACTATAAGCTGCCAAACGCACCAAAACTTGACTCGCCAATACCCCAATAAAACCAACAATCATAGTGGCAAGCCCACCATAAAACAAAACCGTATGACCAAAATGGTTAAAATATTCACTTTCAGGACTAAACCATAGCAACGTTAAACGTAAAATAATATAAATACCCACCTTGCTCAAAAGTGCAAAAGAAGCTCCAACGGGTGCTGCTACTGCACTGTAAGTTGGCACCAACCAAAAATTAAGCGGCCACATACCCGCTTTAAGCAAAAAAGCAATACCTAAAAGTGCAACACCTATTTCGAACAAAACAATATCTGTAGAAGATATATATTTTATTTTAACAGCCAAATCGGCCATATTAAGAGTACCAACGACTCCATAAATGAGCGCTATACCCACTAAAAAAAATAATGAAGCAACAAGATTAACCACGACATAATGCAACCCTGCGCGCACGCGTGTCTGACCAGAACCATGCAAAGCAAGCCCATAGGAAGCCGTTAACATAACTTCAAAAAACACAAATAAATTAAATAAATCGCCGGTCAAAAAAGCACCATTTATTCCCACCATAAAAAATTGCATTAGTGACTGAAAATGAGAACCAGCTTTGTACCAATGAGCCCGCGCAAAAACCAACACGCTAGTCACCAACAAGCTGGAAAGTAAAAGCATCATAGCGCTTAAGCGATCAAGGACTAAAACAATTCCAAAAGAAGACGGCCAATTACCAAGTCGATAAACATCACAAGCCGGTGCTATTTCAAGAGTACGTATAATCAATAAAATGGCAGTAACGACCAACAGTCCCGCAGAAGAAAGACTGATGAATGATTTAAGTTTTGCACGACGTTCATCATAAAAAAGAAGAAGTGCTCCAGTGATTAACGGCAAAAGAATAGGCAAAATAAGGAGATGATGCACCCCTACTTCCATTATTGCACCTCACGTCCATCAACGTGATCAGAACCCGTTAAACCACGTGAAACCAACAAGATAACTAAAAATAAAGCTGTTGTTGCAAAACCAATCACAATCGCAGTTAACACCAAGGCTTGTGGGAGAGGATCGACATAATTAGCTGGATTAATAACAGTGGTAGGATCAACAATTGGAGCAGCATTACTACGCGGTCTACTCATTGAAAATATAAAAAGATTAACACCATAGGAGATCAAGGACAAACCAAGAATGACTTGAAAAGTACGTGGACGCAAAACAAGCCAAATACCTGATCCGACAAAAACACCAATACCCAAAGAAAGAACAATTTCCATTAATTTTCCTTCTCTTTTAAAATAGGTTTCTTACCGATTCGGTAACTCCGAATTGACTGGTGTGCAAGTGCAATTAAAATGAGAACAGTTGCTCCCAACACAAGAGAAAGTACACCAAAATCAAACAAAAAAGCAGATGTCATGGGAACTTTCCCAATTAACGGAAGATGAATATATCGAAAAAAGGATGTTAAAAAAGGATATCCAAAAAACCAAGAGCCCAT
This sequence comes from Bartonella sp. CL71SXKL, assembly GCF_042194935.1. Lineage (NCBI taxonomy): Bacteria > Pseudomonadati > Pseudomonadota > Alphaproteobacteria > Hyphomicrobiales > Bartonellaceae > Bartonella > Bartonella sp. CL71SXKL. The sequence continues at coordinate 224,922 of NZ_JBHINI010000001.1, read as the reverse complement.
CCCCGTTACAACTGACAACAATAAGCCAAAGCCTATCCAACGCAAAGGTAAAACTCTCAAATGCGTTTCCACCCACCGAATATCGCGTGCAAGATATTGTAAAATAAACCCTATCGCCAAAGTAATACCACCGACAAATCCACCTCCTGGCAGATCATGCCCTCGCATGAATAAATAAATAGCAAAAGCAATAATAATCGGAAAGAGCCAACCCATAATAACAGCAGGAACAGCTAAATAATTTAATACTGTATCTCCCACATTTCGATTAGGCTGTGCTATATCAAAGGCTTTCTGGATACGTTGTTGAAAAGGCGCATCAATACTCTCAGGCGCAGGACGAAAACGTCGTAAGAGGGCAAAAACAGTAAGGGAAACAACACCCAAAACCACAATTTCTCCCATGGTATCAAAACCACGGAAATCAACCAACAACACATTCACAACATTGCGACCACCAGCATCTGAGTAAGCATGCGTTAGAAAAAAATCAGAAATCGTTGTACCTTGAGGACGTGTCATCACTGCAAAAGAAAGCCATGCTACACCAGCACCTCCTACAAGGGATATGATGAAATCACGGAAACGACGCAAACGAATCCAAAAATGAACAGCAGCTGGCCCAGGATCATGCAAACGTTTAGGCAACCACCGTAAACCAAGCAATAATAAAACGACTGTAACAACCTCAACAACCAATTGTGTTATTGCTAAATCAGGAGCAGAAAGCCATAAAAAGGTTGCACAAGTCATCAAACCAGCTCCCCCTAAAAGCATAAGTGAAGCAAGACGATGAAACTTTGCTCGCCAAGCAACTAAAAGCGCACATAATCCGCCAACCAGCCAAAGAGCGAGAAAAGGAATATCAAGTGGAAAAAGCGGTAATGTCCCCACTGGAATGAAACCATCGCACCAAAGTAAAAGACCAACAAATGCAAAACAGACCCAAAAAATCCAATGCAACTGGATCTGCAAACGGCGTGTTGACAAAGCAGATTCCACCGCACGGGCCCATTTCCAAGAAATAATTACGAGAATGCGTTCAAAAATACGCGGTCCTTTTAAGTGACGGAAAAAAGGAGCCCCATCATCACAGGATAAAAAATAACGATGCCCGACAGCATAGAGCAATCCGCCCCCTAATAATGCAACAAAACTCATCACTAATGGAGTGTTAAACCCATGCCAAACAGCCAAACTATAAGGAATTGTCATTGGTCCTAAAACAGACACGACCGCATTATCTAAAATAGGTCCTATTGTTAAATTAGGGAAAATACCAACCGCTAAACAAATAAACACCAAAAGCTCCATTGGTAAACGCATAAAATGCGGTGGTTCATGGGGAGTCTTGGGTAAATTGTCAGGCTTTGGTCCTAAAAAAACACCATGAATAAAGCGTATAGAATAAGTCACACTAAACAGACTAGCTAGCGTTGCCACATAAGGCGCAATCCAATCGAGCCATGATTCCATATGCGTTTCAACAGCTTCAGCAAAAAACATCTCTTTCGATAAAAAACCATTCAACAAAGGAACCCCAGCCATCGCTGCACTCGCAACTAAAGCAAGAGTTGCTGTAATAGGCATAGAACGATAAAGCCCTGACAGTTTACGCATATCACGTGTTCCTGTCTCATGATCAATAATGCCAGCAGCCATAAATAAAGAGGCCTTAAAAGTAGCATGATTGGCCATATGAAAGATCGCCGCAACACATGCAAGTGGACTACCAAGACTTAAAAGCGTTGTAATTAATCCAAGATGACTAATAGTCGAGTAAGCAAGCAGTCCTTTTAAGTCTTGCTGAAACATGGAAAAATAGGCACCTAGCAGCAATGTCGAGAGTCCTGAAAAGCCAACCAGCCAAAACCAAGATTCTGTTCCAGAGAGCACAGGCCATAAACGAACAAGCAAAAACAATCCCGCTTTTACCATTGTTGCCGAATGCAAATAAGCCGATACGGGGGTTGGAGCAGCCATCGCGTTGGGTAGCCAAAAATGAAAGGGAAATTGCGCGCTTTTTGTTAACCCTCCCAATAAAATACAAATAAGGATAGGACTATAAAGAGAACTTGACCGGATCATATCTCCAGACTGTAGCACCTTATCCAAATCAAAACTGCCAACAGTATACCCAATCAATAAAACTCCAATAAAAAGGGCAAAGCCGCCAAAACCTGTGATCGTTAGAGCCATACGCGCACCCTCACGCGCACTTGCATTATGGTACCAATAGCCGATCAACAAAAAAGAAAAAATACTGGTGAGTTCCCAGAAAACAACCAAAAAGACGAGATTACCTGATAAAACTATTCCTATCATTGATCCCATAAAAGCCAAAAAAAAGGAAAAAAAACGAGGTACAGAATCCGCTGGATCCATGTAATAACGTGAATAAATGACAACAAGCAGCCCAATCCCTGTAATGAGCAAGCAAAAAAGCCACGATAAACCATCTATACGAAGAATCAAATCGCTTCCCCATTCTGGAAGCCAAGAAATATCTAAACGCACTATGTGGTTTCCGCGAACTTCCGGATAAAGCATTATTGTAAAAATAAGACAGAAAAGCGCGACAATCCCAGCAAACCAGGCTTCATTATTTTTTGCTGTCGAACGAAAAAAGCCAATGACAGCACTTCCACCAAAGGGAAGCAAAACGAGCAATACCAACATTGCTTCCCGTGTTGTCATTCTTTAAACTCCATTTTGCCTTAATATTTTGTCATCGACAAAAACTTATATTCTCACCCCCCATTCCACACTTAATGATAATAAGATTTAATAAAACTTAAAAGCATTTAAAATTTTAAAAAAAACAATGCTGGCATGAAAATACTGCGCACCACACAAGTCTTCTCTTTATTTTAAGAACAATAACGCCCACGACAAGAAGCAATTAAAATTTTATTTAATAATTTCTATCCTTTAAAAAAGCGTGATAAACACTGCTTACGCCCCCCATGAAAAGGCTGAAAACTATTATCATTTTTATTATAAGAGCGATAACGCGCAAGGCAAGATTCAATATGTTGTTTAAGCATCCATGGCTCTTTTTTTTCTAATTTTTCCGAAGAAGAAGTTAAAAACACTTTTTTAGCATCTGGTACAACTTTTAATGATGCGCCTTTTGTGCTTAAGTGCGGTGATGTAATAAATGCCACTTCAGGGTACCACCAATTATCACTGTATTTACGATAACCACGCCGATAATGACGATAACCTTTAAAACCATTAAGTTCTCTACGCCCCGTAAAAATCAAAGGCACCGAACTATCTTGGAGAGAGGTCTGAGTAACCAGTTTGGCTTTAGCATCACTCCTATTTTGCCCCCAATTAACAAGAGTGGTTATTATAATGAAAAAACTGCTAACAAATACAAAAGCTAAAGCATAATATAATTTTTTTTTCATACTCATAACAAAAAACTCAACATAATAAACAACAGTAATTACAGAAAGCCTTTCTCTTGCTGGACAGAAACAGATTCTTTTCTTAAGATTCTTTTTTCTTGAGACATTCTGTTACTCTTTGTACTAAACGTTGATCTTGGCAATAAGATCCTACAAAAAAGAATGAATAAATAATGATAAAAACCCCCTACTATCTTATAGACAAATCGAAACTCATCAAAAACATGCAAACAATTTCTCGTTTACGGGAAATGTCCGGAGCTAAAATTTTACTTGCTTTGAAATGTTTTGCCACATGGAGTGTTTTTGATTTAATGTCTGAGTTCATGGATGGAACCACATCATCATCCCTTTATGAACTGCGTTTAGGAAGAGAAAAATTTGGCAAAGAAACCCATGCTTATTCAGTGGCTTGGGCAGATGATGAAATTGATGAAGCCTGTGGTTATGCAGATAAAATCATCTTTAATTCCATCCAACAGCTTCAACGCTTTTCTGATGCAACAAAAACCATTCAAAGAGGTTTAAGGTTAAACCCAGGAATGAGCGCATCAAATTTTGATCTTGCCAACCCCTCTCGCCCTTTTAGCCGCTTAGGAGAAACAAACCAAAGCGCTATCAAAGAAGTTCTGCCTCTTATCAACGGATTGATGATCCATAACAATTGTGAAAATGCTGACTTTAATCTTTTTAACCAAATGCTTGGGTATATGGAAGAAAAATTTGCAGAACTTTTTTCTGCTGTTGACTGGATAAGCCTTGGCGGCGGAATCCATTTTACGGCTGAAAATTATCCTCTAGAAGCTTTCGCAAAACGCTTAAAACAATTTTCTAAAACTCATGGTGTCACTCTTTTTCTAGAACCAGGAGAAGCTGCTATTACCAAAAGCACCACACTGGAAGTAAGCGTTCTTGACACATTGTATAATGAAAAAAAACTTGCCATCGTTGATAGCTCCATTGAAGCTCATATGCTTGATCTTTTAATTTATCGTGAGAATGCCAAATTAGAACCCAATCAAGGTCCACACGAAATTATGATTTGTGGAAAGTCTTGTCTTGCCGGCGATATTTTTGGAACATTTCAATTTCAAAAACCTCTTAAAATAGGCGATAGACTGTCTTTTCAGGATGCAGCAGGTTATACAATGGTCAAAAAAAACTGGTTTAATGGCGTTACAATGCCTGCTATTGTTCTCAAAGAGTGCGATGGTACATTAACACTTCAACGCCAATTCAGCTATAACGACTATCAGGAAAGCCTTTCATAAAGATAAACCATAAAAAACGTCATACAACAGTATTAAAAAGGAGATGGACCTACAATGAAAAAAAATGTTCTCATTATTGGTGCCGGAGGTGTTGCACAAGTTGTTGCGCATAAATGCGCTCAAAACAACGATATTCTTGGTGAAATTCATATTGCTTCACGAACACTCAAAAAATGTGAGGCCATCATTGCTTCTATTAAAGAAAAAAACACAATGAAAGAACAGGGTGTTCTCAAAAGCCATTCGCTCAATGCCATGAATGTAGAAGAAACTATAAAGCTCATCCAAAAGACCAAATGCGAAATTGTCATTAATGTTGGTTCTGCCTTTCTTAATATGTCTGTTCTTTCAGCTTGTATTGAAACCAAATGCGCTTATATCGATACCGCAATTCATGAAGACCCATTGAAAATTTGTGAAACACCTCCTTGGTATGGCAATTATGAATGGCCTCGACGTCAAGAATGTGAAAAAGCTGGTATAACCGCTATTTTAGGAGCAGGTTTTGACCCAGGTGTAGTGAACGCTTATGCTGCATTAGCGCGCGATGATTATTTTGATAAAATCACAGATATTGATATTATTGATATTAATGCCGGAAATCATGGGCGTTGGTTTGCTACAAATTTTGATCCAGAAATTAACTTCCGTGAATTTACAGGACAAGTATGGTCATGGCAAAATAAAAAATGGACTTCCAATAAAATGTTTGAAATCAGCCATGAATGGGATCTTCCCGTTGTGGGAAAACAAAAAGCCTATATGACAGGACATGATGAAATTCATTCACTTTCCAAAAATCTTGATGTAGAGAATGTCCGTTTCTGGATGGGATTTAGTGATCGTTATATCACTGTTTTTACGGTTCTAAAAAACCTCGGACTCTTATCCGAACAACCAATTAAAACGGCAGAAGGTCAAGAAGTCGTGCCCTTGAAAGTCGTGAAGGCCGTCTTACCCGACCCTTCCTCTCTCGCCCCAGACTACACAGGAAAAACCTGTATCGGAGATCTTATTAAAGGCGAAAATGATGGAAACTCGAAAGAAATTTTTATCTATAATATAGCCGATCACAAACAAGCTTTTCATGAAACTGGGGCACAAGGCATTTCCTATACAGCTGGCGTACCAGCAGCCGCAACAGCTCTTCTTATTGCCACAGGCGAATGGGATGTTAAAACTATGGTCAATGTAGAAGAATTACCACCCCACCCTTTCCTTAAATATCTTGATCATATGGGGCTTCCCACTTTTATAAGAGAACAACAAGAAGATAAAAAATTACAATTTTAATACCTATAGAAAGCATATGCTTGATTTTTTAAGTTATCACAAAACTGCCCAATGAAAACAAACTTAATATTCTCGTGTAATTATGGTTTTCAAAAAAATTTTAGCTATTCGTTATATTTTGGCAACATTACGATTTCTTAACAACCTTAAAGAAGAGACATATCATCTTTTTAAGACATAGCAAGCAATGATCAAGAAAAGCAGAGAAGAAAAAACTAACTTAATCACACTGTATGACTTGTCATTATCATCAAAAAGATAGTGTCATAAACAAAAGATATAAAAATACCGCTTTTTTAAAGAAGAGCGGTATTTTGTAGAATATCCAATCCCTCCCCTCTTCATCTTAAATGACAAAGATCCTTAACCCACACCAATCATTAAACAATTCAATTTCTTTGGGTGAATTCCTCTTGGCTTCTCTCTTCATATGATTCATCATCATATATAACACATTGATTTATAACAATAAAATATCATTTTCAACTTGATTCATAACGCTGAATACTGTAAGATTTTCTTATCACAAACTTTCTCACATTGAAGCAATTAAAATCTTTTGTCTGCACATCACAAACAAAGCGAGCGTGTGAGGTAAAATGATAAAAGAACAGAATAAAAATTCTCTTATGAAAACTCTCAAATAATAAAGAGCTTTAGCAATATTGAGAACTGAAAAAGTGTATTATCAATGTCAGCGTGTACTTTTACTAAACATAAAGATGATGGTGCACAATAGGTCTTATAACAGTTTGAATGAATTTCATATATTTCAAGAGAAACTTTACAGCTATACCATTCACGAGCACCATTGCGAAGTAGATTTGGGCATTTTGAGAGATGTTTTCTTAACACAAAGCACGCAGATAGGCTCAGAATCCTATCTTAAATATTTTATAACAGTATAAAAACTACCCTATATATAAAACTTTACATAGACTAAACACCACCGCTCTAAACGATAGTGCACAACAGAATAATCAATCAAAACTGCACAACAGATATCTAAAACAGTAATTATCGAAAAGCATACAACAAATGGAACATTTTAATACAATTGGTTATATTCCTTTTTAAAGTTTTAAAATGTTGTTGCATGCTTCACTAATATTTTCCGCCTCATGTGCCTTTTAAAATGTACTTTTTAAAAGCTTTTTAAATATGAAGTGGTTTAGCAAATGTTGCCAAAGCTGCCTCACGCACGGCTTCTGATAAGGTAGGATGTGCATGGCAACAACGTCCCAGATCTTCTGATGAACCACCAAATTCCATTAAAACTGCAATTTCATGGATCATTTCACCAGCACCAAATCCAAGAATATGCCCCCCTAATACCCGATCTGTTTTTTTATCAGAAAGGATTTTAACGAACCCATCACTCTTTTGCATTGCACGTGCACGACCATTAGCCATAAAAGGAAATTTGCCAACATTATATTCAATACCAGCAGTTTTTAGCTCTTCTTCTGTCCTTCCTACACTCGCAATTTCCGGCTGTGTATAAACAACACTAGGAATAACATCAAAATTAACATGTCCTTTTTGACCTGCCAAAATTTCTGCCACAGCAACGCCTTCTTCCTCTGCTTTATGTGCTAACATTGGTCCTTTTACGACATCACCAATTGCATAAATTCCTGGAACATTCGTCTGCCAATGAGCATCAATTGCAATAAATCCGCGTTCATCTAACTGAACACCAGCCTCTTGTAAGCCAAGCCCCTCTGTATAGGGAGAACGTCCAGTAGCAATAAGCACAACATCAGCCTCTAAAGTTTCAGATTCACCACCTTTGATAGATTCAAAGCTCACCTGAGCAGTTGAGCCAGATTGTGTAACAGCTGTCACCTTTGCACCCGTTTTATATTCAATCCCCTGTTTTTCCATTAATTTCTGAAATTGCCGTGAAACTTCACCATCCATTGAGCCCAAAACTTTATTAAGATACTCAATAATGGTCACCTTAGCACCTAAACGGCTCCAAACTGATCCAAGTTCTGAACCAATAACACCAGCACCCACTACAATCATATGCGCTGGTACTTTTTCAAGTGAAAGAGCTCCCGTAGAAGAAACAATAGTCTTTTCATCAATTTCAACATTCACCCCTGGAATGCCTGAACTCTCTGAACCGGTAGCAATAATAATATTTTTTGTTTCAATTGTTTGTTTATTACCATCTCTGGCAACAACTTCCACATGACCCGCACTCAAAATTTTGGCTGTCCCAAAAAAAGTATCAACTTTATTTTTTTTCATCAAAAAAGAAACACCACTCGTATTGGCTGTTACCACAGCTTTCTTATGAACCATCATTTGTTCAAGGTTAAGCTTAGATTTACCAATAGAAATACCAAGCGTTTCAAAACCATGCTGGGTTTCAGAAAACACTTCTGAAGCATGCAACAACGCTTTAGAAGGAATACAACCAACGTTGAGACATGTTCCTCCTAATGTTGTACGCTTTTCAATAATCGCTACTTTAAGTCCCAGTTGTGCCGCCTTTATTGCTGCTACATAACCACCTGGACCCGCTCCGATCACAGCCACATCATAAGACATCCGTTTCTCCTTTCATCCTGAAAACTGTATTTTACAAATCAAGAACAAGGCGTTCCGGATCTTCTAAGCTTTCCTTAACACGCACAAGGAAAGTCACAGCTTCTTGCCCATCCACAATACGGTGATCATAAGAAAGCGCTAAATACATCATGGGACGAATCACAACTTGGCCCTCAACAACCATTGCTCGCTCTTTAATCGCATGCATTCCCAAAATACCAGATTGTGGTGCATTCAAAATCGGTGTTGACATCAACGATCCATACACACCACCATTGGTAATGGTAAAAGTTCCGCCCTGCATATCAGAAACGGCTAATTTTCCATCACGCGCAAGACGTCCCAAACGACCAATCTCTTTTTCAATCTCTGCCAATGACATTTGATCTGCATCTCGCACTACTGGAACAACAAGCCCTTTATCCGTTCCAACAGCAATTCCAACATTGACATAGTTTTTGTAAACAATATCTGTCCCATCAATCTCGGCATTAACAGCAGGAAGTTCTTTTAATGCATGACAAACAGCCTTGGTAAAAAACCCCATAAAACCAAGTTTAACACTATGTTTCTTTTCAAAAAGATCCTTATAACGCTTGCGCAAATCCATCACAGCTGACATATCAACCTCATTAAATGTGGTTAACATCGCTGCTACATTTTGTGCATCTTTAAGACGGCGAGCAATTGTTTGACGCAATTTCGTCATACGAACCCGCTCTTCACGTGTTTCTTGGACAGGAATTGCCGAAGAACTCGTCGCAGAAGAAGAGGGTGTAGGGGCATTTGTACTTTGTTTTAATCCACCAAGAACATCTTCTTTAAGAATTTGTCCACGTTTTCCAGAACCTGAAATATCGCTTTTTGCAACATTATTTTCAGCCATCAATTTTGCTGCTGAAGGAGAAGGAGGCATTGCACTGCTCAAAGCAGACTTCTCCGATTCAGATGAAGCCGCTGGAACAAGTGTAGCAGAAGGTGAAAATGATTGGGAGACACCAGCTTCTCCAGCTTTCACCACTCCTAAAAGAGCATTTACTTCAACCGTATCGCCTTCTTTTGCAATGATTTCAGATAATTTCCCAGCAACAGGAGAAGGAACTTCAACGGTTACCTTATCAGTTTCTAATTCAACCAAAGGCTCATCCATAGCGACAGCTTCGCCAAGTTTTTTAAACCATTTGCCAACCGTTGCTTCGGTAACCGATTCGCCCAAAGTAGGAACACGAATTTCAGTAGTCATAATATTTTTCCATACATCAGAGTAGTAATAAATTAAGAACCTAACGCGTCTTTAAGAAACGCAGCCAGTTGTTCAAGGTGTTTCACCATTAACCCAGAGGCCGGTGACGCACTCGCAGGACGTCCTGCATAACGAGCACGTGAATATTGCGCATTAATATGCGTCAAAACCCATTCCAAATAAGGCTCAATAAATGACCAAGCCCCCATGTTTTTTGGTTCCTCTTGGCACCAAAAAACTTCCGCCTGCAAAAAGCGCGATAACACATTCACCAAAACTTTTGCAGGGAAAGGATAAAGCTGTTCAATACGAAGGAGATAAACATCATCAATACCCTTTTTTTCACGTTCTTCATAAAGGTCGTAATAAACCTTACCAGTACAAAGAACGACACGGCGAATTTTATTATCTTTTTGCAACTTAATGACAGAATCTTTGAGACATTCTGCATCATCAAGCAACACACGACAGAAACTTGTTTCTGGCCCCATTTCATTGAGAAGAGAAACCGCTCGCTTATGACGTAAGAGTGATTTCGGTGTCATCAAAATCAATGGCTTACGGAAATCACGCTTAATTTGTCGACGCAAAATATGAAAATAATTTGCAGGGGTTGTACAATTAGCAACCTGCATATTATCTTCCGCACAAAGTTGAAGAAATCGTTCTAAACGTGCAGAAGAATGCTCCGGCCCTTGCCCTTCAAAACCATGAGGCAATAAACACACAAGACCAGACATACGAAGCCACTTACGCTCTGCAGATGAAATAAATTGATCAAAAATGACCTGTGCACCATTAGAGAAATCACCAAATTGTGCTTCCCAAAGTGTTAATCCTCGTGGTTCAGCAAGAGAATATCCATATTCAAAACCAAGAACAGCTTCTTCAGAAAGCATAGAATTAACAACGTCATAAAGCGCTTGCCCCTTTTGTAAATGATTCAAAGGAATATAACGCGCCTCATTTTCTTGGTCATAAAGAACGGAATGACGTTGTGAAAAAGTTCCCCGCTCAACATCTTCACCGGAAAGACGAACCGGTGCACCTTCCAAACAAAGTGAACCAAAAGCTAAAGCTTCAGCGGTTGCCCAGTCAACACCCTCACCGGTTTCAAAAATTTTAGCACGATTATTTAAAAAACGTTGAATGGTTTTGTGAACATGAAAATTCGCCGGAATTTCAACAATTTTCTGACCAATTTCCTTTAAAGTTTTTAATTCAACACCGCTTGCTCTAGAATGCTGCTCATCAGAACTACTAAAAGCTTTGAGTCCCGTCCAGCTTCCATCAAGCCAATCAGCCTTATTAGGCTTATAAGAAGCACTCGCTTCAAGTTCACCTTCAAGCTTATCGCGCCATAATTTTTTTTGTTGCTCAATCTCTTCTGAAGAAATCATTCCTTCTGCTACCAATTGGTCACTATAAAGTTGAAGTGTTGTTTTATGATTACGAATTGCTTTATACATAAGCGGCTGCGTAAAGGAAGGTTCATCACCTTCATTATGCCCATAACGGCGATAACAAAACATATCAATAACCACTGGTTTATGGAAAATTTGGCGAAACTCTGTTGCTATTTTGGCAACAAAAACAACAGCCTCAGGATCATCACCATTCACATGGAAAATTGGTGCATCAATCATTTTTGCGACATCTGATGGATAAGGCGAAGAACGTGAAAAACGTGGAGATGTTGTAAAACCAATCTGGTTATTGATAATAACATGAAGTGAGCCTGCAACACGATAACCTTTAAGACCTGAAAGACCAAAAGTTTCTTGGATAACGCCTTGTCCTGCAAAAGCAGCATCACCATGAATAAGCAATGGCATCACTTTTGAACGCTCACTTAATGGGAGTAAATCAGTATGCGCAGGTCCCATAAGTTGATCTTGTTTAGCACGTGCTTTCCCCATAACAACCGGATCAACAATCTCAAGATGAGATGGATTAGCCAACAGCGATAAGTGAACTTTTTTACCATCAAAGTCCAGATCAGCGGTAGTTCCCAAATGATATTTGACATCACCGGATCCCTCCACATCATCAGGCTTATAAGATCCCCCTTTGAATTCATGAAAGATAGCCCTATGCGGTTTGGCAAGAACTTGTGAAAGAACATTTAAACGACCACGATGTGCCATTCCTAAAATAACTTCCTGCACCCCCAAAGCACTACCACATTTGATAATTTGTTCAAGAGCGGGAATCAGCGCCTCACCACCATCGAGTCCAAAACGCTTTGTACCTTTATATTTAGTGTCTAAAAACTGTTCGAATCCCTCTGCCTGAATAAGCTTATTCAGAATAGCTTTCTTGTCTTGTTGTGTGAAAGAATTTTTTTTATCTCGCCCTTCAATGCGTTCTTGAAGCCATGCTTTCTGAACTGGATCAGAAACATGCATATATTCCACACCGATTGTTGAACAATAGGTCCGATTGAGAATCTCAAGCATTTGCGGAATAGTTGCATATTCCAATCCTAAAACATTATCAATAAAAATGGGACGCTCGTAATCAGCTGGAGTAAAACCATAAGCTTCTGGAGAAAGTTCCTTATAATCTTCTTGTTTTTCGGCCAATTGAAGAGGGTCAAGCTGCGCATGAAGATGTCCCCGTTCTCGAAACGCACGAATCATCATAATTGCATGAACGGAATCACGTGTTGCACGAATAATATCTTGTTTACTGGAAGTTTTTCCCTTTTGTGCAGCACCTGTTATTGCTTTTTCCTTTAATTTATCGCCAAGATATTTTTCAAGAGAAGACCAATCACCATCAAGAGCAGAAACCAATTCACCCTCTGCTTTTAATGGCCAATGATCACGCTGCCATGTTGCTCCTTCAGCATTTTTAAGAACATCTTCTTTATTATCATGAAGTCCTTCAAAAAAAGCACGCCACTGTGAATCAACACTGGTAGGATCTTTTTCATATTGAGCATAAAGTTGATCTATATAATCCGCATTCCCACCATAAAGAAATGATGTCTGTGCAAAAAGGCTATTTATTTCGTCCTGCCTTGCCATATACCTCTCCGGAACATCTATTCCGTCTCCTTATATCTCTTTTGACCTTTAAATGCTTACAAACAAGCAGTGATTTGAACATTCAAAAAAGTTTTACCTTTTTATACTCAAGTCTTTTCACCTGAATCTAAGAACCTTTGCTTATTCAGGTGAAACTTTCTTTTAGCCTTTCAAAACTGACATCAAAGTCTTACCTATCTGTGATGGTGAAGAAGACACACGAATCCCTGCTGATTCCATTGCTGCAATTTTATCTTCTGCTCCACCCTTACCACCAGAAATAACAGCACCGGCATGTCCCATTGTCCGTCCTGGAGGAGCCGTACGGCCAGCAATAAAGCCAACAACTGGCTTTTTTCGACCTTTTCTTGCTTCATCTTGCAGAAACTGTGCTGCTTCTTCTTCAGCAGAACCACCAATCTCACCAATCATAACAATAGACTGAGTTTCATCATCTGCTAAAAACATTTCCAACACATCAATAAATTCAGTACCCTTAACAGGATCACCACCAATCCCTATAGCAGTTGTTTGTCCGAGACCTTCCTGACTCGTCTGAAAAACGGCTTCATAAGTTAAAGTTCCCGACCTCGAGACAACCCCAACAGAACCTTTTCTAAAAATAGAACCAGGCATAATACCAATTTTACATTCATTTGGTGTAAGAATACCGGGACAATTAGGACCAATAAGACGAGACTTTGAGTTTTCTAATCGCGCCTTCACTTTAACCATATCCATAACGGGAATACCTTCCGTAATACAGATAATTAAACGAATTTCAGCTTCAATAGCCTCTATAATAGCTGCCGCAGCCCCTGCAGGAGGAACATAAATAACGGAAGCATCCGCGCCTGTTTTTTCTTTTGCTTCTGCAACATTAGCAAAGATAGGAAGAGTTTCACCTTTTGAACCTTCCCATGTTTCTCCACCCTTTTTAGGATTAACGCCACCAACCATTTGCGTACCATGATAAGCAAGCGCCTGTTCTGTATGAAATGTTCCTGTTTTTCCTGTAAGCCCTTGAACTAGAACTTTTGTCTCTTTATTCACAAGAATCGACATAGCTTAAGCTCCCTTCACGGCTGCAACAATTTTTTGGGCAGCATCATCTAAATCATCAGCAGGAATAACATTCAAACCACTCTCATTAATAATTGCTTTACCCTGCTCAACATTAGTGCCTTCAAGACGAACAACCAAGGGAACTTTTAAACCAACCTCACGAACAGCAGCAACCACACCTTCAGCAATGACATCACAACGCATAATACCACCAAAAATGTTAACCAAAATGCCCTTAACATTTGGATCGGCCGTAATAATCTTAAAAGCAGCTGTCACCTTTTCTTTTGATGCTCCACCACCAACATCCAAAAAATTCGCTGGCTCTGCTCCATAAAGCTTAATGATATCCATTGTTGCCATAGCAAGCCCAGCACCATTAACCATGCAACCAATCGTACCCTCAAGAGCAACATAAGCAAGATCATGCTTTGATGCTTCTATTTCCTTTGGATCTTCCTCTGAAAGATCGCGTAATTCTAAAATATCTGGATGACGAAACAGAGCATTATTATCAAAAGAAACTTTCGCATCAAGAACACGCAAACGACCATCTTTCATCACAATAAGTGGATTGATTTCTAAAAGGCTCATATCTTTTTCACAAAATGCCTTATAGAGAATCGGAAAAAGCTTTTCACCATCTTCTCGCGCACTACTTTGTAGTTTCAACGCATCACAAAGTCTTGCACAATCAGCAGAAGTAACACCCTCTCCAGCATCAATGGGAAGCGTGAATATTTTTTCTGGTGTCTCTTCAGCAACCGTTTCAATATCCATTCCACCTTCTGTTGAAACAACAAAAGCAATTCGACCAATGCTACGATCAACCAAAAGTGAAAGATAAAGCTCCCGTTCAATATCGGCACCGTCTTCAATATAAAGGCGGTTGACCTGCTTACCCTCTGGACCAGTTTGTTTGGTTACCAAAGTTTTTCCAAGCATTTCTTGAACATTTGCAACAACTTCTTCAACAGATTGTGCAAGCCGAACACCACCCTTTGCATCAGGATCAAGTTCTTTAAACTTACCCTTACCACGACCACCAGCGTGTATCTGACTTTTAACCACATAGAGAGGTCCGGGCAATTTTTCCGCCCATTTTTCCGCTTGCTCTACAGAATAAACAGCGACACCATTTGCAATTGGTGCTCCATATTCATGAAGCAGACGTTTGGCCTGATACTCATGGATATTCATGCATTTGTCCTTTTCTTTTATGGATCATGGATCTTATTAATCCTAAAGTTTTAATATTCTAAATACTTATTTTAATGAATTAAACCTTGTTCAATTTACTTGAGACTAGGTACAAGAGCAATACAAGCTTCACAAAGCTTTTTAACCGCATTTACTGAATGATCAAAAGCACCTCTTTCTTCTTTATCAAGATCAATTTCAATGACTCGTTCAACACCACCTGCACCAAGTACAACAGGAACACCAACATAGGTATCATTAACCCCATATTCCCCTGAAAGATAAGCTGCAACAGGCACAACACGCTTAGTGTCCTTTAGATAAGCCTCAGCCATAGAAACAGCAGAAGCTGCTGGTGCATAATAAGCAGAACCTGTTTTTAACAAACCAATAATTTCTGCACCACCATCGCGGGTACGCTGGATAATTTGATCAATTCTTTCCTGTGTTGTCCAGCCCATCTTTACAAGATCAGGCAAAGAAATACCACCAACCGTTGAATAACGCACGAGAGGAACCATTGTATCACCGTGGCCCCCTAAAACAAACGCTGTCACATCTTTAATAGAGACCTTAAATTCCTCAGATAAGAAATGACGAAAACGCGCTGAATCAAGAACACCTGCCATACCAACCACTTTATGTGTAGGGAGACCTGAAAATTTCTGCAAAGCCCACACCATCGCATCAAGGGGATTAGTAATACAAATAACAAACGCCGAAGAAGCGTATTTTTTAATTCCAGCTCCAACTTGTTCCATAACCTTTAAATTAATGCCCAAAAGTTCATCACGGCTCATACCAGGTTTTCGCGCAACGCCTGCTGTTACAATAACAACATCAGCACCTTCAATTGTTTCATAAGCATTAGCACCTTTTAGACTGATATCAAAACCATCAACAGGAGAAGATTCGGCGATATCTAGAGCCTTACCTTGTGGCACACCTTCTGCAATATCAAATAAGACCACATCAGCAAGCTCTTTAAGCCCAATAATATGTGCTAAAGTACCACCAATCATACCTGAACCAATGAGAGCTATTTTTTTCCGTGCCATTTTATTTTTTCCTAACTTTTAGATAATTCAGCGCACACCCATCAGCGTCCGTATACTGAATATTTTTGACTTCAA
This sequence comes from Bartonella sp. CL71SXKL, assembly GCF_042194935.1. Lineage (NCBI taxonomy): Bacteria > Pseudomonadati > Pseudomonadota > Alphaproteobacteria > Hyphomicrobiales > Bartonellaceae > Bartonella > Bartonella sp. CL71SXKL. The sequence continues at coordinate 208,707 of NZ_JBHINI010000001.1, read as the reverse complement.
CCATATTCAAACAATATCATAAAAAGGAGTAAAGAAATGAAATTTACAAATTTCTCTCTTTACAGAAACAACAACCCTCCGCTGAAACAACTATTAGAAAATTATCACGATGTATCGATAAAGTGAATTTAAAAAAAATACAACAGAATTATTATATTTCTTTAATTTCAAAAAGTTATTGTTTTTACAGTTTACGTAAAGGTAAAAGTATAATCAATGCTTCTTCTTCAAAAGAAAATGTTCTTCCCAAAGTTTTAAATAATCGTAGCTTTGCATTTCGAAAAGACGTGATTGTGTTCTTTTAAATTCAAATGTTTCCGTAATCTGCGCATGCCCTTTATACAAATCCCCTACCCCTGCCGCAGCCGACATAAACAACCGTATGTGGCGTTCATAAAGAATATCAATAAGCAAAATAAACCGTTTTGTTTCATTGCGACATGTATCATCCATGACCGGTACATTATCAATAAAAATCGTATGATAACGCTCTCCTAATAACAAATATTCAGCCGCGGCCAAAGGCTTTGCACATAAATCCCCATAATCAAAACGAGCACATCCTGCACCAAAGCGCGGAATAGGAATAAGGCGCCCTTTTATAGAAAGCTCATCAGATGTCTCCTTATGTCCTTGCAATACAAGTGCCCATGCTTGATCCATATATTCATTTGCTGGGACCCCCAACGGCGACACATACACCTGTTGTAGATTTGATTTTTCAAGGCGATAATCTGTTTTTGCATCAAGATTAACAACGCGAACATATGCTTTCAAAACTTGAATAAAAGGCAAAAAGAGTTCACGATTTAAACCGTTACAATAAAGGTTATCCGGCGCCACATTTGAGGTTGCAATAAAGAAAATTCCTTTATCAAACAAAGCAGAAATAAGCCGCCCCAATACCATAGCATCAGCAATATCTGTTACACTAAACTCATCAAAACAAAGTATTTTTGCTTCTCGTGCAAGATCCTCAGCAACAGCTAAAATAGGATTATCTTGTTTAAATTTTGCACACCCAGATGCTTGACGATAAAAATTAATACGCTCATGCACATCAGCCATAAAATCATTAAAATGGGCACGCTTTTTATGACCTTTAGGCAAACAAGAAAAGAACAAATCCATCAGCATGGTTTTGCCCCGTCCTACTTCACCATAAATATACAGTCCCTGAAAAAAACCTGTTTCATCTCCTTGTTTTACAACACAAGAAATATTTTGTTTTTTCCTTTTAAATATTCTATTAAAGAAAGAGCAAAATATCCAAGTCCAAGGACGAGAGATATTTTGTTCCGTAATTTTTTTTAATAAATGATCAAAATATTCTGTTATAGCTAATTGAGCGGGATCAAAACAAACCTCTCCTTTAGCGACAAGCTCCTTATAACGTGTTGAAACGAGAATCATCCAAAAAACCTTTTTCAAACCGATCTCAATGAAAAATACAAATACTTTTCACGAATCTGTCCGTCTAGCTTAGCTTGTCATAAACGGTCAAAAATGATTTAACGACTTAAAACAACGGGATGATCATCAAGTGTACGTCCCTCAAAACGATCAACATTTGAAGAATAAAGAACGAGGATAACACGTCCAGAGTTATTATAAAAATATAATCTTTTTCCTTTAACATCCCACGATCTCACTTGGGAAGCAATTCCTGGACAGTGTAAAGGACCAGCACGGTACCCTTTTCCAAACTTTGTTTGTGGAGTTGCAATCCGGCAAACTTTTCCTCCCATAGAAAGATTCCATACCCCAGCAATACTTGCAGGAAATAAATCAGTGGCATTGCTTGGCAATTCGAGACTAGCCATTCGTCCATCGCTCTGAGAATCTCCTTTTTCATACACCGAAGCGTTTGCGTCTTCAGATATCGACGAAGAAGGAGACGACAGATCAGACGCTTCCAATATTGTCATTTGTTGAGATGGATAAAAAACTTCTAATGCGTTATTATCGTCATTACCATCAAACCGTGTTGTTGAACATCCCCCTAAAAACATTACAGTTGATAGTGCAACGAAAAACGAAACTTTTGAAAACGCCATGTCTGTACTCTCTCCCACGACAATAAATAAGTTCACAAAAAAATTAAGCGAATATTTGTTATAGTTACAAAGATAAATTAACAAATTAAAAAAAACAGGTTAAAATCACTTATTTTAAACGAAATAACTTATGTACCAAATTTTATATTTATTAAACACTGGAAATTTATAAGATTTTCAGCCATATATCTCTTTTATAAGTAATCATTAGAAATAGAGAAGTTTCATGAAAACGCCATTTAGCAAAATGGACGGTCTTGGAAATCAAATTATTGTTGTTGATATGCGTGAAAGCACTCATGCTCTTACACCAAAAGCAATCCTTGCTTTGTCAGCAGATCCTGAAATGCATTTTGATCAAATCATGGCTATCCACACACCAACCCAGAAAAAAGCCAACTTCCGCATCGAAATATGGAATGCCGACGGATCAATGGCTAAAGCTTGTGGCAATGGTACCCGCTGTGTCATCGCATGGCTTAAAGATCACAATTTTGGTGAAAAATTTCATTTAGAAACTCCCGCTGGAATTATTGAAGGGAAATACCAAACCGACAATCTCATTTCTGTTGATATGGGATGCCCAAATTTCAATGCAAAAGAGATGCCTGTTTCACGTGAAATAGTTGATACCAATCACGTAGAAATTACGGCTGGTCCCCTAAAAGACGCTTGTCTCATATCCATTGGCAATCTCCATGCTATCTTTTTTGTTGAAAATGATATTCAACATATTCCATTAGAGGAATATGGGCCAAACCTTGAACATGATCCCCTGTTTCCCGAACGGTGCAATATTTCCATTGCTTGCATAACGTCAAAGAAAAGTCTAAATTTACGTACATGGGAGCGAGGAGCAGGATTAACACAAGCATGTGGGAGTGCTGCTTGTGCAAGTGCAGTGGCTGCTTATCGTCGTGGACTTACAGAGCGCCATATTGATGTGAACTTACCAAAGGGAACACTTAATATTTTTTACCGAGAAGACGATCACATTATTATGACAGGACCAATAAAATATCAATTTAGTGGTTTTTTAAGCCCTTTAACAGGATCCTACAAAAAGGATCACTCCTGATGGCAATAGAAATTGTAACTTTTGGTTGTCGACTTAACAGCTACGAATCGGAAATCATTCGCAAAGAAAGTACTTCTTCAGGGCTAGATCAACTTAAAGATGGTGCTATTATCTTTAATACTTGTGCTGTCACTGCCGAAGCCGTACGACAAGCAAAACAAGCTATCCGCAAAGCACGACGTGAAAATCCTCATGCGCGTATCATTGTAACAGGGTGTGCAGCCCAAACAGAAGCACAAAATTTTGCCTCAATGACAGAAGTGGATCTCGTTTTAGGAAACGAAGATAAACTTCACGCCCATTCTTATCGTCAACTTCCTGATTTTGGTATTAATAATTCTGAAAAGGTGCGTATCAATGACATTATGGAAGTACAAAAAATTGCCCCACATATGGTCAGTGCAATGCAAGAGCGCACCCGCGCTTTTGTACAGGTACAAAATGGATGTGATCATCGCTGTACATTTTGCATTATTCCTTATGGACGAGGACCATCTCGTTCAGTTCCCATGGGTGCTGTCATAGAACAAATTAAAAAGCTGATAGGTGGGGGTATCCAAGAGGTGGTCCTTACAGGTGTTGACCTTACAAGTTATGGCCACGATCTTCCTGGAAAAGCTACTCTAGGAAAATTAACTTCAGCAATTTTGCATCATGTTCCTGACTTAACGCGATTACGCCTCTCATCTATTGACTCTATTGAAGCAGACGAAGAACTCATCAATCTTTTAGCTTATGAAACAAGAATCATGCCCCATTTGCATTTATCTTTGCAAGCAGGTGATAATATGATTTTAAAACGGATGAAACGGCGTCATCTGCGCGAACATGCCATTCAATTTTGCCAAGAGTTGCGTGCCAAACGTCCTACAATGGTGTATGGTGCTGACTTAATTGCTGGTTTTCCTACAGAAACAGAAGAGATGTTTCAAAACAGTCTTGTTTTAATCAAAGATTGTAATTTAACCCATCTCCATGTCTTCCCCTTTAGTCCAAGAGAAGGAACACCTGCCGCACGTATGCCACAAATAAACCGTAAAATAGTTAAGATGCGTGCTAAAAAATTGCGTAAAGCAGGTGAGATGGCTTACCAAAAGCATCTTGCTCATTTACAAAACAGTCTACAAACAATTCTCGTTGAAAAAGATGAAATCGGACGAACAGAAGATTATACCCTTGTACAGGTTAAGGGTGCAAAAGCAGGAACAATTGTTCAAGCCCTTATCGTTGATCATGATGGCGATAAATTGATTGCTGTCCTTCCAAAATTAAACGCTGCTTGAGCAGGAAAATTCTTATGACGAAATCTTTTATTAAAAAAATATTCTCTTTTAACAAATCTCAAGAGCAAGAAATTGAACAACAGATTTCTATTCCTGATAAAAGCGATATAATAGAAGAAAATAAAGACAAAAATGAAAAGACAAAAAATAACCAAGTTTCTATAGACACAGAAAAAGAAGAACAAACAAAAAATCCAGAGTCAATACTTACAAAATATGATGAAAAATCTCCATTTCTAGAATCCCGTTCTGATAAAATTCCTTTTTCTGGTAAAATTATTGTCACAGACAACATCCGTGAAAAAAAGAATGAAGAAATTTTATCTGAACCTTCTGTTGAACAAAAAAAGACAGCGTGGTTTGGGCGCCTTAAAAAAGGTCTATCCCTTTCTTCACAACGCTTAAGCGGATCAATTAGCGATCTCTTTGTTAAAAGAAAACTTGATGAAGACACATTGCAAGAGCTCGAAGATATTCTTATCCAAGCTGACATAGGTGTAGAGACGGCAACACGCATCACAAATACTTTAGCTTCCAGTCGTTACGGAAAAGACCTCTCCCCAGATGATATTCATACTATTGTAGCGGATGAGGTCAAAAAAGTTCTGGAACCTGTTGCAATACCATTGGAACTTGATCTCAGCCATAAACCGCATGTTATTTTGCTGGTAGGTGTAAATGGCACTGGAAAAACGACAACTATTGGAAAACTTTCAGCAAAATTAACAGAAGGGGGATTAAAAGTTATGCTGGCAGCTGGTGATACTTTCCGAGCCGCAGCTATTGAGCAACTACACATCTGGGGTGAACGTACCAATTCTCCTGTTATTTCAACAAAATTGGGTGCAGATGCCGCCAGCTTAGCATTTGATGCTTATGAAAAAGCAAAAAAAACAAACAGTGATGTATTAATTATTGATACAGCAGGGCGTTTACAAAATAAATCTGAATTGATGGATGAATTAGCAAAAATTATTCGTGTTTTAAAAAAACATACCCCCCAAGCACCCCATACAATCCTTCAAACGCTTGATGCAACAACCGGACAAAATGCACTCAACCAAGTAGATATTTTCCGCGATATTGCTGGTGTTAATGGTTTAATCATGACAAAGCTAGATGGGACTGCACGAGGAGGAATTCTTGTCGCTATCGCAGCAAAATATAAATTACCCGTTTATTTTATCGGTATAGGAGAAGATATTGAAGACCTTCAACCCTTTTCTGCTTCTGACTTTGCCGAAACTATCGCAGGAAAACATGCATGAAACAGCCTTTATCTAATCCTAATTTACACAATAGTTCTGAAAAAAAAATGAATAATAATAATAAAAAATCTCTCTCACCAACACTTAAGTTTCTTTTGGAAATGGGTCCATTGGTTGCCTTCTTTTTTGCCAATTATAAGGGAGAATGGCTGATAAAAAACATTGGATTTTTTCAAAATTTTAACAAATCTATTTTCCCTGCAACAGCTATTTTCATGGTAGCGATAATTATTTCCCTAAGCTTATCATGGATCCTTGCAAGACAAATTCCTATTATGCCTCTTATTTCGGGAATATTTGTTTTAGTTTTTGGCTTTCTAACTCTCTGGCTTCATAATGAAACTTTCATAAAAATGAAACCGACAATCATTAATAGCTTATTTGCTTTTATACTTTTTGGTGGGATGTTTTTTAAAAAACCACTTTTACGTTATGCTCTTGATTCTACCTTAAAACTTGATGATTTAGGTTGGCAAAAACTTACCTATCGTTGGGCGTTTTTTTTCATTTTTCTTGCCCTTTTGAATGAAATAATTTGGCGTAATTTTAGCGATAATTTCTGGACAAGTTTCAAAGTATTTGGCGTCATGCCTATAACAGTCCTTTTCATGCTTACCCAAATGCCTATAATTATAAAACATTCAAAAGGACTTTTTACAGAAGAGGACAAATCTGATTCTTAAAAAAATCACCACTACCGATTATTTTATAGATTCATCGCCAAACACTGTTCGGGAGAAAAAATATGTTGATTGAACAGTTTATTTGTCGAGAAGACAATTTTGGTATACTCATTCATGATGAAAAAAGTGGTATGACAGCTGCAATAGATGCTCCTGAAAGCAAAGCGATCCACAATGCTTTAAAGCGCCACAATTGGACACTTAACACTATTTTTGTAACTCATCATCATCACGACCATGTAGAAGCCCTATCAGAATTAAAACAAGTTTACAACGCTATGGTTATCGGGCCAGAAGCAGAAAAAGAAAAGATCAATTATCTTGATCAAACACTTCAACCTGATGAAAGTTTTTCTTTTGGCACACACCTGCTTTTAGCTCTTTCAACACCTGGTCATACTTTAGGCGCATTATCTTACTATTTTCCTGAGAAGAGTTTACTCTTTGCTGGAGATACACTTTTTTCATTGGGCTGTGGACGTCTTTTCGAAGGAACACCTGCACAAATGTTAAATTCTTTAAAAAAACTTCGTAAACTTCCTGATGAAACACTTCTCTATTGTGGACATGAATATACAAAAAATAACGCTCTTTTCGCACTAACAATTGACCCACATAATAAAAAACTCCACCAAAGAATAGAGGAAGTTTTTTTGCTACGTGCAAAAAACGCTATGACTTTACCTGTCACTTTAGGGCAAGAAAAAGCCACCAATCCCTTTCTCCGCTGGGATGATAGTGTGTTGCGAAGGAACCTTGTAATGGAAGAAGAAACAGATGAAGAAGTTTTTGCTGAAATTCGAAGAAGAAAGGATAATTTTTAACCATGCTTAAGTTCGTATTACGTTTGTTTCTCCTTTTTCTTTTCGTGATACATATTCAACTAACAAGAGCAGAGGAAAAGGAAACAGATAATTCTTCTCTTATATCCCCTCTCGTTGCAAATTATCCCTTAACAGAAGATTTTTTTTTAAAACTGGAAAAAATTGAAAAAGAATGTGAAAATTTACTTCCAGAAACAAAAAATGATCTTATCACTTATGATTCTAGTATCCACTCTAATATTGAAAACTACACTACCTATATTTCTAGTAAACCAAAACTTATGAATATTTTAAAAAAAAATAATATCAAACCAGAAGATTTTGCTGCTGGAACCTTAGTACTTAAAGAAATATCCGCGCTTCTCATATTTGCACCTGAAAAGGAATATTCTACTGAGAAAAATATTATATTTCTAAACAATCTTGAATTTGTTAAAAAACATTTTTACAAAGCAACAATTCTTTTAGATAGCTGTGAAAAACTCATTTTGAGCAACTAATCAGTTATGAAATGTTAGAAAATATCACCCCTTTAATCTAATAAAGGAGTCAGTGCATTAAAAAATCACCGTATTTTTATCATTTCTAATAATTGTTTTTATTTTGATTATATTTACAAATGTTTTTCTAAAAATAAAGAATAACAGACGGAAAAGTATTTATTGAAATTCAAAAAAGAAAGGATAATTTTTAGTCATGTTTAAACTTCTATTGTGTTTTTTCTTCATTTTTCCTTTTGTATCATACGCTCAAGAAAAAAAACAAGAAATAGATGATCCTTCTTTTATACCGACTTTCATTGCAAATTATCCCTTAACAGAAGATATTCTTTTAAAGCTGGAAAAAATCAAAGCAGAATGTAGAAATTTATCTTCAGAACCAGAACAAACAAATACAAAAAGTGATATCAATACTTATGATGATCATATTGAAAAATATGCTGCCTATATTTCTAATAATCCAAAACTTGTGAATATTTTAAAAGAAAATAATATCACACCAAAAGATTTTGTTGTTGCTCACCTAGCACTTAAAGCGACATTATATGTACTTACTGATGAGGAAAATTATACTTATGAAAAAAACTCTTTACCTTCAAGAAATCTAGAATTTGTTAAAGAACATATGTATAGAATAATCCAAATTTTAAGAGATAACTGTTAAAAATCTTTTTAGAACAATTGATTAACTTTGTAAACGCCGACAAATTTCATCTAATTGTTCTAATGAAGAGTAATGTATTTTTAAATCGCCACCTTTTTTACCATGTCGAATAATAACTTTCATTCCTATCACATCTGCAAGTAATTTTTCTAAAGATTTTGTTTCAGCATCTTTTTCCGTATTGGTACGCTTTTTAGTTTTAGGATTGGCTTTCTCATATGCAAGTATTTCTGTTTGACGTACTGAAAGCCCTTCACGAATAATTTTCTCAGCTAAATTTTGTGGATCATCAACGGTTATAAGACAACGTGCATGACCAGCAGAAAGTTGTCCATCCGTTAAGAATTGTTGTACTCTTTCTGGAAGTTTTAATAAACGAAGCGTATTTGCAACATGACTACGACTTTTTCCAATAACTTGTGCTAAATCTACTTGTGTATAATCATGCTCATTCAAAAGCATCTCATATCCTTTTGCTTCTTCGATAGGATTAAGATCTGCCCGCTGAACATTTTCAATAATAGCCAATTCCAAAGCGGTTTTATCGTCCACATCACGAATAATAACGGGTAATTGACTTAAATTTGCACGTTGTGCTGCACGCCAGCGCCGTTCACCCGCAATCAATTCAAACCGATGAGGATGATCTCTTAAAGGCCTTACAATAACCGGTTGAACCACACCGTGTTGACGAATTGATTGTGCCAAATTATCAAGCTCTGTTTCAGTAAAATGACGCCGAGGATTGTGAGGATTACATGAAATAGATTCAATAGAAATAAATCGCTCAGAAATACTACCGGATTCATTTAATTTATCAAAGCTTGATGAACGTGCAATATTGTTGTTTAAATTGATATCTCCAATCAATGCAGCTAATCCACGTCCTAGTCTTTTTTTTGAGAGATCATCATTCATAATTTTTCTCTTTGAATTTTTAGATTATTTTTTTATATTTTTAAGCAGCAGCGCGTGCTTGTTTTTCACGTTGTATCATTTCTGATGCTAGACGCAAATAAGCTTGGCTTCCAGCACATTTGAGATCATAAAGCAATACAGGTTTGCCAAAAGAAGGTGCTTCTGATACTCTTACATTTCGTGGAATAACAGTACGATAAACTTTATCTCCCATAAAAGAACGTACATCTTCAACAACTTGATTTGAAAGGTTATTACGTCCATCATACATTGTTAGAACAATACCTTGGATTTCTAAAGATGGATTAAGTACGGATCGCACTTGTTTTACTGTTTCAAGTAATTGACTTAAACCTTCAAGTGCTAAAAATTCACACTGCATAGGTACCAAAACAGAATCCGCGGCCCCCATAGCATTAAGTGTTAAAAGATTAAGGGAGGGAGGACAATCAATTAAAATATAATTGAATTTTTTTTCCATTTCCGGATCATCATAGAGAGCTTTACGTAAGCGTTGTATGCGATCTTTTGATGAAGAAATTTCCATTTCCACACCTAAGAGATCAAGTGTAGAGGGAACTATATAAAGATTGGGTACAGCTGTCTTTAAAGCCGCCTGTGTAATTGAAACGCCCGAAACCAAAACATCATAAGACGATAAAGGACGGCTATTACGATCAATCCCCAAACCAGTACTTGCATTACCTTGTGGATCAACATCCATAATAAGAACATTTTCACCAATGGCTGCTAAAGCTGTTGCAAGATTAATTGCTGTGGTTGTTTTTCCGACTCCACCCTTTTGGTTTGCAATAGCGATAATTCGTGTTTCGCTCATTTTGCTCTACCCTCTATATGATCGAATATGAGAAATTTCCAAAATAACAGAATTTTCATCAACTTTACTTTTATGTTTTAACAGATCAAAGTGCCAATTGGCAGAGGCATTTTTTATTTCTGTAGCGTAATCCCGACCTTTTTGCAAAAGAGCTATAGTTTTTTCTGTTAATAAAGGAAAAATAAGTTGTAAAAGAGTATTAAGCGGCGCTAATCCCCGTGCCGTTATAATATCAGACATGGGAATTTTTTGATATATATCTTCAATCCTAGCGTGATAAACCGTTGCTGGAAGATTAAGTTGAGCAATAACTGTTCGCAAAAAAGCAACTTTTTTCCCATTACTTTCAACAAGATTAATATGTCCTTCTTTTTTTTCTTTCAAAAAGATAGCAATCACAATTGCAGGAAAACCTCCTCCTGATCCTAAATCACACCAATGTAAAGAATGAGCATACAAAGGAAAAATTTGTGCTGAATCTAGAATATGTCGTGTCCATAGATCTGGTATTGTTGTAGCAGATATCAAATTAATATGCGCATTCCATTGAAGTATTAAAGACTCAAACTGAATTAAATTTTCCATTGTTTCACGTGAAACAGAAGGAACAATATTTAATAATTGTTGATATTTTTTTTCTATAGAAAAATCCATTAAGCTGTTTTAGCCTTTTCACGTCGTTGACGTTGAATATATGTAATAATAAGAGATAAAGCAGCGGGTGTCATGCCATCAATTTTTTGTGCATCAGCAATTGAACGCGGCGATACTTCTTTAATTTTTGATTTAAGTTCATTTGAAAGACCTGAAATTGCCTGAATATCAAGAGAAGAAGGAATTTCTAAACGCTCATCTCTCTGAAGAGAAGCAATATCTTGTGCTTGTTTATCTAAATAAACCGCATATTGTGCTTCAATTTCTAAAGATTCTGCTGTTTTAGAATCAATTTTTTGTAATTGTGGCCAAAAATCTGAAAGACGCTCTAAAGTCATATGAGGATAAGCAAGAAAATCATAAGCCGAACGCCGAATTCCATCATGATTAACATGTAATCCATGAGCAGAAGCTTCATTAGGTGTAAAAAAAATATTTTGACATATTGATCGTGCTTGATCAAGCCGTTGTTGTTTTTTCTGATAACATTCCCAACGTATTTTACTCACAATACCCCATTTTTGTGCCAAAGGTGTTAAACGCGTATCAGCATTATCAGATCGTAAAGATAAACGAAATTCGGCACGTGATGTAAACATCCTATAAGGTTCACAAACACCACGTGAAACCAAATCATCAACCATAACACCAATATAAGCCGTAGATCGACTTATAAGTATTTCATCTAATTTACCTACTTTACGTGCAGCATTTAATCCAGCTAAAAGTCCTTGTGCTGCTGCTTCCTCATATCCTGTTGTACCATTAATTTGTCCTGCTAAAAATAAACCTGGTAAAGAGCGTAATTCTAAGCTTCTCGTTAATTGTTGTGGATTAACAAAATCATATTCAATAGCATAACCAGGTTGCAAAACTATAGCATTTTCCAATCCTTCAATGGTTTTCAATAGAGAAATTTGCACATCTTCAGGAAGAGAAGTAGAAAGACCATTTGGATAAACGGTATCATCATTTAATCCTTCTGGTTCTAGAAAAATCTGATGTCCATCACGTTCTCCAAATTTAACAATTTTATCTTCAACAGAAGGACAATAACGTGGTCCTAACCCTTCAATATTTCCAGAATATAAAGCAGAACGATAAATATTCTCGCGAATAATTTGATGTGTTTTCTCATTTGTACGTGTTATTGCACATTCAATTTGTGGTTGTTCAATTTTCTCTGTTAAAAGAGAAAAGGGAATGGGATTTTCATCTGCTTGTTGTTTTGGAAGATAATCCCAAGCAATTGTTTTTTTACTCAAACGAGCAGGGGTTCCTGTTTTTAATCGACCAAGTTTTATATGATAATTTTTTAAACGTTTAGCAAGTTTTACACTTGACTGATCCCCCATACGTCCAGCAGCCCATGTTTTATCACCAATATGAATAAAGCCATTTAAAAATGTCCCTGTTGTTAAAACAACAGCACCAGATAAAATTATTTCTTGTTTTTTTAAAATAACACCTGATACACAATTATCTTTAACAACCAGATCAATAACTTCATCCTCAATAAGAGTAAGATTTTCTTGTTCTTTTAATAATTTTTGAATTTCTTTTTTATAAAGTTTTCTATCTGCCTGTGTTCGTGGTCCTCTTACTGCCGGTCCTTTACGTCTATTAAGTAGTCTAAACTGAATTCCAGCAGCATCTGCTGCTCTTCCCATGAGACCATCTAATGCATCTATTTCACGAACTAGATGCCCTTTTCCAAGTCCACCAATAGCAGGATTACACGACATTGTTCCCAATGCTGATATTTTATGTGTAATAAGCGCTGTTTTGGCTCCTACACGTGCTGAAGCTGAAGCTGCCTCACAGCCAGCATGACCACCACCAACAATAACAACATCATATGATTGCATTTAATTCATTCCGTAGAAAATATTCTAAGGTTTCACGTGAAACAATATATAAATTACATAATCTTTATAATCTGTCTATGAAATAATCAATGTTTCACGTGAATCATTATTTACCAACACAAAATTCTGAAAAAATAATATCAAGCAAATCTTCAACATCAATATCTCCTGTAATTTTACCAAGAAAATCACTTGCACAACGGAGATGTTCTGCACGTAAACTGAGATCAAGAGAATGATAATTAAGAGAAAATTCAATCTCTTTAACAGCCTCCTTTAACAATTGAAGTTGCCTTTTACGTGCTGGAACAATATTTCCAATTTCAGAAGCACGATGATGACAAAATGATTCAATTTCTTTTATAAAATAATCAAAATTTAAACCAGTTAATGCGGAAAATTGTATAGACCAACGCTGATCATTTTTTTCATAAAGATCAAGCTTATTGCCAACACACCATATTTCAGCCGATGTTTCTGGTAAATCAACTTGCTTAGGATTTCCTATATCATAAACCAAAATAACCAAATCAGCTTCCATAACATGCTGTTTAGCAACTTCTATTCCCATCTGTTCTATTTTATTTTCTGTTTTTCTAAAACCAGCAGTATCCGTTAAAAAAATAGGTAAACCACCAAGAATAATTCTCATTTCTAAAGCATCACGGGTTGTTCCTGCTTCTTCCGTTACAATAGCAACAGATCTTCCTGAAAGACGATTCATAATGCTTGATTTTCCAGAATTAGGAGCACCAGCAATAACAATTTTTAATCCATCACGTAAAATACTCGCACGCTCTCCTTCAGTAATATATTCTCGAAGAGAGGTACAAAGATCTTCAATATCTTTCCAAACTTTATCAGATATTGCGTTGGGAATATCTGCTTCATCAACAAAATCAAGTTCTGCCTCAATAAAAGCACGCGCCTTCATAAGCTTATGACGCCAATCACGATAAAGCGTCGTTAAATGTCCACTTGTACCCATAACAGCTAAACGCCGTTGGCTTTCCGTTTCTGCTTCTATTAAATCAGCAAGACCTTCTGCTTGAACAAGATCTAATTTTCCTTCCATAAAAGCGCGACGTGAAAATTCACCTGCCTCTGCAATACGGCATCCAGAAAATGTCGACAATTCATCGAGAAAACGATTAACGACGGCTTTTCCTCCATGTAAATGGAATTCTGCACAATCTTCCCCCGTAAAACTATGAGGAGCAGGAAAAAAAACAGTTAAACCAGAATCTAAAAAACTACCATCACGAGCAGTAAGATTTCCATAATGCATAAAACGTGCTTTAGGTAAACGACCACAAAGCGTTTTAACTATATCTACAACATGAGGACCAGAAAGCCGAATGACTGCAACCCCTGAAGGTAACAATCCACTCGAAACAGCAAAGATTGTATCCACAGGTTTTATCCTAATAAAAACTTTAATGACTCTACGTATTCATTGAATCAAAAAATTCACTATTGTTTTTTGTTTGCTTTAATTTATCAATCAAAAATTCAATTGCATCTGTTACATTCATAGATGCTAAAATACGACGAAGAACAAAAATTTTGTGTAAATCTTGTCGTTCTACCAGAAGTTCTTCCTTACGCGTTCCTGACTTTAAAATATCCATAGCAGGGAAAATACGCTTATCAGCAACTTTTCGATCAAGAACAATTTCCGAATTACCTGTTCCTTTAAATTCTTCAAAAATAACCTCATCCATACGACTTCCTGTATCAATCAAAGCCGTTGCAATAATGGTTAAAGATCCGCCTTCTTCAATATTACGTGCTGCACCAAAAAAACGTTTTGGACGCTGGAGAGCATTTGCATCCACACCACCTGTTAAAACTTTACCCGAAGAAGGAACAACTGTATTATATGCACGCCCAAGACGTGTAATAGAATCGAGAAGAATAACAACATCACGCCCATATTCAACGAGACGTTTGGCTTTTTCAATGACCATTTCTGCCACTTGTACGTGACGTATTGCTGGTTCATCAAAAGTAGAAGAAACCACTTCTCCTTTCACTGAACGCTGCATATCAGTAACTTCTTCTGGTCGTTCATCGATTAAAAGAACAATGAGATAACATTCAGGATGATTAGTGGTAATAGAATGAGCAATATTTTGAAGTAAAACTGTTTTTCCCGTCCGAGGAGGAGCTACAATTAACCCTCTTTGTCCTTTTCCCAATGGAGATATCAAATCAATCACGCGTGATGACATATCTTTCTCTGTAGGATCTTGTATTTCCATTTGGAAACGTTCATTTGAATAAAGAGGAGTAAGATTATCAAAGTGAATTTTATAACGAATCTTTTCAGGTTTTTCAAAATTAATTGTATTAATTTTAAGGAGAGCAAAATAACGTTCTCCCTCTTTTGGACTGCGTATAGGACCCTCAATTGTATCACCTGTCTTTAAAGAAAACGACTGTATTTGTGCAGGTGAAAGATAAATATCATCAGGACCAGGAAGATAATTAGCATCAGCAGATCTCAAGAATCCAAATCCGTCTTGTAAAACTTCAACAACACCCTCTCCTATAATTTCTACATCTTGTAGAGCAAGTTTTTTCAAGATAGCAAACATTAATTCTTGTTTGCGCATAAGGGAGGCATTTTCAACTTCTAATGTTTCAGCAAAAGAAACAAGCTCAACGGGATTTTTGCTTTTAAGTTCTTGTAGTTTCATTTTTTGCATGAAATATGCTCTTTGTAATGGAGAAGATTGTTCTAAATAATTTATGGAAATTTATGAGTGAAATATTATTAAGAAAAAAATATTCTACACTCAATTTTTTTAATCTGCAAGTACCATTTATATGAAATTTATTCCTGTAATATTAAGTAATTATATGAAAAACTTGAAAAAATATAAAATCCAAATAGTATTTAATTATTTTAATAACAAAAATGTAAGTTAAATTTATAGCATTAATGAAATGCTATTCAAAAGTATTTTTACAGAAATTTATATTAATAAATTTATATTAAAGAAAGGATTATTCTTATTTATAACTGTGTTTAGTGTGGATTATTATTTATCCTCAATTTTATCCACAAAAGGAAGTTAAAAAAGAATAAAAATAACACTATCTTAAAGATATTATCCCCTCTTTTTTTATAAGAGGGATTAAATTATCACAAGCATTTAATTTGTGCATAAAAAAGGAGAATTTTTCCTAAATTTTAGTTTTATAAAAAACGGTGAAGATATATACACATGTCTTAACAAGGAGTTAAAATTTTTGTGACAAAAGAAAAAAAATTCTTTCATTTACACATGCTTTCTGATGCAACGGGAGAAACATTAATCTCTGTTGGAAGAGCTGTAGCATCGCAATATGCAATGAGTCAGGCAACAGAGCATATCTATCCTATGATTCGTAATAGAATACAGTTACAAAAAGCTCTTGATGAAATACAACAAGAACCAGGTATTGTTCTTTACACAATGATTGATGAAGAATTTAAACTTCTCCTTCAAAAAATGTGTAAAAAAATAAAAGTTCCCTGTATTGATATATTACATCCTGTTTTAAATGCTTTTCAGTCTTACCTTGGAATGCCAACACATTTACGTGCGAGCGCACAACATGATCTTAATGCGGATTATTTTCGCCGTATTGAGGCACTGGATTTTACAATAGAGCATGATGATGGACAGTCTTCCAGTAGCTTATCCGAAGCAGATGTGATTCTTGTGGGAATTTCAAGAACCTCTAAAACGCCAACAAGTATCTATTTAGCAAATCGCGGAATAAAAACGGCTAATATTCCTCTTATTCCTAATATTGATTTGCCAGAATCCCTTTTAGAGGCAAAAAATTCTTTAATTATTGGTTTAATTGCTTCAGCTGAAAGAATCTCACATATCCGCCAAAATCGAGATTTGGGAGAAAGTTTTGCTCTTGATAATTATACAAATCGTATCAACATAGCTGAAGAATTAATCTATGCAAAACGCATTTGCGAACGTTTTGGTTGGCCTATTATTGATGTCACAAGACGTTCTATTGAAGAAACTGCTGCTGCAATATTTGAACTGTTATCACGATTTCGTGAAGGAAATGAGAGAAAATTCTCATGAACGCAGATACGTTAATATTAGCATCTCTTAGTTTTTATCGTGCAAAATTATTAAAAAAAGCAGGCTTAAATTTTTCCATTGAAGGAGCTTCTTTTGATGAAAGAGAAGTAGAAAAAAAAGCAAAAGAAAAAACACCTAAAGAACTCAGCTGTTTTCTTGCGAGCGCAAAAGCAAAAAATGTTTCAGATCGTTTTCCTGATGCTTTCGTTATTGGTTGTGATCAAGTTCTTGATTTTGAAGGTCAAGTTTTTCACAAAGCAACAAATATTAAAGAAGCACATCAACGTTTATGTGAATTATCAGGAAAAACCCATTCTCTTCATAGTGCGGTAGCTTTATTTAAAAATGGTCAAAAAATTTGGGTTGAAGCTTTTAGTGCACATATGTCTGTCCGTTTACTCTCATCAGAATTTATTGAACGTTATTTAGCACGCGTAGGAAAAGATGTTTTAAACAGCGTGGGAGTATATCAAATTGAAGGAGAAGGAATTCATCTCTTTGAAAAAATTGAAGGAGATTTTTTTACCATTGTTGGTTTACCTTTACTGCCTCTACTCATAAAACTGCGCCACTTAGGAATTATTGATGGTTGACTTAACAATAAAAAAAACAAATTATCCGCGTGCTTTTGTTGTTGGTTCTCCAATTCATCATTCAAAATCGCCAAAAATTCACAATTTTTGGCTTAAACAATATTGTTTACAAGGAGAATATCTTGCACAAGAAGTAACATCTGAAGAATTCAGTCATTTTATTGCGTCTTTACAAAAAATAGGCTTTTGTGGAGGAAATGTTACTTTACCTTATAAACAGGAAGCTTTTCGTTTAGCAGATTATAAAGATGAGAGAGCAACAATGATTGGTGCTGTTAATACACTTTGGTATGAAGGAGATAAGCTTTGTGCCACGAATAGCGATGCCTATGGTTTTAGCGCTAATCTTGATGATTTTGCATCTGATTGGGGAGGGGAAACAGCTCTTGTTTTTGGAGCAGGTGGTGCCGCACGCGCTATCATATATGCCTTAAAAAAACGCGGATTTGAACAGATTTATCTGATTAACCGTACAAAACAACGTGCTGATAATTTAGCTCAGCATTTTGGAAAAATCATTAAAGTTTACGATTGGCATAAAATCCATGAAATACTTCATCAAGCTGATTTGATTGTTAATACAACCTCTATTGGTATAAAAAGTCCAGAAGAAAAAAGTGATTCTTTTTTTTGCGATTTTCATAAAGCAAAAAAAACGGCGTTAGTAACAGATATTATTTATACACCATTGATAACTCCTTTTTTACAACAGGCAAAGGCTTGTGATCTCAAGACGGTTGATGGGCTTGGGATGCTTCTACATCAGGCTGTTATAGGGTTTGAACAGTGGTTTGGAATAAGACCACAGGTAACAAAAGCTTTACGGACAGCTATTTTAGAGGATATGAGTGAAAAAAGAGAATGAAGATCATAGGATTAACGGGATCAATTGCTATGGGAAAATCAACAGTTGCTGATTTTTTCAAGCAAGCGGGTATTTCTGTTTTTAGTGCTGATGAAGCAGTAAAACAGCTTTATAAAAGTGAGCCAGCTTTGTCATTCATAGAGCGTATTTTTCCTGGTGTTGTTGAAAACGGTGAAGTTAACCGTTTGAAACTTTCTGAAATTTTGATTGATGATAAAGAAAAATTACAAACATTAGAAAAAATAATTCATCCTTTGGTGCAAGAAAAAGAAAGGGAATTTATTGATATAGCGCGTGAACAAGGGAAAAAATTCGTTATTCTTGATATTCCACTTTTGTTTGAAAAAAATGGTGAAAGTCGTGTGGATAGCGTTATTGTTGTTTCTGCTCCACCAGAAATACAAAAAGAACGTGTCATGATTCGCCAAGGTATGAATGAGAAAAAATTTGCCTTTATCAATGCTCAACAAATGCCAGATGAAAAAAAACGAGAACGTGCTGATTTTATTATTGATACAGGGAAAGATTTAGAGAATACACGTCAACAGGTTTTTGATGTAATAAAAAAACTAAAGAATTGAAGTTATGCGGGAAATTATTTTTGATACAGAAACAACAGGTTTAGATAAAGAAAAAGATCGCATAATCGAAATTGGTTGTGTAGAAATGGTTGATCGTTATCTTACGGGGCGCCAATTTCATGTTTATTTAAACCCTGAAGGCGTTATTATTCCTGATGAAGTTGTAGCAATTCACGGATTAACCAATGAACGCCTAAAAAACGAGAAAAGTTTTAGTGATATTGTTGATGAGTTTTTAGAATTTATCAAAGACGCGACAATGATTGCGCATAATGCGAGTTTTGATATTGGTTTTATTAATGCAGAATTAAAACGTGTCAACAAACCGCTTATCAGTGTTGATAATATTCTTGATACACTGGCTATGGCGCGGCGTAAATTTCCTATGGGTCCTAATTCTCTTGATATTTTATGCAAACGTTTTGGAATTGATAACAGCCATCGTGTTCTTCATGGTGCTTTGCTTGATGCAGAGATTCTAGCCGATGTTTATATTGAGCTTATCGGTGGAAAACAAGGTGTATTGGGTTTTGATAACAGAAGGGGTGTTGATGAACATATCCAGAATGATAAAGATACATCTTATGCCGTTAAAATTCGCCCACAGGCTTTACCTTCAAGATTGAGTACGCAAGAAAAAAAGTTACACGCTGATTTTATCTACAAAATGGGTGAAAAAGCTCTGTGGAATAATTTCAAAATTCATGAATAACATCATCTTTTCTCTAAAAAAGTCACGATTGAAATTAAAGAATATCGATGTCAAAAAAAACGGTCGTTGTGGGGAGGGGAACACCACAACGACCCTGTCGCTACATCGTACCTCAGCTATCATAGGAGGAGCAAAATGAAAGCTATTAATCCTGTAACAGCAAAGAAAAGCTCTAGGTACTTAATATAAAGTGCAACGACTTCATGTCTTATGAAAAGAAAAAATGGCTTTTTAGAGGCAAAGTGAAAAAATATATAAGGACAAATTGTTTTTTTAGCTGAAATGGAGAAAAAATTGTAATGAAAGCAACAGATCATCTTTTTTTGGTTGACGGATCAGGCTATGTTTTTCGTGCTTATTATGCTTTGCCGCCTTTAAAACGTAAAAAGGATGGACTTCCTGTAGGAGCAGTAGCTGGTTTTTGCAATATGTTATGGAAATTACTATGTGATGCTCGTAATACAGCTATGGGTGTTGTTCCAACACATTTTGCTGTTATTTTTGATTATTCATCTGATACTTTTCGGAAACAAATTTATCCTGAATATAAAGCGAATCGCGCTGAACCTCCTGAAGATCTAATTCCTCAATTCGCGCTAATACGCCAAGCAACGAAGGCTTTTAATTTGCCTTGTATTGAAAAGGAAGGCTTTGAAGCGGATGATTTAATTGCTACCTATGCAAAATTTGCAACAAAGGTTGGGGCAAAAACAACCATTATTTCTTCTGATAAGGATCTTATGCAACTCGTAAATACGCATGTATCTTTGTATGATGGAATGAAAGATAAGCATATAGGTATCTCAGAAGTTATAGAAAAATGGGGTGTTGCGCCTGAAAAAATGATTGATTTACAAGCATTAATTGGAGATTCAACAGATAATGTACCGGGTATTCCAGGCATTGGTCCAAAAACTGCAGCTCAGTTGTTAAATGAATTTGGTTCTCTTGATCTTTTATTGCAACGCGTAACAGAAATTAAACAAACAAAACGGCGTGAAAACATTCAAGCTTATAGAGAACAAGTTAAAATGTCTCGTGAACTTGTCAGGCTTAAAACAGATGTTCCTATAGATAATGATTTAGATGATTTTGTTTTGGAGCCACAAGATGGTCCACGTTTAATTGCTTTTTTGAAAGCGATGGAGTTTTCAACATTAACGCGTCGCGTGGCAGAGGCAACGTCATGCGATGCAGCTGTTATTGACGCACTTGATATAGATGTTGAATGGGAAAAACTAAGTCCCAGGCATGATTCTGAGATCAAGAATACTGAGCACGCATCTCTTCATAGTTTTTCTGAAAATTCTCCACAAGTTTTTGCACAAAAACGTAAAGATCAAGCGCTGACTCAAAAAATTACAAGAGCTGCTTATACAACAATTCTTGATGAGAAAATTTTAAAAGAGTGGTTATCACAAGCACAAGAGCAGGGTTTTTTCGCTTTTGATACTAAAACAACATCTCTTGATCCGATGCAAGCAAAGCTTGTTGGTTTTTCACTTGCATTACAGCCGGAAAAAGCAGCTTATATACCTCTTGAACATTTTGATGAAGGAGAAGAGGACCTTTTGAGGGGCGGGCGCATTGCCTCACAGATTGAGGCCCGAAAAGCTTTAGCACTTTTAAAACCGATATTAGAAGATTCAGCGGTGTTAAAAATTGGTCATAATATAAAATATGATTGGTTGGTGATGAAGCAATACGACATTATGATAAGCTCTTTTGACGACACCATGCTTTTATCATATGCTTTTGATGCTGGAACTTTAACCCATAATATGGATGATTTGTCTGAACGTTGGCTTGAGCATAAACCAATTGCCTATAAAGATTTAACGCATAACGGAAAAAAAATTACTTCTTTTGCACAAGTAGATTTAAAACAAGCAACCCTTTATGCGGCGGAAGATGCTGATATAAAGCTGCGCCTTTGGCAAGTATTGAAACCGCAACTTGTTGCTCGTGGGATGACAAAAATTTATGAGCGTCTTGATCGACCCCTTGTAAAAGTTCTTGCAAGAATGGAAGAACGGGGGATTCTTATTGATAGGCAGATTTTATTGCGTCTTTCTGGAGAGTTGGCACAAGCTGCTTTGATTCTAGAAGAGGAAATTTATAAACAAGCTGATGAAAAGTTTAATATTGCTTCGCCAAAGCAATTAGGGGATATCCTTTTTGGCAAAATGGGATTGCCTGGAGGCGCCAAAACTAAGGGTGGACAATGGTCAACTTCTGCACAGACTTTAGAAGAGTTGGCTGCTGAAGGTCATATTTTACCGCGTAAAATTATTGAGTGGCGTCAACTTGCAAAGCTAAAATCTACCTATACAGATGCCTTGCCTTCTTATATTTTTTCAAAAACAGGGCGAGTTCACACGAATTATTCTTTGGCAATAACATCAACAGGTCGGTTATCATCATCAGAGCCAAATTTACAAAATATTCCAGTGCGAACTGCTGAAGGGCGTAAAATCCGAACAGCTTTTATTGCTCCCAAAGGACGTGTGTTACTTTCTGCTGATTATAGTCAGATTGAGTTGCGCATTCTTGCACATATTGCGGATATAAAAGCATTAAAAGAAGCTTTTGCTAAAGGGCATGATATTCACGCTATAACGGCATCACAAATGTTTGGTGTTGCGATAGAGGGAATGCATTCAGATATACGACGGCGTGCAAAAGCGATTAATTTTGGTATTATTTATGGTATTTCAGCTTTTGGATTAGCCAATCAATTGGGAATTTCACGCCAAGAAGCGGGTCGTTATATTCAACTGTATTTTGAAAGATTTCCAGGAATTAAAGATTATATGGAGAAAACTAAAATCTTTGCACGTGAAAATGGTTATGTAGAAACAATCTTTGGACGTCGTATCCATTATCCAGAAATAAAAGCAAAGAATGTAAAAATTCGTTCTCTTAATGAGCGAGCAGCTATCAATGCTCCAATTCAAGGTTCTGCGGCCGATATCATTCGCCGCGCTATGATACATATGGAAGATGCTTTAAAAGAAGAAAAACTATCAGCAAAAATGTTGCTGCAAGTGCATGATGAACTGATTTTTGAAGTACCAGAAGAAGAAAGTAAAAAAACCATGACTGTTGTTAAAAATGTTATGGAAAATGCTACAATACCGGTTCTATCTTTATCTGTACCGCTTGAAGTAAAAGTCATGACGGCTCAAAATTGGGATGAGGCACATTAATTTTTTTATTTATTTTTAAGAATGTTGATTGCGTTAGAAAGATTAAGATAGGCTTTGATAGGCAAATGATCTGAAGCAATGCGTGCAAGCGGTGAAAGATGATTTTCAATACTTGTTACCAATTGGTGGGGGAAAGAAAAAACTCTATCAAGGGCTAAAAAAGGAAAGCGAGAGGGAAAGCTTGGTACAACTTCAAAAGTGCTATCAAAATAGGGAGAAAAATGATTTAAAGATGAGCCTTTTCCCATCCGCCATTCATTAAAATCTCCTATAAGGAGTGTAGGCATAAGGGGGCGTTTTTGGAAAATTTCAAGGAGCATTTTTGTTTGTTGTTTACGAGAGTAACGTAATAAGCCAAAATGAGCCGCAATAATACGAATAGGGCCTGCTTCCATTTCCAACTCTACAACTACAGCCCCACGTGGTTCAATACTAGGAAGAGTGACTTGTAAAGTATCACGTACATATCCCTTTCGCAAAAAAAGAGCATTCCCATGCCAACCATGGCCATGAGGTGACATAGTATTAAGAGGTACAGGAATCAAACCGGTTTCAGCTTTTAATAGCTGAAGATTAATCAAACCAATGCGTTCCCCAAAACGTTTATCTGCTTCTTGAAGAGCAAGAATATCAACTTGTAATTCAGTAATAACACGGACAATTCTTGTAGGATTAAAAATTTTATCAACACCTACACATTTATGCACATTATAGGAAGCAACGGTCAGATCATAATTACTATTTTGATTGATGATGTTTGATTGATGATGAGAGCGGCTGTGAATTGCATTAAAAAGGGAGCTGTGGAGTTTTTGTTGGATAAAACCGGTAAACCAAGGGAATTTTTGCTTATAAGGTATTTTTGTCATTTTACGAAAAGAATAGTCCCTAAGAGGCCAAGGGTAAAGACTTACACTAAAAACAAAAGAACCTTGTCTCTTTTAGAAACAAGGTTCTTTAATTAAGTTATGATTTTTGCAATCAATCACGGTTTGAGCCAAGAAACTGTAGCAAGAAGACAAACATATTGATGAAATCAAGATAAAGATTCAACGCGCCCATAATAACTTTACGTCCTCTGGTATCGCTTTCATCTCCTTCATAATACATCAACTTAATGCTCTGGGTATCGTAGGCTGTTAAACCAGCAAAGATAAAAACACCAATCACAGAGATAGCAAACTGCAAAGCGCTTGATCCAAGAAAAATGTTCACAATCATGGAAAGAAACAAGCCGATCAATCCGATGAATAAGAAGGAACCGATTGCTGTGAGATCACGCTTTGTTGTGTATCCATAAAGTGAAAGAGCTCCAAAAGTTGCGGCGGAAATGACAAAGGTTTGCACAACACTTTCTGTCGTATAGCGCAAAACGATTGAAGACAGTGAAAGACCAACCAGAGCAGCATAACCAAAAAAGAGACTACGAGCAGCATTTGTGCTCAATGTATTAATTTTAAAACTGAGGAATAAGACTGCTATGAGTGGTGCAAACATAACAATATAAGAGAATGGTGATGTATAAAATGTTACTCCAAGTGGTGTTAGATAAACACTGCTATTGATTTGAGCTGCTGCTTGGCTCATATCTGTTGTCGTTGCTAATGATACAATTGCATAAGCGGCAGCAGCTGTAATAAGCAAACCAATGGCCATTGCATTGTAGACACCCAACATATAGTCGCGTAATCCCTGATCAATTGATGCATCGGCATGAGAAGCAGGTGCCGAACGTAAATCTTTAAAATTAGCCATAATATAAAATCCTTTAGCATATGTTCTGTCAGGTATAGGGCTTTAAAAGTGTCTCTGTCATTACACAGATAAGCTTGGTATAAGCCTTAATTGGGCAAATACAAAAACCCTTAAGAATCACTGACAGAATTCCAGCATATATGCTCTTATTATGGAGATTTATTTAAAAATTACAAGAGATTTATATGAAGAAGGAACCTTACAAATTGGTAAGGAAATAGTTCATTTTAATAAAAAATATTTCCATTTTTTGCCATATTTTTGCAAGATAAAAAGACTATACTTAAAAACTTTTCTATTTTCACAGAAACTATGTAATACAATCCCTTATAAAATATTCACTATTTTTGCGTTTATGAGAAGAGCGGCAAGTATCATCACACTATTTTCAACCTCCAATATTGCATCTGTTTTGCACGGTTATAAGAGCTATTGAATTGGATTTTTATATAATATATTGATATGTAATGATAAATTGTCTTTTTGAATGCTAAATGATACTCTGAATATCACAAGCTTCTCTGGTTTCAAATCTGTTCATATCAAATCAATCAAGATTATTAACTTGCTTGTGTCTTGCAAGAGACAGGGTTTTTATGGATTCAACATGAACAGATTCCAAATAAAAGAGATTTAGGCTATTAAGGGCTTTTATTCAATATGAAAAAAGGTAATTTATATTTATAATCAATATGTTGCTTTAACAAGGTACCATTGAAAATAGTTGAAAAAATGTTTTTTATTAAACAATATATAAAATAAAAAAGGAGAGTTTTTAAACGAAGCACTTAAGAAAAGCTCTGTAAAAGCGATATCTGTAAAAACTAAAAAACATACGAAAAGCAATTGTTCTAATTAAATAAATGGAACTTTAAATGCTGTGAAATATCTCCTCAAAAATTATGATGTAGGACACATGGATAAAAAATATTGATTTCTATTTGAGTTCATTTCTTTTGCACTAACTAAGTGTAGAAATGTGAAGTTGAAAAGAAAGTAAGATCTTATCGTCCCATGAAGAGAAACACGTGAAATGACGAGCAACAAGAATTGATTAAGAGAAATCAATGCGTAATCAGACTTGTGATGATCAAAGCTCTCTGTTTTCTAAGGCAATGAACATATCAATGAGGAGATGTACTATTGGAATGACGCCTTCCTTTCATCCAAGTACGCAATTCTTCAATAAGGATGGCAATAACACCGAGAGTGATAAAACTATCTGCAAGGTTGAAAATAGCAAAATAAAAAATATCATCAATATGAAAAAGTATATAATCAGTGACATGATGAAAGCGAATACGATCAATGAGATTGCCGATGGCTCCTCCAATAATAAAAATAAGGCCAAAGCGCATTAAATACTTATTATATTCAGTATTTTTCCATAACCATAGAAGGAAGATAATCACAATGATCGTGATGGCGATGATTCCCCACTGAGAAAAGGAAGAAAAAAACGAAAATGCGATGCCAGAATTGCGCACATGATAAAGGGAAAGAAAAGGAATAAGCGAAATTTCTGTTCCTAAAGGCATATTGTGCATAACCCAGTATTTGACAGCTTGATCAAGTACTACTGTAAAAGCCAAGCCCAAGAGAAGAAAAGGGAGTGATTTACGAATCATGTTTTTCCTCACATGGTTCCAGTATTAAATAGGGGCGACGGATTTCATAAAGCATAACAGCTGTTGCTACAGCTAGATTAAGCGAGTCTGCTCGTCCGCTTTGTGGAATGCGCGTAAGTTTATCACACCGATTCGTAAGAAGATCTGATAATCCCTGTTTTTCATTCCCCATTAAAAGGATAATAGGGCCATTTTTGAAGTCAAGTGTGCGATAATCCAGAGATCCTTTGAGGTGTGTTCCAACGATCATACCTTTAAAGTGAGAAGACCAGTTTAAAAAGGCGCTTTCATCAAAACGATAAAGTGGTACAGAAAAAATAGATCCCATGGTTGCACGGACCGTTTCAGGCGAGAAAGGGTCTGTTGTTTCACCAATTAAAATAACACCTTTAGCACCTACAGCATCAGCGGTTCGAATAATGGTACCAAGGTTTCCAGGATCACGCACACGATCAAGCGCGATGTAAACATCTTTAATCTGTCCTTTTATCATTTCAAAAGAGTGCCATTTTTGCTTGAAAATACCAATAACTGTTTGTGGGTTATCGCGTCGGGTAAGTGATTCCATAACTTTTTGTGAGGCTTTAATAACAAAACCACCGTTGGCTACAGCACGTGCGGCAGTATTTTCGATAGTAGCATTACCGATTTTACTTTTAGAAAAAATAAGCGTCTGTATTGTCCAGCCAAGATTGAGAGCATCAATGACCAATTTCAATCCTTCTGCCATGAAAAGACCTTCTCTATTACGGTTTTTCTTTTGGCTAAGTGCTTTAAGATCTTTTATGATGGGGTTGCTAAGAGAGGTAATTTCTTTCACTCTACCAGTTTTGGGTCTACACATATTCAAGCAATCCAACGGCTAAAAAGAGAAGTAGAAAGAGCACGTCCTGCAACTTCTTCACGCAAAATGAGTTCTCCTGATTCGACTGTACCACCAAGATTTACAAATGCATCACGCATTAAAGCATGAAGTGCAAAGAAGGAAGCACGAATAGAATAAGCTGTAAGGACAACAGAGAGCGGTTTATCAGAGAGAAGTTTACGACAATTTGTGATCATGGCGGGTAAATGATCAAACAGTTGCCAAATTTCACCATGGGGTCCACGCCCATAAGCAGGGGGATCAAGAAGAATCATATCATAGCTTTTTTTACGACGCAGTTCACGCTCGACAAATTTCATAGCATCATCGCAAATCCAGCGAATAGAATGATCTGGTAATCCTGCTCTTTCTTGATTAGCTTTTGCCCACGCAATGGCTTTTTTAGAAGCATCAACATGGGTAACATTCGCACCCGCTCGTGCTCCAATCAAAGAGGCAATACCTGTATAGCCAAAAAGATTCAACAATTTTATAGGGCGTTTGGCTTGAACAATTTGTTCTTCCATAGAGCGCCAATGGGCATCTTGTTCAGGAAAAACCCCCACATGACGAAAGGAAGTAAAACGGCCTAGAAAAGACAATCCATTCCAAGCAAGAGCCCATGTTTCATCAAGTGGCTTTTTAGGAAAATGCCAACGCCCAACCCCTTCTTCATCAAGGTTTCCTGTGAAAATAGCATCAACATCAGCCCATTGTTGTTGAGGTAAAGCGGGTTTCCATAGTGCTTGACCTTCTGGTCGAATAATGCGGTAAGCTCCATAACGTTCTAATTTTTGTCCATGACCAGAATCAATGAGAGCATAGTTTTCGCTTATACCCGTTTCTAAAATAAGGGGCAACTTTTCCTGCGGATATCTATTGTTATGGGAGGATTGAAAGTATTGTGCGGGCATGTTTTGTATCACGGTATATGAGGTATAAAAAGATATTATAAAGCTCTTAAATGTTTCGTAAAAGTGCAAAAAAGCTAAAGTCAATTAAAACATGTATAAAAAAAGAAAAAGAGCACTTTTAACTCTGTACTGAATATAAAATACTAAAGAGAAAAGATTTCATTTAAATACCATTACACCAGATTTGTGATAGATGTTTTCAATTTTTCAATCTCGGCTTTACTTTTTTTGAGAGCTTTTTTGTATTTGTGATAGGAAAACCAACTTATCAGATTTCCTAATAAAATACCAAAACCAAAGAAAATAAAGAGCCATATAAAGAGGGGAGCATGATAAGTAAAACTTTCAGGATTTGCTCGAAAAGGATCAAGGGTTAACGGAACCATTTGACGATTAGCCACGATAAAAACAATCAAAACCGCTGCGAGAATCACACCGATACTTGTTAGAAGAATACGTTTAATTATCATAAGTTTCTCACTGATTAAGACGGTCGCGTAAATCCTTGCCAGTTTTAAAAAAAGGAATCCACTTTTCTTCAACAGAAACAGCTTCACCTGTTCGTGGATTACGTCCATTACGGGCTGAACGGCTTTTTACAGAAAAAGCTCCAAATCCACGAAGTTCAACGCGATTGCCATTTGCAAGTGCTGTTGCAATTTCCTCAAAAATAGCGTTTACAATATTCTCCACATCCCGTTGAAAAAGATGCGGGTTATGACGAGCGATAATTTGCACAAGCTCTGATTTTACCACTATAGCCTCACTTTCACACAAAAAAATTTTGTAATTGTGCACTCCATGCATATTACAATATATAAACGGATAAAAGCAAAATAAAATCAAGAAAAAACAAATTGCAAGAAACAAAATTTGAAAATACCTTCTATAAAGGTTATACAGATTAAAAATGCGGAGTATTTAAGAGATCAGGAGAGTATGTCCGTACACAATCATTATGAAGCCTTTTCAACGCAATCATCTTGTGGAGATGTTTTAAAAAAAGCATCCCGTCATTCGCGTCGCATTAGCATATTAAAAATCTTTTTACCTCTCTTAGCGTTGATTTCAGCGCTGGTTTTTTGCTGGTTTACGTTTTTCTTGGTTCCCATTACTTCTGATTCTATGCCTTTGAACAATGGAGAAAGTGGCGTGATGAATTTGACGATGCTCAATCCAAAATTAGAAGGGTATACGCGTGCTCATGAACCTTATTGGCTTAAAGCAGAAAAGGCATTTCAAGACCATACACACGCTGGAATGATTGGGTTGCAAAACATTACAGCTAGAGCATTTATGGGCCAACAAAGACAGATTTTTCTCGCAGCACAAGGGGGGGTTTACGATAACATTAATGGTTTTTTACAGTTGGACAAGCCATTCACCGTTACGACGAATGATGGGATGATGGTACAATTTATGTCAGCTAGTATTAACTTATCCGAGGGACAGTTAAAAACAGATCAACGTGTTAATATTCAGCAAGCCGGTTTTCATCTTGCCGCAAACGCCTTACAAATTCGAGAAAAAGGAAAAAACATGTATTTCCATGGTGGAGTGCATTTAGTGCTTCAAAAGCAATAACGCAATATCAATACAAATCTTTAAAGGATATTTATAAAGAGAAGTATGTGTATATACAAACAAAAGAATTGAAATAATGAAATCGTACAAAAGATGGATAGGTGTGATGTTGGCTTTTAGCATGGGAATGTTAGGAGGAGGAGCAGTTTTAGGATATGCTGAAGTGGCCCATTTTGGAATAAGTCTATCAAGCGATAAAGAACCGGTAGAACTTCATGCAGATTCTTTAGAAATACGTGATAAAGAAGGGATAGCACTTTTTAAGGGTGATGTTTCAGTGGTGCAAGGTGAACGTCTTTTAAGAACGGCAGAATTAGTTGTTTACTACGATAAAGCATATAAAGAAATTGATAAAAATCAGGAAAATACAAAGGCATCATCTGTTTCTTTATTTGGTTCGTCGAGTATACAAAAAATGGAAGCTTTAGGAAAAGTTTATATAAAAATTGCTACGCAAGTTGCTACGGGTGATAAAGGCGTTTTTGATGGAAAGTCAAAAATGATGAGTTTGACAGGGAATCATGTTGTGTTAACTGATGGTGACAATGTGGCAACGGGGTGCAAACTAACGGCAAATATGGAAAGCGGAAAGGCTTTTTTAGAAGGTTGTGAGACACCTAAGAAAAAAGGTCGTGTTTCTATTATTTTAAAACAAAATCAAAAGAATGGTCATTAAGATTTCATGTTTGGAATCAAAATAAAAAAACAGACCGATAGGTATAATCTTGAAAGTGAAGCTTCAAAAAACCCCTTAAAAGGGACCTTGATTGCCAGTAATTTGATTAAAGTTTATCGAGGAAGACGAACTGTTAATGGTGTTTCTTTTGGCATTCGTACGGGAGAAGCCGTTGGCATTTTAGGACCCAATGGGGCAGGTAAAACAACTTGTTTTTATATGGTTACGGGGCTTATAAAATCTGATGGAGGATCCATTAAAATTGATGGATTTGATATTACGCATCTTCCGATGTATCGACGTGCGCGTTTAGGTATTGGATATCTTCCACAGGAAGCGTCTATTTTTCGTGGTCTTTCAGTAGAAAATAACATTAAAGCTGTTTTAGAGGTCGTTGAAAAAGATCGCCTTAAACAGCGTGAAGAGTTAGATAGCCTTTTACATGAATTTAAAATTGATCATTTACGTAAAATGTCTGCACTTTCGTTATCTGGAGGTGAACGTCGGCGACTTGAAATTGCGCGCGCTTTAGCTTCTCGTCCCCATTTTATGTTACTTGATGAACCATTTGCAGGAATTGATCCTATCGCTATTTTCGATATTCAACAACTTATTCGTCATTTAACGAAGCGTGGCATTGGTGTTTTAATAACGGATCATAATGTGCGTGAGACATTAGGGCTTGTCGATCGCGCTTATATTATTCATACAGGGCGGGTGTTAGTTCACGGTTGTCCTAACGATATTATCAACAACGTTGATGTACGCAGAATTTATTTAGGAAATCAGTTTTCTCTTTGATTTTACAGCTTTCACGAGTTTCCATTTAAGTTTAACCAAACATTATTACTGAAAATCTCCTTATTTATGCCAAAACTTCTTTTATGACTATAACCTTAGAATGTTTTTATTGAGTGGTGAAAAAAGCTTCATCATTAAAGAGTTAGTTTGTTTTTTTATAAGTTTAGCTTACTCATGATTGTATCATAGAAAAGATATCACTAGATTAACGTGATAATGAGTGATAAATGAAACTCTCAATAAATGCGTGTGTTATTGAAAGGTAAGAGATGTTTATCATATTTTTCTCTGTAATATATCGATGATGCTGGTTTAGGTATTTTAATAGGAGCGCCGGTTATTCAATAGGAGTTGTCGTATTTTATTGGTTTATATGGCCCTATTAAAAAATAGGAGCTTGACTACAGATATCAGGCTAAATCTATAAATCTTTTAAAATAACCATTAAATCTCTAAAAACCTTTATATTCTTGTTATAAGGCGGTATTCGAGCTATACAGTAATTTTCAAAGTAAAGGTCCATTTTGCTCAGTATGCTTTTCATTTTAATTTAAGGGATCATTTTTAAGAAAAGAAAAACTCTGATAGCGAATTATACATCAATTCTTATGACAAGTTTAATAAATTTATGAATAATGACCTTTTCTAGAGTCGTAAGGAAATTAACTTTATGAACAACTTCATTTCTTTGTTTTCTCATGCCGTTAATGAGGAGCTAAATACTATTTATTGTTGTGTTAAAAGTGATATGACATGTATTGAGTTATCATCCGTTATAAATTGAAAAATAAAAACACATGCGATGTTGCGAAAAGTGAAAGAACATTAAGTATCTA
Organism: Bartonella sp. CL71SXKL; assembly: GCF_042194935.1. NCBI lineage: Bacteria > Pseudomonadati > Pseudomonadota > Alphaproteobacteria > Hyphomicrobiales > Bartonellaceae > Bartonella > Bartonella sp. CL71SXKL. The sequence goes on along the minus strand of NZ_JBHINI010000001.1, from coordinate 176,953 downwards.
TACCGTTTATAGGTTTATTGATGAGCATTTGAGCGTGTAAGAGGAAAATTAAAGTATGAATTTGAGTGAGTTAATAGCACCGGAAGCGATCATTCCGGCTCTTAAGGCTAATTCGAAAAAACAAGTTCTACAAATTTTAGCCGAAAAGGCTTCTAAGCTGACAGGTCTTAGTGAGCATGTAATTTTTGATGTTGTTTTGCAACGCGAGAAGCTTGGTTCAACGGGTTTGGGTGGTGGTATTGCGATTCCTCATGGGAAATTACCTGATATTGATCGGATTGTTGGTATATTTGCACGTCTTGAAAGTCCTGTTGATTTTGAAGCTCTCGATGACGAACCTATAGATCTCGTTTTTCTCCTTTTGGCACCTGAAAATGCTGGTGCAGATCACTTAAAAGCTTTATCTCAGATTGCACGTGTTTTGCGCCATGCTGATGTTGTGCAAAAGTTGCGCAATACGCATAATGCCAATGCGCTTTATGCTTTATTGATTCAAACTTCAGAATCAAATGCAGCTTAAAAGGTATTATGAGCGTATAAATTGCGAGGTATGCACCACAGAGCGTAGGAAATAATATAATTTGCATCTTAAGACTAATAACAAAAGGTTATGTCATGAGATTTAAAAAAAATCATTTCTAAGTGAACCTTCTTTTTAAAGAGCAAGCAACAAAAACGAAGGAGTTGTCCTTTCTTGTTCTCGTATATTAAAGCACCTAATTATTATGTTCATGGATTCTTTTATCCTGTTATACTGTAAAAACACTATCATTTGAGGTGTGGTGAGATAAATTCTGGAAATCTTCTTGATATATTAAGTGCTTTTAGAGTGCGTGGTAAATATTTTTAAGCAGGATTTGTCTGTAGAGCCTTTAGTTAAGTGAATCACATGAGTGGAAAGGCAAGGGGAACTCGACTCAACAAGAATCCAAACTTCTTATACACCAAATTGGGTTAAAAATCTTCACCCTCTGAGGGTTGGGAAGAAATCAATAGAAAAGTTTATTCGTGCATTGAATTTTTTAGTAAATTAAATTTTGGTACTTAGGGATAATATTATTAAGATTCAAGTAGAAAATAGGGGATATTGTATCCTGTGTGTGTCAACATATTGATTTATAAAGATAATTTACTGTTTTACATGTTGAATGAGAGATCCGAAGTTCATAAGATTCCCTCATGCCGAACCTATTTATGTTGAATCAATCAAAACCATTCACTTACACGATTCCAATCAAGGAAAGCCGTGTGGATAAGACTGTATAAGACAAGGAGTAAAAATGCTTCTTATGAACCGTCTCAAATGCCAAGGGCTGTAGCAATATTGGAAGCTGGCAAAGTGTGATTAAGTATGATTTAGATGTCAGCTGTTGTATAAAGCTCATACTAAAAAATAATTTTGTACGGTAAGAATGAAAACTATACCTTTAGGTTGGGTGAAAGAGTTTTTATGCATAAGAAGATTTATTCAAGTGTCTTTAATTGATTAAAATGTTGTTTAAAAAACGGTAATGTTAGAACTTCTATAGAAAAAAGTTTTGTATTTCTTGTTATAAATTACTGAGAAATAAGATAAGAGAACTTGTCAAAAAATTCTTAAAACATTTTTGGTAACAGGAAGAAAGGAATTGTCTAATACATTTAAAATAATATGTTTAAGCTATTATAAGCTACTAGAATCACTTTAGAACTTAAAAATTGGAGATGAAATATATAGGAAGAGTTAATAGGAGCAAAAGAAACAAAGTTACATGTAGTTGTTGAGACAAAATCTAGTACTTTATGTTTCATGACCAATGTAGTGATAATAGTCTATTATTTTTTTAAGATATTTTGAAGATTATGAAAAGGCGATATGGGAACGATGTTGAATACGAAGTATGAATGCACTATAATGGATAAAAGGTGAGGTATTTACGAACATAAATGTATTGAATGTGTGAAGTCGAGAAGTGATATTCGCAAGGCTGTGAAATTTTTGGGGAGCTCAGGGTATGTTTGCAAAATTTTGCAGCAGATTTCTTGTGATATTAAAGAGTATAGTTTATTTCTTAACAGAGTGGTAGTGTATTTTCATCTCGTTTTGAAGTTCTATTGCTTAAAGAAATCGTTTTTTATACAAAAACGAAATGAGTAGCATAAAATGAAAATGTTATTTTTTAATGTGGTTATTGAATAAGAAGTTTATATTTTGGTAACACCTAAAAGGTCACAATGAAACGTAGAGATCTATTTTAATTGGTGTAAAAATATTTTGCTTATTGGAAGAATTAGGACAGTGATACATGAGTATCGAGGTTTTTTTGAATTTTTCCAATGAAGAGAATCTTGTTAGAGACTAAAGAAGTGAGCTAAATAAAGATGTTTGAAAAGACTGTTATTGCTGCATCTGTAATGGTTCTGGTTACAGCTGGGGCAGCATGTGCACAAACGCCAAATCGTTTAAATCAATTTGAAGCATGGGGGGTCTATTCTTATAAATCGCCCCAAAATACGATTTGCTATGTGTTATCGGTACCTTTGAAGGCTCTTCCAACGACGGTTAATCATGGTGATAATTTTTTCTTAATTACCAAGCGTTCTCATTCACCTGTTTCGTTCGAACCGCAGTTTATGGCTGGTTATACGCTTCAAGAAGGATCGAGAGTGACAGTGACCATTGGAAATAAGGACTTTAATTTTTTCACGAAGGATTCCTCAGCTTGGTTGGCGTCATCAGAGCTAGAAAAGCAGCTTGTTTCTGCTATACGTGCTGGAAACAATATGACAGTGCAAGCGATATCAAAAAGAGGAACGCATACCACCTACACTTATTCCTTAAAAGGGGTCACTGCTGCATTAAACGCAGCTCAAAAGTGCCATTAAGGTTTCGATAACTTCTAAAATAGTGATGTGAATTGGAAAGCAATGGCCATTTCCTATGACCTTAGACCAGTTGGTTCATGTTTTGCACGAAAAACAGATAATGTGGTCGTGAAGGAGAGTTCTAAGCTCTCTTTAATTGGTTTGTCGCAAGATGAAATGATACAAGCTTTAAAGACAGTTGGTGTACCAGAGCATCAAACGCGTATGCGTATGCGTCAGCTTTGGCATTGGCTTTATGTGCGTGGTGTTTCAAATTTTGATGAGATGCTGAATATTTCTAAAGCAATGCAAGAAACACTTAAGTGTCATTTTTCCATTATGCGTCCAGAAATTGTTGGAGAACAAATATCAAAAGACGGTACACGTAAATGGCTTTTACGTTTTCCTGCACGTGGAGCTGGAAGACCTGTTGAAATTGAAACGGTTTATATCCCTGAAGAAGGACGTGGTACTTTATGTCTTTCATCGCAAGTAGGGTGTACGTTAACCTGCTCTTTTTGCCATACGGGAACGCAGATGCTTGTTCGTAATCTGACCGCAGAAGAGATTTTAGCACAACTATTAGTTGCACGTGATTGTTTGGGTGATTTTCCTGATAAGAATACCCCTGATGGAGCAATTGTTCCCATTGAAGGACGAAAAATTACCAATATTGTTATGATGGGAATGGGAGAACCTCTTTATAATTTTGAAGCTGTTAAAAAAGCTTTATTGATTGCCTCTGATGGCGATGGCCTTTCTTTATCAAAACGTCGAATTACGCTTTCAACTAGTGGGGTTGTTCCTGGAATTATCCGAACCGGAGAAGAAATTGGTGTTATGTTAGCAATTTCACTCCACGCAGTACACGATACACTAAGGGATATGCTTGTTCCCATTAATAAAAAATATCCGCTTGCTTTACTAATGGAGGCTTGCCGTAATTATCCTGGTCTTTCCAATGCAAAACGAATCACATTTGAATATGTTATGCTGAAAGATATTAATGATAGTTTAGATGATGCTAAGCGATTGATTCAGTTATTGAAAGGGATTCCTGCTAAGATTAATTTAATCCCTTTTAATCCGTGGCCAGGGAGTAATTATCAGTGTTCTGATTGGGAGCAAATCGAGCGTTTTGCTGATGTCGTTAATCAAGCGGGCTATGCTTCTCCTATTCGGATACCGCGTGGACGCGATATTTTAGCTGCATGTGGACAGCTTAAATCAGCTTCAGAGCGCTTACGTAAATCTGAACGGTTACGACTTGAAAATGCCATTGGTCATTAGTTAACGCAATTTTCAGCGATATCGATGCCTATGCTTTTTTTCAGTAAATCATCATATAATAGCATGTGTGAGACAGAGATTAAGATAGATAAGTGCTAGACGAACAGTCTCAGCTTTTATATGCTAAATGGGGTAAGATATTGTCTATAGTCTGTTTGCATAATCTCTGAAATAAGAAGGAAGCCTAATTTAGAGGGAATATGAGGTCTTAAGGATTGTAACTAATTTCTACCTTATTATCATACTCTTTAATTCGGTTTTATGTCTTTTAAAAGCATCTACGGTAATATCTTTTAAAAAGTGGAGATGGTGCACTGCCTCATGCTTTTGTTTATTACGTTCTTTAATAAGATCACGCTTCACAAGCACAACAGAGGATCTAAAATATAAATACCATTGTGTTGTCCATTGATATGTTTTTTAGGTATCTCTGAGTGCACTCTTTATATCACGACAATGCCTGTGAAGAGTATAACAAAAAGGCTCTGTGAAATGTACTATACTCCTACACCTTTATGTTTAATAAAGGTGTAAGTTGATACCACCATTCTATTTTTTAGCTCCCAATGTTGTAAACAGCTTTTGGCACTTAAGATGGTTCATAAGAGGTATTTTTATTCTTTTCTTAGACAGTTTTTATCCATACGAAAACTCCAGCTTCGCTTGTGATGTACAAAGGAAAGGTATTATTTTATTCAACATAAACGGGTTTGAAATGAAAAAATCTTATAATATTTGTTTTTTTATTTAAATTAAAAGCGATACATTACACATATAAATCAATGTTTTGTAACGATAAGGAGATGGAGGGCAAAGCTGGTAAAAGTACCAGCAATAAGCCAGTCGAGAAAGCGAATATAAAGAGGGTTCTTTTTGAGAGTTTTGGTAAGTTTATGCGCTGTAAAAACGATTGCAATTGTAATGGGGAAAGAAATAGGAATATAAGAGAGTCCTAAAAAGAGCAATTTTTGTGTTGCCATAGGATCATTCGCATTGATAAATTGTGGTAAGAATGTCGCGTTAAAGAGTATAACTTTAGGATTGAGAAGATTAATTCCAATACCAGCAAGATAGTTACGTTTAGCGCTTTGAGATTTAGAAGATGTCTGTTCAAAGGAAAAAGTGGGGTTTCTCCGTAACGCTTGAAAGGAAAACCATAAAAGATAAAAGGCGCCAACAATTTTCAGAAGAACAAAAGTATGTGGTGCAGCAAAAATAAGCGCTGATAAGCCAAGTGCTACAGCGGTAACCTGAATGGCAAACCCTGTTGCACTACCCAAGGCGCACATAATTCCAGCTTTTTTGCTTTGTGTAATGGTTCGTCCTACAGAAAGCATCATATCTTGTCCTGGAATAAGTGCTAAAATCAACGATGCTAAAGCAAATTGTACAACAATAGACCACTCCGGTAGAAATGACACGTAAATCTCCTTTTATTTTTAAGCAGTGTTCACTATTTATACTTTGAGGCACCTTTATTTACGCTTTTTACGTCTTTTTAATGTTGCTTAAAAAGAATTTATTTTTATATTTCTTGTATCGTTTTGATTTTTGGGTAGAAATAAAAAAAGTAGCTCATATAGAACGTTAAAATGAAAAAGTGGCAAAATATTAGAAAAGTTGTTTTGGCTTATTCAGGTGGATTGGATACGTCAATTATTCTTAAATGGTTGCAAAGTACGCTAGGTGTTGAAGTTGTAACTTTTACAGCAGATTTGGGGCAGGGGGAAGAGCTGGAACTTGCTCGTCGTAAAGCTGAAATGCTAGGTGTTAAAGAAATTTATATTGAAGATTTGCGTGAAGAATTTGTGCGTGATTTTGTTTTTCCGATGTTTCGAGCCAATACCATTTATGAGGGGACTTATCTTTTAGGAACATCAATTGCACGTCCACTTATTTCAAAACGCCTTATTGAAATTGCTAAGGAAACAGGGGCTGATGCGATTGCTCATGGGGCGACAGGAAAAGGCAATGATCAGGTACGCTTTGAGCTTTCCGCTTATGCGCTTAATCCTGATATAAAGATTATTGCTCCATGGCGTGATTGGGATTTTAAGAGTCGGACAGATCTCTTTGAATTTGCTCGTATTCATCAAATTCCTGTAGAAAAGGATAAGCAAGGTGAAGCGCCTTTTTCAGTGGATGCAAATTTATTGCATTCTTCATCAGAAGGAAAGATTTTAGAAGATCCAGCACTTCCTGCTCCTGAATATGTCCATATGCGTACTCTTTCGCCGGAAGATGCTCCAGATCAAGCAACCAGAATTACTCTTGGCTTTAAAAAAGGCGATGCTGTTTCAATCAATGGAAAAAATTTATCTCCTGCAACTTTACTTGCAGAATTAAATCATTATGGGCGCGATAATGGTATTGGTCGGTTAGATTTGGTAGAAAATCGCTTTGTGGGTATGAAATCGCGGGGTATTTATGAAACACCAGGTGGAACCATTCTTTTGACGGCTCACAGAGCGATAGAATCTTTAACGTTAGATCGTGGCGCAGCTCATTTGAAAGATGAATTGATGCCACGTTATGCAGAACTCATTTATTATGGATTTTGGTTTTCGCCGGAACGTAAGATGTTGCAGGCAGCTATTGATTTATCTCAAGAACATGTTGAAGGTGAAGTCACGTTAAAGCTTTATAAGGGGAATGTAATTATTGAAGGGCGCCAAAGTAAAAAATCACTTTATTCTAGTGAGTTGGTAACTTTCGAGGATGATCAAGGTGTTTATGATCAAAGAGATGCAACTGGTTTTATTAAATTAAATGCTCTACGTTTGCGTACATTAGCAATGCGTCATCAAGGTGATAAAGAAAAGAAATAGAAAATTACGGTGACAAGTGTAATATGGATTAGTGCTTTTGTATGAAATGCCTAGTTTAAGCATTTTTCTGTTGGTTTTTACCGTTCTTTCGTTCAATACTAGAAGCTTATCTTCTGCGCTAATAAATATAATAAGCAAAACCCATGATAATAATAGCAATGAAGGCTTCGATAATCAAAACAAGTCAGTTTTGCTTTATAATATTGAATGTTTTTGATTTTTATCAGAACAAAACATGTTTATAACGAGGGCGGTTTTTGTATTGTGACTTAAGAGTATAAAGAAATTTTCATCTTTTTGCTTGCTATTATTGACGAATAAATTCAAGAACCATACACCCTATTTTAAAAGAGTGTAATTTTTAGGATAAATAATGATGTGTGATCAGTGTGATACCCTCAACCTTACGCCTGAATTAAAAGATGCAGCTTCTCAATCGAGAACTTGGCCATTTGAAGAAGCACGTAAGATTATCAAACGGTATGAAAAAACGGGTTATCCAGACAGTGTGATATTTGAAACAGGTTATGGCCCTTCTGGTTTACCGCATATTGGAACTTTTGGGGAAGTTGCACGTACAACCATGGTGCGTCATGCATTTCATATTCTCACGGAGAATAAAGTAAAAACAAAATTACTTTGTTTTTCTGATGATATGGATGGTTTGCGCAAGGTTCCTGAGAATGTGCCTGATCGCGAAAGGATGGAACATTATCTTGGTCAACCGTTGAGTCGTGTACCCGACCCTTTTGGAGATGATTATCCTTCTTTTGGGGCAGCGAATAATGCGCGGTTACGGGCTTTCCTTGATCGTTTTGGTTTTGATTATGAATTTGCAAGTGCTACGGATTATTACAATTCTGGTCGTTTTGATGAAACACTTTTGAAAATCCTTGCCTGTTATGACAAGGTTATGGCAATTATTTTACCAACATTAGGTGAAGAACGGCAAGCGACCTATTCACTCTTTCTACCGATTTCTCCCTTTTCTGGAAAAGTATTACAGGTACCGATGATTGCGCGTAATGTTGAAAAAGGTACAGTCACTTATATTGAGCCAGAAACAGGAGAAACCATAGAAACAGAGGTTACGGGGGGCAAAGTTAAGTGTCAGTGGAAGGTAGATTGGGCAATGCGTTGGACAGCACTTAGCATTGATTATGAAATGGCCGGAAAAGACCTTATCGATTCCACAAATCTTTCTTCTAAAATTTGTAAAGTATTAGGTGGAAAACCCCCAGAAGGATTCAACTATGAGCTCTTTTTAGATGAGAAAGGGCAGAAAATTTCCAAATCCAAGGGAAATGGCTTAACCATTGATGAATGGCTTACTTATGCTCCAACAGAGAGTTTAGGGCTTTATATGTTTTCAAAGCCTAAAACAGCAAAAAGGCTTTATTTTGATGTCATTCCTAAAGCGGTTGATGAATACTATGCGCATCTTTCAGCCTATGGTCGCCAAGAATGGAAAGAGCGTCTGAATAATCCTGTATGGCATATTCATAATGGTTGTCCGCCGCAGGTTGATTTGCCTGTATCCTTTGCGATGCTTTTAAATTTGGTAAGTGCTTCAAATGCGGAGAATGCAGAAGTTCTTTGGGGTTTTATTTCTCGTTACGCTAAAGGAGCAAATGCACAAACTTATCCAGAACTTGATCAATTGGTGAAGTTTGCTATTAAATATTTTGATGTTTTTGTTAAACCAAACAAGAAATTTCGTATACCAGATGATAGCGAACGAGAAACATTAGCACAAATTGAGGAAAAATTAGCTCATTTACCTGAAACTATTGATGGCAACATATTACAAAATATGCTTCTTGATGTTGCACGATTAACGGAACGCTATCAAGATCATAGCAAAAAAAGCCCTGAAGGTGGGCCTGGTGTTTCTAATGTTTTTTTTCAAATGTTGTATGAAGTCCTTCTTGGACAAGAGCGAGGTCCACGATGGGGATCATTTATAGCGCTTTATGGGATTAATGAAATGCGTGCACTGATTGCTGAAACACTTGCACGGCCGACGGAGGAATAATGGAACGAAGAGTGCAGGAAGTAAAGCGACGCCGTACATTTGCAATTATTGCTCACCCAGATGCGGGGAAAACAACATTAACAGAAAAGCTTTTATTGTTTGGTGGTGCTATTCAACTTGCAGGAGAAGTAAAAGCCAAAAAAGATCGTATTCAAACCCGTTCTGATTGGATGAATATTGAGCGTGATCGTGGTATTTCCGTTGTGACTTCGGTGATGACGTTTGAATATGAAAATCATATTTTTAATCTCCTAGATACCCCAGGACATGAGGACTTTGCGGATGATACGTATCGCACTCTCACAGCTGTTGATAGTGCTATCATGGTATTGGATGGGGCCCGCGGGATTGAGCCTAGAACATTAAAATTGTTTGAAGTGTGTCGGATGCGGGATATTCCTATTGTTACGTTTATCAATAAAATGGATCGTGAGGCACGTGATCCTATAGAGCTTTTAGATGAAATTGAAGAAAAGCTTGCTCTTGATACCGCGCCTATAACATGGCCAATTGGGTCGGGTAAAGATTTTGTTGGTACCTATGACCTTCATCATAATCGTTTTCGTCAAAAAGATGATGAGATAATACAGCAGATAGTTTCAAATCCCAGAGAGGTTGTCCATTTACTCCCTGAATATCAACGTTCAACTTTTATTGAAGGGGTAGAACTTGCTCAAAGTGTTTGCAAGAATTTTGATCTGCAAGCTTTCCGTGAAGGTCATATGACACCGGTTTATTTTGGTTCAGCTTTGCGAAATTTTGGTGTTCGTGATTTGATCAATGCGCTTATAGATTTTGGTCAAAGTCCTCGTGATCAAAGTGCAGATCAGCGCAATGTCATAGCAACTGAACCTAAAATGACGGGATTTGTTTTTAAAATTCAAGCGAATATGGACCCTAATCATCGTGATCGTATTGCATTTTTTCGGGTATGTTCGGGAACGCTTGAACGTGGTATGAAAACAAAGTTGGTTCGAACAGGAAAACCGATGACACTTTCGGCTCCACAATTTTTCTTTGCGCGTTCGCGCCAAATTGCTGATCAAGCCTATGCTGGTGATATCGTAGGGATCCCTAATCATGGAACATTGCGTATCGGCGATACTTTGACTGAAGGAGAATATATCCTCTTTAAGGGAGTACCAAATTTTGCACCAGAGATTTTGCGTCGTGTTTGTTTAGGCGATCCAATGAAAGCAAAAAAGCTCAAAGAAGCTTTGCAACAAATGGCTGAAGAAGGGGTTGTACAATTGTTTATTCCTGATGATGGGTCGCCTTCTCTCATTGGTGTTATTGGTGCTTTGCAAATTGATGTCTTAAAAGAACGATTAAAAATAGAATATTCTTTGCCAGTGAATTTTGAGTCTGCGCGCTTTAATTTATGCCGTTGGATTTCAGCGCAGAGCAAAGATGAGTTGCAAAAGTTTCTCAGCAATCACCGCTCTGCTATTGCGTATGATTTAGAAGGTGATCCAGTTTTTTTAGCGGAGAACCATTTTTCATTGAATTATGAGGCAGAAAGAGCTCCTAAAATAAAATTTTCTGCTTTTAAAGATTATCAAGTACGCTCTTAAAATAAAGAAAAATATTTTCTACAATAATTTGATTTATAATGATAATTTATCGTTTTTTATATGGGAACAATCAAAATCATTTGTTTAAAAATCATAAGTAGGATTGGTGTGTGCGTAAAACACTTGAAGCAAGAAATACAATACCTCTTATAGATCTTCTCTATAGCCAAGAGCTTTCAAAATATTGGGTGAGGGTAAAAATGATGATGGTGGTTATAGCGTTATGATGTAATGATGGTGGTGTGTGATGTATCTTATCCCATTCACGGAAGTTTACGTTATACTATTCATTTATATTATTTACGGGATGACATGACGAGGTAAGATCAAGTACAATGAAAAATGTCCCTTTAAAAACAAACATATAAAATTGCAACATAATGATATTTTTGGGCATTCTATTTTGCATAAGGGATGTAATCCTAGCAAGATAGAGGCTTGCACGATAAACTTTCGCAAAACTCTCTCCCTCAAAGTAATCTGTTTTCGCTGTGAAATGTGGAAATATTATTATTTTTTTCCAAGCTTTTTATGGGATTCTAAAATATTATTTATGAAACTGATTTTTTAAGTTTTGCAATATCATGATATCTATTTTTTTCTGAAAGTGATGGAGTATGTAAAGGATATTTTTAGATTGAACTGTATAAAAAATACGGTAAATTTATTTATTATTAAAAGAGTTACAGTGCACTGGTACCTCTAGAACCTTTTAAAACTTTAATATTTATTTTTATATTACCTATTTGAGTTAGAGAATAAACTGTAGCCAATTCTACGTTGAAAAATATCAGAAAAATTTTATATATTTTTTCGCGATGACTTAAGACATATAATTTATTTCGATATTTTTTAAATCTAAACTAAAAAATCTGCTTTATAAACATAGCTTTTCAGTTTTTCCTTGTATAAATATTGTATACAGTCAAAATAATACAAATAATCAATAAGCTGAAATTTGTTATCCCAAATATGAGATCATATGACCTATAAACCGCATGTCTTTTCTATTTCTCCGGGAACTGCTTTTTTGCCTCACTTTGTTGATGCACTACTTTCTGGTAGCCTTATTGATAATTTCGCTTCAAGTGGAGACATTCAAACTGCCCTTGCCGATAGCCTTATTTATGTTCCGACACGTCGTGCTGCTCGCGCTTTGCGTTTAGCCTTTGTTGAAAGAAGTGATACACAATCAACATTTTTGCCAACCATTCGTGCTCTAGGAGATGTCGATGAAGACAGTTTTCTTTTTGTTGAAAATCATACCAGCGCTCTCGATCCACCTATTGGAGAAAGCGAACGTCTTTTACTTTTAGCGCGCCTTATCCGTCCATGGCGTGAAAATTTGCCTGCGCATCTGCGTGCCATGTTTGGTACAGAAGATGTACTTATTCCGGCTCATAGTGCTGATGCGATTTGGCTTGCGCAAGATTTAGCACATTTGATGGACGAAATTGAAGCAGAAGGAGCAGATTGGTCAGAACTTAAAAATATTGCACCTGATATGGTCGCTGAATGGTGGCAAATAACGCTCGATTTCTTGACTATTGTTACGCAAAATTGGCCAAAAATCTTGAAAGAAAAACAACGAAGTAATCCCGCTGAATGGCGTAATCAAGTACTCACAATGCATGCAGAGACTTTGCGATGCATGCAGCCTGATAAACCGATCATTGCAGCTGGTGTGTCAGGTTCTATGCCCGCAGTTTCTCATCTTTTAAAGGTTATATCTTCTCTGCCCAAAGGGGCTGTTGTTCTTCCTGGTCTTGATCTTCATATGGATGAAGAACAATGGAATGCACTAAGCACAAGCAATAAAGAAAAAACAGCTTGTGATTTTTTTGATCCTGCAGAAAATGTTTTTAGCCATCCTCAATATCATTTAAAAAAACTTCTAACTCTCATGGAGTGTCAACGTCATCATGTTTGCGAAATTGGCCAACAGAGTAGCATAAAGAAAAAACGAATGGCTCTTTTATCAGAAGCACTTCGACCAGCTTCTACAACAGACAAATGGGTACAAATTGTCCGTAACGATTATGAAAATCTTTGTGCAGATTGGTCATTTATTGAAGCTATAAATGAACGTGAAGAAGCTCTTGCGATAGCTGTTACCTTACGCAAAGCTATTGAAGAACCCAAAAAAACTGCAGCCCTTATTACAAATGACCGTAATTTAGCACGCCGTGTTGCTGTGGAATTACAGCGATTTGGAATTGAAGCAAATGATTCAGGCGGAATACCACTTGCACAAACATTGCCTGTAACTCTCTTACGACTTATTTTAGAAAATGTATTGCAAGCTGATGATCCCATTGCTTTTCTTTCTCTTCTTAAACATCCCCTTACAACACTCCAACAAAACCGTCATTGTTTACGGGAAATGGCAGAAAATTTTGAACTTTTTGTTCTTCGAGGGAATACAGGGCGCATCAATCTTTGCGAGTGTGATCAATTTCTCGAAAAATGGATTGATACATCCTTTCATAATAGTTCTGAAGTCAACACCCTTGATCAGCAGAAATGTGAAGAAGCACGTCTCCTTTGTCATCTTTTGAAAAAAGCTGTTGAACCTTTAACATCTCTTATGAAACAAGAGAAAGAATGCACCATCAATGAGGCTGCAATAGCAACTGTTGAGGTTTTTGAAAATTTTGGTCGCAATGAGGATAATTCTCTTGCACATCTTTATCAACATGAAGCAGGACAAGCCTTATCAAATTTTTTGCGTGAATTGGTCAGTGATCAATCAGGATTAACATTTCATCTTTGTGAATGGCCCGCTATGTTTTCTGCCATAATAGCAACCCGTTCCGTCGCACCTTCGCCTGGAGGACATCCACGTTTATTCATCTGGGGTACTTTGGAATCGCGTTTGCAAACGGTTGATACAGTGGTCATCGGCGGTCTTAATGAAGGGTCATGGCCGATATCAACCCGAAATGATGCTTTTTTATCGCGACCGATGAAAATGATGTTAACTCTGGAACCACCAGAGCAGCGTATTGGTATTTCTGCGCATGATTTTCAATGGGCGATGGGAATGGAAAAAGTGGTGATGAGTCGCGCATTGCGCGTTAATCATACGCCTTCCATTCCTTCACGCTGGCTACAACGCATGGAAACAGTTGTAGGAAAACAGGTTTGGGAACAAATCCGTGAACGAGGTGAAATACTACGCCATTGGGCAAAGATGCTTGATCATACAAGCATAACTTCTGAGGTGGAACGTCCTTGCCCTGCTCCGCCTCTTGATATACGCCCGCGTCATTTTTCAGTTACTGAAATAGAAACATTGCGATATGATCCCTATGCTATTTATGCTAAAAAAATCTTAAGGCTCAAACCACTTAAAGAACTTATTCATGATCCTAGCGCTTCAGAACGAGGAACACTTTATCACGCTATTCTTGCAGCTTTTTGCACACAAATGAAAAATCCAAATGCTGCAAATGCACTCAATGTACTGCTTGCTATTGGGCGTAAAGAGTTTGATAAATTCAATTTTCCACCCGATATTGAAGTAATTTGGTGGAATAGTTTTGAAAACCTTGCTCCACGCTTTATTCAATGGGAACAAAGTTTAGGACTGCGAGAGCGATATTCGGAAGTGGTATCACAAAAAATTCCTATAGGAACAACAGGAGTAACCCTTTCAGGACGTGCTGATCGTCTTGATGTTTTGCCAGATAAAACGGTTGAAATTCTAGATTTCAAAACCGGAACCCCTCCTTCATCAAAACAAGTTCGTGAATTATTATTTCCGCAATTGGCTTTAGAAACAGCTTTACTCATACAAGGGGGCTTCCCAGATTTTCAAGATTTTACCCCCTCAAATTTATTTTACATTCCTCTTAACAAAAAAGGTGAAATTAAATCCCAATCAATTCTTTTAAAGAAAAAAGACGGAAAAACTCATCTAAGTGCTGTTGATCTTGCTGACAATGCATGGGAAAATCTTATCGCACTCATAACTTATTATCAAAATCCACAACAAGGTTATCTCTCACATGCTGTCCCTATGTCAAAACGATATGAAGGTGACTACGACCATTTGGCTCGGTTGTGGGAATGGTCAAGTGGTTTTCATAAAGAAGAGTAATCATGACGTTTTTTTCTATTCCTGAAGCCGCTCTTGATGCACAAGCAACAGCAACACATCCCCAAAAAAACGTGTGGGTTTCTGCAAATGCTGGATCTGGAAAAACCCACGTTTTAAGTGAACGTGTTATCCGTTTGCTTTTAAACGGTACGCCTCCAGCACGTATTTTATGCCTTACTTATACAAGAGCTGCTGCTGCTGTTATGCAATCGCGAATTTTTCGCACGCTTTCCAGTTGGAATGAGCTCGATGATGCACAGCTGCAAGAAACCTTAACACGGTTTGAAAAAAAGCCTGTTAATGCGCAAAAACTAACTTATGCACGACAACTCTTCGCGCGTGCTCTCGAAACGCCTGGTGGCTTAAAAATTCAAACGATTCATGCTTTTTGTGAAGCTCTCTTACATCAATTTATGTTAGAAGCCAATATTGCAGGGCATTTTGAACTTCCCGATGATATCGGTCGAAAAAAATTACGACAAGAATCCCGTCGTCAACTTTTAGCCCGTCGTGATGTACAACCTGCTTTGCAACAGTTACTTCAAGTTATTAGCGAACATACTTTTAACCAATTGCTCTATGAAGCAGTTGAAAAGCAACATAAATTGTCTGATTTTTTATCTTCTCTTTTATCTGAAAATGGAGAAGAAAAATTGCGCGCGCTTTTTAACTTAGCGCCCAATGAAACAAATCAATATCTGCTGGAACAAATTAAACAAACAGCGCGCCTTCCTCTTTATGCTCTTAAGCATTGTGAAATCAATGGTAGTCAAAGCTTTAAGGATATGGTGGAAAAACTTTCCCAATTAGAAAAGGTGCATGATGAGAAAAATATTCTCAATATTATTTCTGATATTTATTTTACAATCAAAGGTGAGCCGCGTAATTTTTCAAATTTATCTCGTAAAAAATCAGACGAAATTTGGCCTTTTATTCAACAAATGCTTGAAGATAAACAAAACAAGCTTTCTGTTCTTTTAGAAAAATATCAATGCGCAAAGGTTGCCACTCTCAATATGGCTGCTTTTCAGCTTTGTGCTATTTATCTCAAAATTTATAAGAATCTAAAAAAGTCCAATGGCTTCTTAGACTTTGATGATCTTATTGAGCGTACACTTCATTTGTTACAGCGCAAAGGTGCAAGCCAATGGGTGCACTATAAACTTGATCAGGGACTTGATCATATTCTACTTGATGAAGCACAAGACACCAACCCTGAGCAATGGCAAATTATTCAACTGTTGGCACAGGAATTTTTTTCAGGGTATAGCCAACGAACAAACATACGCACTCTTTTTGCTGTTGGAGATGAAAAGCAATCTATTTATTCTTTTCAAGGCGCTGCTCCAGAAAATTTTGCTGCAAATGGACGAATTATTCAAAAAAAAGTGCAGCAAACAAATCAGCAATTTGAAAAAATACAACTGCATTATTCTTTTCGCTCTACAGCAGATGTTCTTAAAAGTGTTGATCTTGTTTTTGAAACACCAGAAAACTATAAAGGACTTTCGGCAGAAAATACAAAAACGGTGCATGAAGCTATTCGTATTCATAGTCCCGGTGAAGTTGTTATATGGGATGCCATTTCCAAAGAAACGAGTGACTTTCCTCAAGATTGGCATACAACTGTTAATCATTTAGATACACCTGAAGTGCGTTTAGCAGAAAAAATTGCTGAAACGATTGCCGACTGGTTACAAAAAGGCGAAATGCTTCCAGCAAAAGGACGCTTAATACGTGCAAGTGATATTATGATCTTGGTCCGTAAACGTGATCAATTTGTCTCAGCTCTTTCCCGTGCTCTTAAACACCGTAATATTCCCGTAGCAGGAGCTGATCGTTTACAGCTTACCAAACATATTAGTATCCGTGATTTAATGGCGCTTGCGCGTTTTGTTTTACAGCCACAAGATGATCTTTCTCTTGCTTGTGTTTTAAAAAGCCCACTTTTTGCTCTTAGTGAAGAGGAACTCTATCAGCTTGCTGCACACCGCACCGGCTCTCTTTGGCAAAGTCTGTGTGCGCATACATCATCGCAGGCATCTTTTAAAGATGCTTTTGAAAAGCTAAACCATTATCGCGCTTTAGTGGATAAAATACCGGTTTTCGAGTTTTATAGCCATATTTTGAATAATGATAAGGGAAGACAAAAAATTCTGTCTCGTTTAGGATCTGAAGCAAATGATGTGCTCGATGCTTTTATGGATTATACGCTCACTATTCAAAAAACAGGATTACCAGGATTACAAGCTTTTTTAGAAACATTAAGTGCAAGCGAACCAGAAATTAAACGTGAATTTGAACAAAGTAATGAAGAAATTCGCATCATGACTGTTCATGCTGCAAAAGGACTAGAGGCTGCTGTTGTGTTTTTAGTCGATCCAGGTAGTGCGATTTGGCATCCTCAGCATGCGCCTCACTTGCTTAAAGTTCCTTTAAACAATGCACAATGGAATGGAAAACAAGCCTTTATTTGGCATCCCAATGAAAAGTTTGATACAAAACTCTCTAAACAAGCAATTTCATATTTAAAAGAGCGTGCAGAAGAAGAATATAGGCGTCTTCTTTATGTAGGAATGACACGTGCTGAAGATCGCTTGTTTATTTGTGGATATAAAGGCCCGAAAACGCCATCTCATACATGGTTACAACTCGTAAAAAAAGCCCTCGAACCGCATGCCCTTGCTATAAAAGATTCTTCGGAAGATATTGCAGCTTTGCGTTATTGCATTACACCTGCTTCTTCTGCTTCTATAAACTCAAAAGTCCCTTGTGCTGAATGCCAAACCTTACCACCTTTACCTGCTTTTTTCTCCCATAAAATACCAGAAGAACCAGTGCTACCAAAACCGTTGAGACCCTCTGTTGCTAGTCTTTCCATTGAGGCTGATACCGATATTTCTTCTAATTCAAAATATCATAGCGTCTCGCCTGTTTTGGGAGAAAAAAATACCAACAGGGCTTTTTCCATTGAATATGGTAATCTCGTTCACCGATTGTTACAATACTTACCCAATTGTCCCCCACAAAAACGTCGAGATTATGCTCGAAACTATCTCAATATCAAAGCCTCTCATTGGGATGAAAGCCAAAGAGAAGATGCTCTTCGCCATGTTTGGAAAATATTAGATCATGTTTACCTCAAGCCCCTTTTCTCTGAGCATTCACGTGCTGAGGTCTCCTTAATGGGTATTGTGAAAATTCGTGGAAAAGAACAAGCAATTTCTGGTCAAATTGACCGTCTTTACATCACGCAAAACAGCATTATCTTTGCCGATTTTAAAACAGGAACCCCACCAGAAAATGAAGCTGCTATTGCTTCCCATCACTGGTTGCAAATGGCTCTTTACCGAAAATTGTTGCAAGCTATTCATCCCGATAAAGATATCCAGGCTCTGCTTATCTACAGTAAAGAAGCCAAAATTTTTAAACTTCCTCCAGAAAAACTTGAGGCATTTCTTAGTGAAGTTGCTTTATAAGCTACTCTTTTCCTTGCAAATCATCTTTACACTTTATTTACTTTCATAAAATCGCCCAAACAAACACAATGCACAATCTCTAGTGTAAAAAAGTCCTTTAATAATTTATCTTTGCAATAACTTGATATGAATTGTTATTATACCAATCTATAAAAAGTGAATATAAAGGATAAATCAATGACGTGTATAAAAGTTGATAAGGACAATTTCGAAAGTGAAGTTCTAACCTCTTCCACCCCTGTTGTGGTTGATTTTTGGGCAGAATGGTGTGGCCCTTGCAAAGTGATTGCTCCAATTTTGGATGAAATTTCAATAGAAATGCAAAATCAAGTTAAAATTGCTAAGGTAAATATTGATGAAAATCCGGAACTGGCTACCCAATACGGAGTACGTTCTATCCCTACATTATTAATGTTTAAAAATGGAAATATTTCATCGAATATGGTTGGCGCTACCTCTAAAGGACGTCTTTCTGAATGGATAAAAGATGGGCTTAGTTAATTCCACATATAATCACTATAAAGGAGAGAAGTTTTGTCTCTCCTTTTGACTTTTTTAAAATATTCTTTTTTGCATTATATTATAATGAAAAGACAATAAAAATCAAAATTTTAAATGAATTTAAGAATTCGTGCTTTTATGCATGATTCAATTGACCATTTTTATAAAAAATTGCTTTGTATGAAGAATATAGGCAATTCTTTCCTTATATGCGTGTTAAAAAATATTGGGTGAATGATAATTTCATAAAGGTATTTTTTCTTAGATAAGACTATTGAGATAGATAGTGCTTTCAACACATAAAAGGAGATTTTAAGCAAAAACTTTGCAAATTACTTTTCTGAAGCTCACAATTTTTAAGCAGAAAGAAACAAGCAATTCACTACAGGTTATAGAATGCTCTTCTAAAGGGTTACCACTTCAATTTAAAATTCTCTTATACTATTCTCTAGAATCAAAATTGTAGGTATCAGATTCTCTAAAATAAATTGATGAATTCCTATAAATTAACGGCTGTCCTTTGCAATTTATGTCATTGTTATATGAAAGAGTCAGCACTTCGTTTCATCTTCCATGGTTGGTGCCTCCATGAAGCCTTCTTTATGTTGTTCATCATCTCAAATTTCATAGGTACGTACTGAGGTATTATAAATTAAAATGATGATGTTCATGTCGATGTTTTTTTTAAATGTACGAATTGTAAAGACTGTTGCAAACACTCAATGGAATGTTGTGCTGATTTAACTGTTACATGACGCCCATGTTCTTTATAGTGTAAGGTGAGTGCAAAAGTGGCAAGCTCTAAAAGAGCTGTATTTCTTTCTGGCCATTCAACAAGTAAAATATTTTTCTCACGAGCTTCATGAAGCCCTAATTCATCAATTTCTTCTGCCATAGAAAGGCGATAAAGATCAGCATGAATAATTTCAAACTTTGGAAGTTGATAGCTTTGAACAAGAGTAAAAGTAGGGCTTGGAACATCCATAGTGTTATCGTTTGCAAGTGTTTGGATGATTGTACGTGCAATGGTTGACTTTCCAGTTCCAAGATCCCCTTGCAGCGTTACAAGATCTCCTGGCTTTAAAGAAAGAGCTAAATTTTGTGCAAAAAGCTTTGTTGCCTCTTCATTTTCAAGAAAAAAACTAAAATTCATTAAAAGTTCCATGAAATGGATGAAAATTTTTTGTTATCATAAAAGTTAAAATTAAAAAATCTTATCTCCTTTGGAGAGTGGGAAAAAACATTTAACTGTTGTTCCTTTTCCAGAACCGGTAAGAATTTCAACATGTCCACCGTGTAGTTCAACGAAACTTTTCACAAGGGAAAGGCCAAGACCCGCTCCCGCACGCCCACCATGGTGTGAATGGGAAGAAAAACGTTTAAAAATACGATCAAGGACGTCTTCTGGGATGTCAGAGCCCTGATTGTGAACGCTAAAGACAATGTTATCATCTTGTTCATCGACGCAAAATTCAATAGTACTCGCCTCCGTTGCAAAATTAATAGCATTGCTCAGTACATTCACAAAAATTTGATGCAAGCGTTTTTCATCAGCAGAAATAGAATTTAAGGAAGGGGAAATTTGTTGTAAAAGCGTAATATGACGTTCATTAAGGCGATCTTCTACGCGTGCTACTGCTTGTATCATAGCATCGGCAATGTTAACCGATTTTATGTCCAACTCCATAATGCCTGCATCAAGGGTAGCAAGATCAAGAATATCGTTAACAATATTTAAAAGAGTTCCTGATTCTGAATGAATGTGTTCAAGATATTCTTGTTGACGTTCATTGATAGAGCCGAAAATTTGATCACGTAAAATATCGGAAAATCCAATAATATTTGTGAGAGGTGTGCGCAATTCATAAGAAACATGTTGGACAAATTCATTACGCAAACGATCAGCACTTTCTAATGCTTCATTTTTTTCTTGAAGAGCACGAGCAACATGGACAGTATCCGTAACATTCACAAAAGTAAGCATCGTTTGTCCATTAGGAAGAGGGACCAGAGTATAGTCAATAATCATATCATTTTTAAGATCTATACGACCTGAAAATGTTTCACGTTTTTCAGCAAAACCGGTAATGAACTTGGTAAACTGATCCCATTCTGTCCCCAAGGTTAAGGCTGAACAATGGCTTTGTAACTGTGTAATATGGGTTCCTTCTACCAGTAAATTATAAGGAAGAGACCACAATTTCGACAAGGCAGGATTCGATAAGCGAAGGCGTCCATCAGTACCAAAAACGACCACGCCTTCAGAAAGTTTATCAAGTGTTTCACCTTGTATTTTAATAAGTGTATTATAACGGCGCTCAAGATCAATTTTTTCTGTAAGGTTTTCGTAAAGCCAAGTGACACCTCCTTGTGGATGAGGGTTCGAGACAACACGCACCGTACGCCCATCTGGAAGATTCCAAATTTGTTGGTTTGATTCTGTTTGCCAATAGGCTTTTAAAAGTTCTTCTTTCCATGCGCGCCAATCAGGGTGTTCAGCAATGAGCCCCTTTTCACGTAAACGTTCAAGAAACAATGTATGGCTTGGTTCACTTTCTAAAAAAGAACTCTCCAACGGCCATAAAATTTTGAAAGCATGATTACAGAATTTTAATTTTTGGTTTGTATCAAAAATGGCTACAGCTGTTGAAATTTGGTCAAGTGTTTCACAATGGCTTTGAAGAACATATCTTAATTCATGAGCAAGATTTTCATATGCGCTGTCATCACGTGCAAAAGCTGCCATTCCTTCAGCTGTTGTAATACGTGTGAGATGAAAACGGTGCCGTTCTCCACCAATAACCGTATGAACATGTTCTTGAAAAATTGTTTCTGTTTCATCTGTTTTGCGTTGTGTATTTTCATTGAAAAGATCCCCCACGTCATCACTGTCTTCAGGAAAGTCTGTCATTTCTCTAAAGGCGCGATTGATAAAACAAACTTTTCCTTCACAATCTTTTATCCATACGGGCTCTTGAATAAGATCAAGAAGATTACGCTGCATTCTCAGTTCAGTAAGAAGGCGGGCTATATCTTTCTGTAAACGAGCATTTTCACTCTGTTGTTTTGAGATATCTTGAAAACGAGCAATAGCGACTGTTCCTGCGATGACTCCTGTAACTTGTAGCAGTACATTGTTTGTGGTGGTGATAGAAAGATCAAAAGGGTGACATTTACAACGTAGTTGAGTCAATGCATAATCAAGTTCTCGCAGAGAATTTTCTTCAACCCAGAGCTCAAAACGCTGAAAATCTTTCTGATCGATTCCTATTTTTTGCAATGCAGAAAGAGCACCAACAACACGGGGTAAGGTTGTTGGATTTTCCCAAATAAGAAGGAATTGCTCGGTTTCTTTCAGAAGCCATTCATAATATTTAAGTTTTTCAGAAAAATTTGCCTGAAGTATCTTCAAAGGCTTCTGTGCAGTTTTTTTTGCACGCACGGTAACAGCTATGCACGAGAGAAGTGAAGCACAAGAAATTCCTCCACACAGCGCTAAAAGCAGCCATGGACTATTTGGAAAAGTGAAGAAAAATGGTAAATAACCTTCCAATGACTGAGCAACAGCGCATGTTGGAGAAAAAAAGAAAAAAAGGCAAAATATATACGTATAGATTCGGATCTCTTTTTGAGCTTTTTCTTTGGGGTTATAGTCACCAAAGCTAGGCACGGCATCTTTCCCTTTTTTAACCCAAGGAAACGTATTAGTAACGGTAATGGTTTGGTTTATAAGGTCCTTGTGGTGAGACTCCAATATAGGCGGCTTGTTCTTCTGATAAAACACTTAATTTTATTCCTAACCGATCAAGATGTAGACGTGCAACTTTTTCATCAAGATGTTTAGGCAAAACAGTGACTTCATTTGTATAGTGTTCTGCACGGGTAAAAAGTTCAATTTGCGCTAAAACTTGATTAGTAAACGAGGCTGACATGACAAAAGAAGGATGCCCAGTCGCATTCCCGAGGTTTAACAAACGCCCTTCAGAGAGCAAAATGATGCGTTTTCCATCGGGAAAGGTGATCATATCAACTTGTGGTTTTATATTTGTCCATGGCAAATTTCTAAGGGCAGCGACTTGGATTTCGTTATCAAAATGACCAATATTTCCAAGAATACACATATCCTTTACTTGTCGCATATGGTCTAAACGAACAACATCTTTATTGCCTGTTGTCGTGATGATAATATCAGCACTGGAAGCATCATCATCCAAATTAACAACTTCATAGCCATCCATAGCGGCTTGAAGAGCGCAAATGGGATCAATTTCTGTTACTTTAACACGAGCCCCAGCACCAGAAAGAGATGCTGCTGAACCTTTACCTACATCACCATAACCACAGACAATGGCAGTTTTACCGGCGATCATCACGTCTGTTCCACGTCGAATACCATCGACCAATGATTCTTTACATCCATATTTATTATCAAACTTTGATTTAGTGACGCTATCATTAACATTAATAGCAGGAAAAGGTAGAAGTCCTTCTTTTTGTAACTGATAAAGACGGTTTACACCTGTTGTGGTTTCTTCGCTTACACCTTTAATTGCTGCACGCTGTCGTGTAAAAAAACCTGGCGTTGCATACATACGCTTTTGTATTTGTTTGAAAAAAATTTCTTCTTCTTCTGTTTTGGGATGCGATAAAATATCTTTATTTTGTTCTGCACGACTTCCCATTAAAATATAGTTTGTGGCGTCAGCTCCATCATCTAAAATAAGATTGGAAGGATTACCATCTGGCCATTGGAAGATTGCATCTATATAAGTCCAATATTCTTCCAATGTTTCACCCTTAACGGCAAATACAGGAATGCCAGTTGCGGCGATAGCTGCTGCTGCATGGTCTTGCGTAGAAAAAATATTGCTAGAGCTCCACCGTATATCGGCGCCAATCGCTTTTAATGTTTCAATTAAAACAGCTGTTTGAATTGTCATGTGCAATGAGCCAGAAATACGCGCTCCGCGCAAAGGTTGGCTGGAAGAAAACTCCTTACGACAAGCCATCAAACCAGGCATTTCAGTTTCAGCAATATTAAGTTCTTTACGACCATAAGCGGCAAGTGCAATATCTTTGACAACAAAATCTTGAGCTGCCATTCTTCATTCCTTTAAAATAAGTTTTTCCAAGACGGTAGGAGAAATTAAAAAAAAATGCAAGACAAGAAGAGGACTTCTCTATGTGAAAAAGCTCTTTTAAAATCTCCATAAATTTCTGCAACAAATATGCATTTACGGATCTGAGTAGTGATGTTACTAACAGAATAAGAGATCTTCATGATAAGTCTTATTATATAAACAAAACTCTATCCTTTTCACGTAACTTTAAAGCTTTTAAAAATCTCTAGAGGGAATACCTTTTAAATAATAAAAATGGTGCATTGCTTCACAGTTTTTATATCGATTTTTTATGGGATAATATCGAAAGTAGTATACCCATATTCTACTCACTTATGCGGTTGTTGAAAAAGGAAGTATTACTTTAATCTCATTATTAAGCTTTTTAGCAAAATAATATAATGCAAAGCCATAGGCTATCATGTTTATGAATAGGCAATTCAGAATCGGTTCTTTAGGATTCCAATATTGCATCTGCTCTTGGATAAAGACAGTTTATAAGAAGTGCTTTTCTCTTGTTTTCAACGATTTTTATCAAAAGATTATAGATATACGATTAAACATTTTTTGTGATACTGAATAGAGTATTTAAAATGTAAAAACATCACTCTATTGAACACTCTGATTTTAAAACTGCTAACAACGAGCGATGAATTATAAATCAAATAATTAACTCAGTTTTAGAAGAATTTATTCTAAACGAATAGATTTTGGGAAAATTGACCATGTGGACGAAATCGCCAAAGATAACTTGGCAAGAATGCTGCCATTGCTCTGGGGGTAATTCCCACACCTTCTAGAGTATATCCATTCTCTATAGCTTCTTTAGAAACAATGTTATCCATTTGCAAAAAACGTATCTGATTGGCTGTTACGAGTGTTGGTACAAAAGGCAATTTACCGACTGTTCCCAAAATTCCTCCAATCAATAGACCAGCAGAAAGGGGCATGGATAGGATTGTTTTTTTACGGTGAATAATTTTGAGTATATTTTCAAGAGTATTTTGGAAGGTGATAATCTGGGGACCACCAAGATCATAATTTTTTCCCCAAGCAACTTGTCCATCTAAAGCGCGCGCGATAAACTCAGCAACATCACCAACATACACGGGTTGCAATTTGCTTTGCCCACCTCCAAAAAGAGGCATAATTGGTAAAAAACGTGACAAATCTGCCAAGGTGTTAAAGAAACAGTCCTCTGGTCCAAAGATAACGGATGGACGGATAATAATTGCTTGAGGATGCTTGTTATGAATGATTTGTTCACCCATAAGCTTAACACGTGCATAAAGACATGAAGCATTCTCGTTAGCCACAAGTGTTGACATATAGATTAGCGGAATACCAGTTTCTGCTGTTAATTCAGCAACATTGTAAACACCATCAATTTGTGTTTTTTTAAAATTCGATTGATTTGCTTGTTTTAAGCTACCAGGCAAAAACACTGCTGCATCAGCTCCAAGCAATGCGCGTGCAACAGAAGCACGATGCTTGATATCTGTTTTAAGCATTTGGGTTTGTCCTACTTCTCCTATTTGAAGCATGTAATAAGCTTTTTGTGGACAACGAACAGCGATACGAACGCGATACCCCCGCTTAGTCAAAGTTTCAACGACATGTCGTCCTACAAAACCAGATCCGCCAAAAACAGTAATAAGTTTAGGATGTTGATAAAGTGCACAATCAAGTTGCATGATGAAAAAGTCTATCTTTCAAAGTTTTAAAAATGGCTAATTTTTAGCACGGAGGTGTTTTATTGTCACGCAAAATATCGCCCGCAAGATAAAGGGAACCACCAATAAGGACAATTGCCTCTTTATATTCCACCTTAATCTTATGCAAAGCATCTTGTAGATGAGCTTGTGGAGTAGCAAGGATTCCTGCTTTTTGCGCTGATTCAGCTAAGTTTATTGGAGAGATACTTGCATTATTGTTAATCAGCGGTATCGTATATACTTTATCGACAAGGTTTGCTAAGGAACGAAAATAACCGACAGCATCTTTGGTATTGAGCATGCCAGCAATCATAATAATAGGACGATCTGTTTTTTTTCTCCATTGTGCAAGTTCTGCTCCAATAACTTTTCCAGCAGCAGGATTATGACCACCATCTAACCATAAATCGATATTAGGAGACAGTTGATCAACCAAATGTCCCTGGGTAAGATGTTGCATTCGTGCGGGCCAATAAATATTTTTCAAAGCATCATTTATGGCTTGTTCTGAAAGTTGAAAACCTGCTTGAAAGACTGCTTCAAGAGACGCGCCAGCATTAGCAACTTGGTGGTCTCCAATAAGGTTAGGAAGGGGAAGATCCATGAGACCTTGATTGTTTTGAAAAACCATACGTCCATGTTCTTTATAACTTTGATAATCTTGATCAAATAGAGAATAAGATGCTTTATTTTTATTAGCAAGGGGTATTAGAGTAGCAAGAGTTTCTTCATAATTTTGCTTTCCAATGACTACAGGAACGTTTGGTTTGATAATCCCTCCTTTTTGAAAAGCGATTTGAGCAATTGTCTTTCCAAGAAAGATCTCATGATCATAATCAATGGGCATAATAAGTGATACAGCTGGTTTGTTAACGACATTGGTAGCATCAAAATGTCCTCCCAATCCAACTTCTAAAATGACAACATCAGCTGGATGTATACTAAACAGCATAAAGGCAGCGGCTGTAAAAATTTCAAAAATAGTAATCGGCTCTTGACGATTTACTTTTATAATTTCATGGATTGTCTCAGCTAATTGGTTTTCTGTAACAAGTTGACCACCTCCTTTTTGACCTAACCGGCAGCGTTCATTCCAGTTGACGAGATGAGGTGAGCTATAGACATGAACGCGGTAGCCTGCACTTTCCAAAAGAGCACGGCAAATTGCTGAGGCAGATCCTTTGCCATTTGTTCCAGCGATGTGAATAACAGGTGCAAGTTTTAAATGTGGATTACCAAGACGCTCTAAAAGGTGAACAATACGCTCTAAAGAAAGATCAAATTTTTTCGGATAATTTTTTAGTAAATCATCCACCACCCTTTGTATTTGGCTTTGTTGCATAAATTTAAGCTGCTTTTGTTGTAGAAAGCGATGTTTGAGAGTCTGTTGGGGATGGATCGGAAGGGTTAAAAACAGCAGGGCGTTTCATCATCAAGCGTAAAAGACGTGCAATGGTTGTTTTCATGTCTAAACGCGATACAACCATATCAATCATACCATGTTCAAGCAGATACTCACTACTTTGAAAACCTTCTGGTAGGGTTTCGCGTATAGTTTGTTGAATTACACGTGGACCAGCAAAACCAATCATAGCGCCAGGTTCGGCAATGTGAATATCACCAAGCATGGCGTAAGAAGCAGTAACACCACCGGTGGTTGGATTGGTCAGCACAACAATATAGGGAAGTTTTGCTTCTTTCAACATTTCAATCGCTACTGTTGTACGAGGCATTTGCATCAACGAGAGTGTTCCTTCTTGCATGCGTGCACCACCAGAAGCAGCAAAAAGAACCAGCGGGCGCCTTTCAGCAATAGCAGTATCAAAAGCTTTGATAATAGCTTCTCCTGAAGCCATACCGAGTGATCCACCCATAAAGGCGAAATCTTGAACGATTGCAATAATTGGTAAGCCTTCAATCGTACCACGTGCACTTAAAATATTGTCATCAACACCAAGTTTAGAACGATAATCTTTTAACCGGTCAATATAGCGTTTTTCGTCACGAAATTTTAAAGGATCTGTTACAACTTTTGGATTTTCAAGAGTTGTATAAACACCATCATCAAAAAAATGCATGAGACGATTTTTAGCACTGATACGCATATGATGGCCAGAATTGGGAGCTACAAATTGATTAGCTTCCAGATCTTTATGGAAGACCATTTCACCACTGGTAGGATCTTTAATCCATAGATTTTCTGGAATTTCACGGCGCCCCAATATAGAGTTAATTTTAGGACGAACATAATTTGTAATCCAGTTCATCTTTATAACCTTCCTTTAAATATTGTGCATCTTTTGCATGATTTGAAAGAATATAGAACTTAAGCAGTCACATTTGCTTTACCGGTTGAACAAAGGAGTCTATTTAATACTTTTATCAGTGTACGTATAGCTTGTTTTTTAATTTTTAATTTTTCCCATATCATAACAATTATATGCATCATGAAGAGTATTTCCTATAATAAATTTCTCATAAGTTTTAAGAACTTACATTTTTTTATTTTTTACTTTGGTATTAAAATTCACTCCTTGTGTGGTTAACAAACGCCTTATTTTTTAATAAAAATGAATATCCAATTAATCATTCGTATCAACAGTTTTGAAGAAAAGAAACCTTATAGTATAAGGCGCTAACAAGGCTAAAATAATCCATTAAAGATAATGAATACGACAACGCTATATTAGCGAAACGCTAACATCAGAGCAAGGTTTTTTTCAAAAGGTTTCTTTAAAGCGTATGCTTTTTACAATTAAAATTGAATACGCTCAAAATATTCCTATTCCATTGAACTCAATATTGTTTTGAATAAAAACAAGAGGAAAAAGCATGCCGCCAAATAGTAGAAAAGTACAGAGTATTAGGAATTGTGCAAAACAATTAAGCACGTAGCTAAACGAAGTTAAACAACTCTACTGAATAAATAAAAGTAAACAACTTTCCTCCCAAATAGTTATTATTCCTTAATTTTTTACATATATCATACAAATGCAATAATCTACACTCTGTACAAAAATATTAAAAATTTCTTCTACAACAGCTGCTTTTTAAATTCTTCTTGGTTTTTAAAATTCAAAATTTCTATTCATTAAAACTTTATTTTAAACAAAGAAGCCCTAGCCGTTTTTTATAATGTTCTTGAAAAAAATCTTGTAGTTCAAAGAAAGAAAAAATTATACAGTACATTCTTTAAATATATTTCTTGTTTTTTTTGCGTCTTTCCTTAGTTTATTAATCTATGATTTTTACTGCTGCTTATCGTGCTTTACAACGTCTTTTGACCTCGCAATATCGTATTATGATACTGAAAGCATTGGGGGTTACTTTTTTCACTCTCACCATTTTATGGTTATGTGTGCACCAACTTTTTGTGTCTTACTTTTGGCCCTGGATTGCTCAATTTCTTCCTGGACTCCCTAGTTGGGCAGGATGGATTGGTTTTAGCATGCTTATCATTTTTAATCTTGGTTTGGCTCTTTTGTTGGCTTTTTTGATTGCACCAATCGCAGCTATGATTGGTGGTTTTTTCATTGACTCTGCTGCTGAAATTATTGAAAAAGAGGATTACCCAAACGAGCCTATTGGACAAGCTTTGCCGTTTCGGCGTTCTCTTATCATTTCCTTTAAATTTGTTATTTTAAGCCTTCTTGGTAATGGAATTGCTTTTATTTTATTCTTCATACCAGGTATTAATTTAATTGCTTTTTATCTTATTAATGGTTATTTGCTCGGTCATGAATATTTCTTGTTTGCTGCTTATCGTTTTCGAACAGAGCAAGATGCACGTGCTTTTTTACATACTCATTACACAACGGTTTTTGGTGCAGGATTATTGATAGCGCTTTTTGTTTCAATTCCAATTCTTAATTTAGCAACACCGCTTTTTGCAGCCGCCTTTATGACATATTTACACAAAATGCTTTCCCAAAAGACCATGGCACGCATTACACAAAAATAGTGTTCCTTGGCTTTAAGGTTAATAAAAATTGCTAGCCAAAGAAAGCATAATATAAAATTTTATACTTTATCTTTTATTAAAGCAATATATTGATTTATAATGATAATTTATTGTTTCACAACATGAGTGAAAAACCTAAATATCATGAGGATTTCTCATTTTAGTCCTATTCATATTAGATCAATTGAAATCGTTTGTTAATATGTCATAAACGGAGGTGGTGTGCAGATAAGAGTACTTTCAAAAAGGCGTGAAATATCTTTTATGAATCCTCTTAATGCAAACATTATCGTCGCATTGAAAACTGAAAAAGAGTATGATGGTGCCGCTTTGTACCTTCTATTTCAGTAAAAATGGATAGCATAATGTATTTTATACCATTCATGGAGAGTGTATACTCTTCATAAGAGTGTTTTGGCAATTATTGAAAGATATCTGTGTAAAACAAGCACGTAGTTATATAGGAGTAACGTAGTAGCGCCGTAGATATTCTGATTTTTGGCAACAGATAGAAAATGATTAATATGGTGGAAAAAATAAGCTTAGGCGATTGACCGTCCGATCCCATGGAAGAGCTCTTTCTTAAGAAGAGGCAAAGAATGAGAGACACCACTGATGATTAAAAATGATGAGATTTTAAAAGCTATAAGTGCAATGAAATAAGAATTCATTGAAGCACTTTTCGTACAAGTGGTGCACTGTATCAAATAATTTTTAGATAATAACACCATTAATTTATGAAGAGAATTGATCATTTTCAACTTGAATAAGAATCCAAAATATAGAAATATTCTTTAATTTCAAAGTCTCTATTCAACATCAAAAAATTATTTACTTGCACATTATAGACGAGACCAATGTATGGATACAAGGCTTTCGATAGAGGAATAAAAATGCTTTTCATGAATCATTACAATGTGAGGATATCATGGATAAAATTCTAGTCTTTGTGGTCTTGGTGTGCTGGAGAGAGGACACACACATTTAATCTTAAAGACCGATCACTGAGGAAAATAATAAAGGCGTCAGTTTAGACAGTGGTGCAATGAATTTTGTCTATACTCTTTATAAGCGTCAGTGTGAGATATGCTTTAAATTGCATTGAGATATTATAATATATTGATTTATATATTATTTTTCATAGTGAATAAGAGTTCCAAATAAAGCTATCATATTTTCTCATTAGCTGCTCTCATCATGAAACAATCAAAATCATTTATTTGCATATCATAAATATGACCAATATGGGGATAAAAACATTGAAGAAAGAAAATGCTTTTTATAAATTTTATCCAGTGCAAGAGCTTTGTCAAAATTGATGGTAGCCAAAGTGAATGATAGCTTGTTTTTTTATAAGCTGGGGAGACAGTGGTGCAAGAGATCCTACTTTTATGAAGGCTAAGGTGATACGGGATTTTAAAAAAATATTTCCCAACGCTCGTCACACCCATTTCGCAATCGCGCCCATGAATGGTATAAGGGTAAAGCTTTCGTGAATAATATAAAACTTATAGGGCATCACTATCTTTACGCTTAATAAAAAGAGCACGCTGGCACCATCATCCTCAGTGTTGCCCAAGACGGCCCTTGGTTCTTGAGACGGTCCATTATAAGCGTTTTTAGTTCTTTCTTAAACGTTTTGTATTCATACAGCTATCCTTGTTTGCAATGTGCAAGAAAATGATTTTTATTGCTTTAACATGAGAGAGATTGGAAATGAGAGAATCTTACGATATTTGGGTTCTAATTTAATATGAACAATGCGAGATTATCATTATAAATCAAAAATATTGTATAACAATCGAGATGGATAGACACCTATTGTCAGTTCTATTTTATAGGTTTTTTTAATATCAACGCGTTTGAAGAGTTATTATTTGCAAAGGGGTATATTTTCCTCATGAGGAGTAGGTGTTTTGGGGGCAAAAAATGATACAATCACGTTTGCTAATTTTTGCGCTACGTGTTGTTTACTCATATGGGGCCATTGTTCAACTTTTTTTCTACTTACGAGATAAACTTGATTTGTATCAGCACCCATGACACCTGTACCATCTAGTTGAAGAGAAATATCATTAGCAAGAATGAAATCAGCTCCTTTTTCAACACATTTTTTTTGCGCATTGGCAATGATATCACATGTTTCTGCAGCAAAACCAATGACCAGTGAGGGGCGGTTTGGAGCGTGTCCAATCGTTGCTAAAATGTCAGGATTTTCGACCATATGAAGGGATGGTGGTATTTTATGAGCATTCTTTTTAATTTTGTGTAAAGACTGCGTTTGACTGCGCCAGTCACAAACAGCGGCAACAAAGATGGCACCATCAGCAGGCAATGCGGTTTGAACGGCTTGTAACATCTGTTGTGCTGTTTCAACATGAATGGTTTTTACTTCTTGTGGGTCTGCAAGATTAACAGGTCCAC
Organism: Bartonella sp. CL71SXKL; assembly: GCF_042194935.1. Classification (NCBI taxonomy): domain Bacteria; kingdom Pseudomonadati; phylum Pseudomonadota; class Alphaproteobacteria; order Hyphomicrobiales; family Bartonellaceae; genus Bartonella; species Bartonella sp. CL71SXKL. Next base: position 145,080 of record NZ_JBHINI010000001.1, on the reverse strand, counting down.
AAATAAGTGTTACTTTTGCACCCAAATGCGCAAGAGCGGTTGCGATGGCATGGCCTTGTTTACCTGAAGACCGATTAGCAAGATAACGTACTGGATCAATTGGTTCATGGGTAGGGCCAGAGGTAACGATGAAATGGCGGTCAGAGAGAGGTTTTTCATGCCCATTCAAAAGAGCCTCTATGGTAGCAACAATAGTTAAAGGTTCGCTCATGCGCCCATATCCTATCTCGTCACGTTCAGCCATATTTCCGATTTCTGGTCCGATGATATGAACGCCATCTGCGCGCAGTTGTGCAACATTGCGAATAGTGGCAGGATGCGCCCACATGGACGGATTCATGGCGGGTGCAATTAAGAGTGGACAGCGTGCCGCTAAAAGAATGCAATCAGTCAGATCATCTCCTATGCCATTGGCTATTTTTGCAATGCGATTGGCTGTAGCAGGGGCTAAAATAATAAGGTCAGCATTACGTGCTAATCGGATATGTCCAATATCATGTTCTTCTTCGCGTGAAAATAAATCAGTATATACAGTACCACCGCTTAAAGCTTCAGCGGCTAAAGGCGTAATAAATTTTTGCGCTGCTTTTGTCATTACAACTTTTAAGTGTGCTCCACGTTCTTGTAAACGGCGAATCAAATCAAGTGCTTTATAGGATGCAATACTTCCACCAATAATAAGAAGGAGAGATTTTGATTTCAATGATTTCACTTCAACAGCACTAGCATGAAGGGGTTGTGTGGTGAGAGGAGTGGGATTGCTTAAAAGGCGTCGGACTTCTTCTTCCATAGAAATACCATTTTGCGCGGCGCGTATACGCAAAGCTTCTTTGGTTTCAGGAGACAGGTTACGAATGGTAATACTGGCCATAAAATACCTCCAAGAAATAAAATGATTGCAATGATTTCATTGTTGATATTTTTAGCATATTAAGGAGATTAGAAAAGATGAAAAAAGTAAAAAGTAAGAAAAGTGCAACAAAGTGCAATGATGAAAAGGCTATAACGACCATAACGGTTTCGATGACTTTGTTCCACAGCAAGTTGTTTGAGGGTAGTAGGAGAAAGATTAAAACCTGTTTTTCTCATTTGATTAAAATCTTCTTCTATCCGTTGGAAATTTTGAACCAATTGTGGTGTTTTGCGTGCCAGCGAAAGGAGAGCTTGTGCTCCTTCACTAAAGTCTTTGGCAACGCCTACGGGTCCTAAATTTTTACTAATCCATTCTTTGACAACGGGTTCAGAAGCTTTCCACATATTAAAAGTGGGGTCTAATGTGCGGGCAACGCCTTCCACAACAACCATCGTTTTTTGCAACAATAAAAGTTCAGGTCGCGTTTGCATGTCAAATAATTCAGTGACTTCAAACAATAAAGTGAGCAATTTAGCCATGGAAATGCTTTGTGCTGATTGTCCGTGAATTGGTTCGCCAATAGCGCGGTTGGCTTGCGCAAAGCTTTCAATATTATGGTGGGAAGGAACATAACCTGCCTCAAAATGGGCGCGTGCAACCCGATGGTAATCGCGGGTAATAAAGCCATAAAGGATTTCAGCAAGGAAATGCTTTTCTTTTTTACCAAGCCTTCCTGTAATGCCTAGGTCAACAGCAACAATACATCCTTTTTCATCTACAAATAAATTACCAGGATGCATATCGGCGTGAAAAAAACCATCACGCAGTGTATGGCGAAGAAAAGATTGAATAAGCGTAATAGCGAGTGCCTTCAAATCAAAACCTGCTTCTTTAAGTTTGGAAGTTTCGGATATTCTTATACCATCAATCCATTCCATTGTAAGGACATTACGTCCTGTCCGTTCCCAGTCAATACGTGGAACCCGAAAGCCTGTATCATGTTGAATATTTTCAGCCATTTCAGATATAGCTGCTGCTTCTAGGCGTAAATCCATTTCAAGCCGTGTTGTTTGTGCTAAAGTATCCACTACACAAACAGGACGAAGCCTTCGAGAGGCAGGGATATAGCGCTCTTGTAAATGAGCAATGAGATAGAATCCTCTAAGATCTTTAGAAAAACGTGCTCTGATATTGGGACGAATAACTTTTACAGCACATTTTGTCGTATGGCCAGTTTCATCACTGTATTCAGCTGGATGAACTTGAGCAATAGAAGCGGCGGCAATGGGGGGATAAAAATTTACGAATAAATCATCAATAGAGCGACCAAGAGAACTTTCAATTTGAGCAATAGCGGCGGTACAAGAAAATGTTTGGACGCGATCTTGTAGTTGTGACAAATCTTTCGCAATATCATGGCCGACAATATCAGGCCTTGTTGCAAGAAATTGACCAAGTTTTATGTAAGAGGGTCCAAGCTTATTAATGGCATACGAAATATTTTCAGATCGCTGTTTCTTTTTTGTTTTGCGTCTTGCTAATGCGCCCGCTATACGATGACATAGCGCTGGAAATCCTTGAAGATCATCATGAGGAAGAGCACTTAAAACACCTTCACGTGTTAAAACCCATCCTGCACGCATCAATTGAAAGTAAGGGGAAATTTGCACCATTTTTAAATTTTCCAACCTGAATGCAGCGCTGCAATCGCACCGGTGAGATTGCGGTACGATACCCGCGAAAACCCCGCATGCTTGATCATATGGGCAAAATCATCTTGCTTAGGAAATTTGCGGATAGATTCAACCAAATAACGATAAGCATCGCCATCATTTGCGATAAATTGACCCAGCGTAGGGATAGCATGGAAAGACCAAAGATCATAAATTTTATCGAGCCAAGGCATCTCGACATTTGAAAATTCTAAACATAAGAAACGTCCACCGGGCTTTAAAACACGAAAAGCTTCTCTAAGAGCTTGATCAATATGAGGAACATTGCGAATTCCAAAAGCAATCGTGTAAGCGTCAAAGCTTTGATCTTCAAAAGGTAGATTTTCTGCATTGGCTTCAACAAAATCAATCAGAGGGGCAAGACCATTTTTTTGTGCGCGTTTTTTGCCAACGCTGAGCATTGAGCCATTAATATCAAGTACTGTAGCATGGGCTTTTTGGCGTGAAGCATTAAGAATACGAAAAGCAATATCACCTGTACCGCCAGCGACATCAAGAACTTTCCAATGAGAAAGTGCTGGTGGGGAAAGCCAAGCAACCATGGAATTTTTCCACACACGGTGTAGCCCTAAGGATAAGATATCATTCATCTTGTCATAATTTTCAGCGACAGAATGAAACACACCATCCACCATGGATTGTTTTTGCGTTTCATCTACTCTTGTAAAACCAAAAGAGTGCTCCATGCCACCCTTGGTTCCTACACGTTCTGTTTCAATTGCCATGTATATGATCTTCCTTATTTTTCTTTTATCGTAAATGAAATAGAGAGGGAATGTTCAACTACGAAAAAACAACGTATAAAACTACGACATTTACACAGCCAAAAACAGAAGAGTACCTTTAGATATCAAGATTGGCAACGTTTAAGGCATTGTCTTGAATAAAAATACGTCTAGGTTCAACTTCATCACCCATGAGACGAGAAAAAAGTGAATCTGCATCGGTTGCATCATTAATTTTTACTTGTAAAAGAGAACGTGCATTGGGATCAAGCGTTGTTTCCCAAAGTTGTTCAGCATTCATTTCCCCAAGACCTTTATAACGTTGAAGAGTAACACCTTTTTTACCGTTTGTAAAAATGCTTTCTAAGAGGCTCATAGGACCAAAAATACGCTCTGTTTTATCTTTGCGACGTAAAAGAACAGGAGGATGATATATGTCGATAAAATTTTGGGAAATGCGATCAATTTGACGTGCATCAGTTGAATTTATAAGTCCCACATCAAGCGTAACAACATCTTTAACACCACGCAAAATACGCTCAAAACATAAACTTCCATCTGCTGTATATTGTCCACTCCAACCTTGTTCCATATCATCAGCAATCAGATTAAGGCGGTGTGCTATAGTATCTGCTATTTTTTGCGCTTTTTCTTGTGATGCAAAGACTTCAAGATTAAAAGCGCCAACAATTGCTGCTTGTTCAACAATATTACGATCATAACGGGTATGAAGACCATTTAAAAGTTGACGTAATATACGAGCATCTTTAGCGAGTTGATACAAATCAGCCCCTGCACGAACTTCTCCCGTTGAAAGCTCAAGCGTTGTTTCTTCTAATCCAGTATCGATCAAGAATTCTTCAAACGCTGCTTCATTTTTAATATATTGGGAAGATTTTCCACGCGATACTTTATAAAGAGGAGGCTGAGCAATATAAAGATGACCACGTTCAATCAATTCAGGCATTTGTCTAAAAAAGAAAGTAAGCAGCAAAGTTCGAATATGGGCTCCATCAACGTCCGCATCCGTCATGATAATAATCTTATGATAACGTAATTTATCCGGTGAAAATTCATCTTTACCGATAGACGTTCCAAGAGCTGTAATAAGTGTTCCAATCATATCAGATGAGAGCATGCGGTCGAAACGTGCTCGTTCAACATTGAGGATTTTACCACGAAGGGGTAAAATTGCTTGATTTTGACGTGAGCGCCCACTTTTTGCTGAACCGCCAGCCGAATCCCCCTCGACAATAAAGATTTCTGATTTTGCAGGATCACGTTCTTGGCAATCGGCAAGCTTTCCTGGCAGAGAAGTGATATCAAGTGCCCCTTTTCGTCTTGTGAGTTCACGTGCTTTGCGCGCTGCTTCACGTGCTGTTGCAGCTTCTACCACTTTACTAATGAGAAGTTTTGCTTCATGAGGATGTTCTTCCAGCCATACTGAAAGACCTTCATTGACCAAATTTTCAACAATAGGGCGCACTTCAGAAGAGACTAACTTATCCTTTGTTTGTGAAGAAAACTTTGGATCAGGAACTTTGACAGAAAGAATAGCTGTTAATCCTTCACGGCAGTCATCACCGGTTAAGTTCACTTTTTCTTTTTTAGCAATACCTGAAGATTCAGCATAGCCATTAATTTGGCGCGTAAGGGCACTTCTAAAACCTATCAAATGAGTTCCACCGTCACGCTGAGGAATATTATTGGTAAAACACAAGACCTTCTCATGATAGGAATCATTCCACCATAGGGCAACATCAACGCTCATACCATCCTTTTCACTTGCAATATAAATAGGATTATCAAGCAGGGCTTTTTTTGATTGGTCAATATATTTGACAAACTCCGTTAATCCACCTTCATAATGCAATTCAACTGATTTAATATCAGCATGACGCTCGTCAACAAGAAGAATATAAACCCCAGAATTTAGAAAGGCTAATTCCCGTAAGCGGCGCTCCAAAGTTTCAAAATCAAACTCAACCATAGTAAAAGTTTCAGAACTTGGTAAAAATCTGATTTCTGTTCCACTTTCTCTATCGCAATCGCCAATAACTTTTAATGGAGCATCAGCTACCCCGTGGGTAAATGATATTTCATGAATTTTACCATTGCGTTTGATTTGCAATTTAAGCCAAACGGATAATGCATTCACAACAGAGACACCAACACCGTGTAATCCGCCTGAAACTTTATAAGAGTTTTGATCAAACTTTCCGCCAGCATGAAGCTGTGTCATAATAACTTCAGCTGCAGAAATACCTTCTGTTGGATGGATATCTGTCGGAATTCCACGTCCATTATCACGAACAGAACAAGAACCATCAGCATGGAGCGTGACGTTTACAAGAGTAGCATGACCGGCTAGAGTTTCATCAATAGCATTGTCTACAACTTCATAGACCATATGGTGTAAACCCGATCCATCATCAGTATCACCGATATACATACCAGGACGTTTGCGTACAGCATCAAGACCTTTGAGAACTTTGATAGAAGCGGCATCATAGTTATTGCTTTGTACTGGTGAGGTTATTTCATCACTCATAAGTTAGTCCATTCCTGTGTTCAATTTACAATATTTTATCCGCTTTTTTCAAAGCTCAATGTTCTGATCAGTTATTTATGGAATAACCACATTAAATATTTACCGTATATCAGATCTAGATTCAATATCTGTCGATATATAATGGAGAGAATGATGAAATGATAGTGTACTGTTATGCTGTAAAACACGAGGGCGGTGATATAAGGCGAATAAACACTTTTGACTTATACAAAAAGTTGTTTCATAAAACGATGCTATTTACTTTGTTTATTTTTGCATATGCGTAATGTTTTAAAATTAGTTATGCATTTTTGTGTTACTCTAACAGAGGTCTTACTTGTTTTATCCATAAATCAATTTTCAATCCTAATTCTACCATATATTTAAAACAAAGGTTACGAGCTCTCTAAGCAGTTCAAACTTTTGTATGTTAGATTGAGGCGAAAATATTGTGTATATTGGTTTGTGTCATCTTTAAAATGTGAAAAAAGCCTCATTTGAGGAAAATATAAACGCGTAAATATAAAAACACGTTTCCACGATCATCTTTTATATTCAACTTTACAATTTTAAAAAACGTCTACGGTGATGTTTTTGAATAATGAGGGTGATGACGCATTATCTTACGCTTTATGTTTTTCTCATTCCTGTAATGGAGGTTACGTCCCTCATTTAAAACAAAGCACCATTGCGCTGATATTCTCGCGCTTTTTAAGGAACATCTCTCAATGTTTCCAAACTCATTTTACAACGATGTTTGAATAGTATAGCGCAAAATACCCTGTGAATACTACAAGATTCATGTCTCCCACCTTTCCCATCTTGACAATAAAGCACAAACCAGAATCATCATTTTATTTTTCAACTCTTAAATGTTGATGCAACCTTAATGTTGAGAAAAACCTCGGCATTTGAGGGGTATTTTTACTCTTTTCTTCAATAGTATCTATATACTTCCCTAGTTGTGATACGCAAGGAAATGGTCTTAATATTTTAAGATACGCGAGATATTTTGATAAAATAAAGTGTGCCACTAAAGTATATACAGCCTATTTCTTATATTTAAAAAATTAAATCGCCTTTCTCTAAAATTACCTTTTATATATTTATTTTGGAAAATTAACATCAGAAATCTAAGCATTTTCAATGGTTTCAAAAAAAATATATGAAAACTGTTAAATTTTTTAACAGTTTTAAAAAATAGCAAGAATTTTATTTATTAAACGCCAGATATTTTGGTGAAGTGCGTTAGATAATAGTTAAGAAGAGTTGCATCTTAGTTTTGAAAAATGGGGGAGAGATTTTGAAAATAAAAAAATCTATATATGTAAAACATCTTCAATTGCGTTTACGGTATCTTTTATTCAATAATCCATACAATATTTTTATTCGTATTTTATTTGTAGCAGGGGGGGTTCTATTTTCCTCTTACGCAGAAGCTGAAAGGCTGCCTTCTTTTTTTGATTCGCATGAACACTTGGTACAACCTGATACAACGGATATCTTTCGTTTGCGTTTTGTAACAACTTTTGATTTTCCTCCTTTTAATTTTATTGATCAAACGGGGCATCTTGCAGGTTATAATATCGATTTATTGCGCGCTATTTGTTCAAAATTAAAATTAGAGAAGCTTTGTGAAGTAGAAGTGATTCCTTGGAAAGAGCTTGTAGAACATGTTGAAAATGGTGATGCGGAAGTCATTATTGCGGGTTTAAAAGAAACAAGTAAAACCCAGCAAGATCTTGTTTTTACAAAGTCATATTTACGTTTTCCAGCGCGATTTGTTGCTTCTCGACGTTTAAATCTCGATGAGCCAATAAGCGATCAATTGATACATTTAACCAGTGGTGTTTTGTCTAAAAGTGTTCACGAAAAACTCTTTCAACATTATTTTCCTAAAGCCAAATGGCAAGGATTTAAAAAGAGAGAAGAACTCTATAAAGCGTTACAAGAGCGTAAAATTGACCTTATTTTTGATGATGGATTTGCTTTATCATTATGGTTCAAAAAACAAAAATCTGTTGATTGCTGCCATTTTGTTGGGGGGGCATATATGGCGCCACAGTTATTGGGGCAAGGAATGCAGCTTGCTGTTGCAAAAAAGAATGAAAAATTGGTTGATATACTCAATTATGCGCTAAAATCACTAGAAGAAGATGGTAAACTCACAGAACTTTATTTGCGTTATTTTCCAATAAGTTTTTATTAATGAATAGTTTTTTAATTAAGGGCTGTTAATCTTTCTGCACCTAGTCGATAGGAAATAGCTTCTGCGAGATGATAGCGTGAAAGAGTATCTGATCCGTCAAGATCAGCAATTGTGCGTGCAACTTTGAGAATGCGATGATAAGCGCGTGCAGAGAGGTGCATTTTTTCACTCACATCTCGTAAGAGTATGGTCGCACTTTTATCAGGAATGGCAATCTGTTCTATAATTTTGGCAGGGCAATCGCCATTGGTACGAATATGATCAAACCCCATTGTTGAAAAACGTTTAGCTTGAATGGTACGGCATCGTGCGACGCGTTTGGCAACGTCGCAGCTTTTTTCTGATTGTTCTGGTTGCATAAGGTCCATAGCTGTCAAAGCAGGGACATCAATCCGTAAATCAATTCGGTCAAGCAGAGGACCAGAAATACGGGACTGATAATCGATTTGACAGCGTATTCCTTTAGGGCAAACATGGTCTTTTTCGCCTGCCATACCACATCGGCAAGGATTCATTGCGGCAATGAGTTGGAAGCGAGCAGGATAGCTAATATGGTGATTAGCGCGGGCGATAACTGACTCCCCACTTTCTAAAGGTTGACGAAGAGAATCAAGAACCTGCGGAGAAAATTCAGGCAATTCATCAAGGAATAACACACCATTATGGGCAAGGGAGACCTCTCCCGGTCGTCCTTTAAGCCCCCCACCAATCATTGCGGCCATGGAAGCAGAATGATGTGGGGAACGAAAGGGGCAATGAAGTGAAATGGTATTATGAACCGTTTCTCCTGTAATAGAAGCAATCAGAGAGACATCTAAAAGCTCACGGCTATCAAGAGGTGGCAAAATGGAAGGTAAGCGTTGCGCTAACATAGATTTCCCAGCACCAGGGGGGCCTACAAACAAAAGGTTATGGCGTCCAGCAGCACAAACTTCTAAGGCACGTTTGGCTGTTTTTTGTCCTTTGATTTCGCAAAGATCTGGAAGTTCAGTTTCGATAGTATATTGGCGCGGTTGTGGACGTTTTTGAATTTGGGTTCCTTTGAAATGGTTGACTATAGTGAGCAGAGTCTCTGGAGCAAGAATATTTATTTCTGCATTTGCCCATGCTGCTTCAGGTCCACATTGGAAGGGACAAATCAGCCCTTTATCGAGTGATAAAGCTGTCATGGCGGCTGGTAAAACACCATTAACAGCGGTAAGCGAACCATCCAGTGATAATTCTCCTAAAATGATATAGTCTTGTGCTACTTCAGGAGGGAGGATTCCCATAGCAAGCATTAAGCCTACGGCGATTGGCAAATCATAATGCGATCCCTCTTTAGGCAAATCAGCTGGTGCAAGATTAATCGTAATTCGTTTAGTAGGCATAGAAAGTCCACAAGCGTGGAGGGCTGCTTGTACACGTTCACGGCTTTCTGCAACTGCCTTATCAGCTAATCCAACAATAGCCATTCCTATTTTACCAGACGAAATCATAACCTGTACATCGACAGGGACTGCTTCTAGACCGCGAAAAGCAACAGTTGTAATACGTGCGATCATTTATTTATTTTCCCCCTTTAGACTTGGTAGAGACAATCATATCTATTTATAAAAATCAAGAAGCATCTCTATGGTTTTTTTTATAGAGAGATCTATATACATGGGCAGTTTTTAGCGTTCTCATGGAAAGTCATTTGTACAAATTTAACCATGATAATATGGGACGCAATAAAACATTTATAATAAGCTAAATAAATATGTTAAGAAAAAAAGAATGAGGCTGTTCGTGTTATACAACAGTGCAGAATTTTATGAAAATATAAGGGGAGGGTGACGTTATGTATCGCAGAGTGTTATTTGATGTGATAAAACGCGTAAAATGTGCAAAGTAATTATATTTACCTTTCTTATTTTTATATTATTTAAAGCGTAGTAGATGCAAAGTGTATTATAAGGTATCTGATTTTATGGTATACCAGACAAGAATTTTGTTAAAATCAGGGACTGTGCGCTGTGTCTTTATAGGCTTGTGTTTTTCTTTTTCTTTTCCACAGCCTCTTGCTGCATTTGATTTTTTCGGCATTCCTCTTTTTGGTAAAAAGAAAACAAATTCTCCTTCACATTATGCAAAAAGTACAGAGAGATTTTATAAAGTTGATGTTGTTGCACCGCCAGGTGCGCCATTAGAAGGTATAAAAATAGTTAAATCTGTTTCTTCTCTTGTTGCTGATAAAGAGAAAGCATCCGCCAGTTCTTCTGGTTTGCTAGCCAAGGCGCGTTCAGATTATCGAGCAATTCTTTCTGCTCTTTATGCTGATGGACGCTATGGTGGTGTTATTAGTATTAAAATTAATGGCTTAGAAGTCGCTGATTTAAGTCCGGTAACTCAACTTCCAGCACAATCGAATATCGTTATTACAATTAATGCTGGTCCACAATATGTTTTTAGTATTGCCAATATTGATAAAGTAGCTCCGTTTGAAAAACGTAAAGCGCATAAAATGCCCACAATTGAAGAATTGGGCTATAAAGTTGGGGCTATTGCTAAATCTGAAACCATTTTGAAAGCAGAAAAATGGGCGATAGAAGGATGGCGGCAACAAGGTTATGCTAAAGCTAAAATTATGAAGAGTGAAGTCGTGGCTGATCATGCTACATTGCGTGTTGAAGGACGGATTGTTGTTGGTCCTGGACAAAAGGCTCATTATGGTCCTTTAAGTGTGCGTAATATAAGTAAGAAACCACGTGTAGATTCAGCTTATATCGCGTGGATGACTGGATTGAAACCAGGGCAGATATACGATTCCGATGCGTTAGCTAAGGCAAATGAACGTCTTGCGCGCCTTGGTGTTTTTCGTGCTATCAATATACGTGAGGCTGATACTATTAATCTAGATGGTAGTTTACCGCTTATGCTTGTTGTACAAGAACGTAAACCGCGTCGTTTTGGTGTAGGCGGTAGCTATTCAACATTAGATGGTGCTGGTTTTGAGACTTATTGGATGCATAACAATCTTTTGGGTCATGCAGAGACTCTTAAAATTGAAACAAAAATAAGTGGTGTTGGTAGCAATAAAAAGCAATCATATAATTTTAAAAATTTTGATTATCTTTTCGGTGGCACGTTTATAAAGCCTGGTGTACTCACGCCAGATACAGATCTCAGGTCAGAATTAAAAATACAACAAGATGTTTTAGAAAATTATACGACAAAAGCCATCAAAGGAAAATTAGGTATTACGCATATTTTCAATGGTAATCTATCGGGACAGGCTGCTGTAGAAGTTTCAAATGGTTATTCACGTGATATCTATTTTGGGAGCCGTAATTTTACAACAATCGGTTTCCCTAGCGGCTTGATTTACGATAGTCGTAATAATAAGTTTAATGCAACAAAAGGTTTATATGGTGAAGTTTTCATTGAGCCTTTTTATGAGATGCGTTTTAGCAACTTTGTTGCAAAAGTAACAGCAGAAGGTCGTTCTTATTGGGCGTTGGATGAAGGGGATCGTTTTGTTGTTGCTGCGCGGGCAAAGCTTGGTACAATTCTTGGGAATGATACAGCACAAGTACCCGCAAATACGCTTTTTTTTGCTGGTGGTGGGGGCTCTGTTCGTGGTTATGCTTACCGTAATATTGGTATCAAAATAGAAAATGATGCGGTTGTTGGTGGACGGGCGCTTATTGAGGGATCGGCAGAATTGCGTGTTTCTTTAAATGATAAAATAGGGGTTGTCGGTTTTCTTGATGGAGGTTTAGTAGGGGAAAAGGCGAATTTTGATTTTTCTCAAAAAATTAAATGGGGAGCCGGTATAGGAGGACGTTATATGACGGGTCTTGGTCCTTTACGCGTTGATTTAGCCTTTCCTTTAAAGAGAGAGAAGGGTGACCCTCGCATTGGTTTTTATGTGGGTATAGGGCAAGCATTTTAATGAAAAAAGGTGTACGTTTATCAGCTTTCTTCTTTGTATTTTTGTTTTTTGGGGTGGGTGGTTTTGTTTTTGCGCAAAGAGGAGACATTCTTCCCTCTAGCGAAATGAAAACAGATGATCGCTCATGGTTTGTTTCTTTAATTGAACGAAAGCTTTCAGCGCCTAATCGTCAAGTTCGTTTACACAATATGCAAGGGACACTGTCTTCTCAAACATCAATTGATACTATTACTGTCAGTGATAAAAAAGGGGTTTGGCTTAAAATTACCAATGCTAAAATGGATTGGAATCGTCTAGCATTGCTGAGAGGGCGGATGGATATTAACCAGCTTTCGGCAGAACAGGTTACATTTTTACGCAAACCGCAAGGCAATTCTTCTTTTGTTTCTTCCCTTGAGACGGGTAAGTTTTCTTTACCAAAATTGCCGCTTGCTCTTTCTATCAATACGCTTACTGCTCAACATGTGACATTTGAACAGAATCTTTTTGGTTTTTCTGCTGATATGTCCTTAAAAGGCAATTTCACCTTGGCTAGTGGTAATTTTGATGTCGATATAGCGGCGCATCGTTTAGATGCACCGGGTTCTTTTTCTGTTCTCACCAAGATATCTGATAGTAATCGTACAGCTCAAATTGATATTTCTGCTAACGAACCACAAAATGGTATTTTGGCGAATATTTTTAACATTGAACAATGTCCAGCATTAAATCTCGTCCTGAAAGGTGATGGTACTTTTGATGATTTGGTTATCAAACTTTCTTTAGAGTCTGATCATCATTCTATTGTAGATGGTAATGTTATTCTTGCAAGTGTTCCAGAAGGACAGAGTTTTTCTACGAAACTAGAGGGAACACTGAGCCCTTTAATACCTTCTCAATATCGTAGTCTCTTCGAATCTAATATAACATTAAAAGCAAAGGCAAGAAGAACAAAAGAAGGTGTGACACACCTTGATCAGATGGTTATTCAGAACAAAGCAATGAACGTTATAGCCAATGCTGAAATAACCGCCGATGGATTTTTGCGACGGCTTTTTGTTGATGGAAAAATGGCTCTTGATAACGAAAAGGATTCTGTTCATTTACCTATATCAGACGTGCCAAAATCTGCGAATACTCTTGCTTTGAACATTGATTATGGTCGCGAAGGTCAACAATCTTGGAGTGGGCGGTTGGTTGTAAATCATTTAAGCAATAAAAATATTTATATTCGCGATGCAATTTTTGATATGGGAGGAGTAAGCGAAAATCTTGATAATGCAGCTTCTCGTCATGTTGGTGTTCAGGTTAAAGGGACGCTTCAAGGGGTTAAAAAGATTAAGGGAGCGTTAGTAGAAAATTTAAGCCAAGCGGTTCATGTGCATTTAGATACGGATATTGTTTCGAACAAACCAATTTTGATTCATGATCTGAGTGTTACGGCTCAGGGTTTTTCTTCTTGGTTAAAAGGGACAATGGAGAATTTTGTTTTTAAAGGCGATCTCGGTTTAAAAGCTCAAACATTAACTCCTTTGGAAGTGTTCAGTAAACAATCACTTTCTGGTAGTGCAGATATTAAAGCCAAAGGAACGATCAGTTTATTGAGTGGCATTTTTGATCTCCAATTATCAGGAATGGCTGACGATATGAAAATAGGCATGCAGTCTTTTGATCGTTTATTCAAAGGAAACATCACTCTTTCAGGTGGTGTTACTCGAAATACGAGGGGTGTCATTTTTCGTCATTTTAATTTGAAAAATCAATATACAAACATAGAGGCTAATGGTTATTTTTCAGATGAAAGCGCTAAAATGGATCTATCTGCTCAAATATCTGATTTGTCCAAATTAGATCCAAAGATAAGCGGTGCGCTTACAATTCAAAGTACGGCGAGAGGGCGCAATAGCCATATAAAACTAAATACACGTGCCCATATTGCTGAAGCATTAATTGTAGGGAAGAAACTTCAAAACACAACACTTAACATAGATGCATTTGTAGATAATACAGCACCAATTACTTCTTTAACGGGGGTGGTAAAAGGTGAAGGGATTTTTGCTAAGAAACCTTTGCATGTATCGGCCTCTTTTGAAGATTCTCATAAAATTCGAAAACTTAAAAATATCGATATTAGAGGGGGAAGTGCAAAAATAACGGGTGATCTTTCTCAACAACTTGGCGGTTTTTTGAAAGGAGCGCTGCATATTGATGCCGATGATATTTCCGTACTTTCAGCGTTATTTTTGCAGGATGGTAGTGGAAAAGTAAAAGGAGATTTTATTTTTGATGAACAAAATGGCAGACAAAAAACCAATGTGAAGGCGCATGTTAACCATTTGAATTTTTCCAAGAATAAAATAAAAAAATTGGCAATAGATGCTGACATATTCGATCCTTTTGGCATGACTCAGTTTGAAGGAGTTATCAATGCAGAACATATTCAAACACCTTTGGTAATGGTCAATCGTTTAAATGCTCACGCTGATAGGAATAATGGACAAACGGTTTTTACTGTCCAAGCGATGTTGCATGATACTCTCAATGCACGGCTTTCTGGTCGTTTAATGGTTGAGGAACTTCCAGAAAGTATAAAACGAGAAGTGCAAATTGAAACTGTGGACTTAAAACAACATACTTTTCATGCAACATTGCCGAAGCCATCCATAATTGCTTTTGATAAAGATGGAATGACAATCAATGAATTAGGAATTGCAATAAATGGAGGCAACATCATCTTAGCAGGGAATATTCAAGATACCATGAATTTGCAACTTACAATGAATGCGCTTCCTGCTGCTTTAGTCAATCTGTGGAAATCCGATCTTGGAGCAGCAGGGAGTGTAACAGGGCAGGTTATGATTCGTGGTCATTTAAAAAAACCTGATATAACTTACGATATAAAAGGTGAGGGACTGACAACCGTTGCTTTTCAAGATAAAAAAATTATGCCTTTTTCTCTTTCTGCTACGGGGAACACTGTAGATCAAAATCTTACTTTGAATGCAAATTTAACCGGAGAAGGAGTACAAGCACAAGCTCAGGGGCATGTATCTCTAGAGAAAAATGCGCTTGATCTTCATATTAATTTGCAAAATTTATCTGCACGTTTGGCGAATGGTTTTATTGCAGGACAAGCGCTTGATGGGACAGTGATAGGTAAAGTTGATATTGGTGGAACAATGAAGGATCCATCTGCTCATTTTAAGCTTTCTAGTCAAAATTTAACCGCTATGACGCATAAAGGACCGATGTCAATCAATATAAATGCTCGTGGTTCTTATAAAAAATCGACATTTCATATTGAAAATATGATAGCTACTGGAGATAAAGGATTAGATCTTTCCATCTATGGGCCTGTGTCTCTTAATGGTTCAGAGGCAAAATTAAACGTTAAAGGGATAATGCCTCTTGATTTTGTTAATCTCTTATTAGCCAAGCGTGGTGCACATATAACGGGTACAGCAAGAATTGATACATCTCTTAATGGGGCGTTATCAAAGCCACAATTGTTAGGAAATATTTCTATAGGCGACGGTAGCTTTTTTGATTCACAAACAAATGTAGGATTGAATAATATAAAGCTTGAAGGCAAATTGAAAGGTGATCATATCCTTATAGAGAAAGCTTCAGCTTCTTCGTTTGAGGGGGGGGGAATTTCTGCTTCAGGTCGTATCTCTAATAGTCTAGAGACAGATTTGATATTTCATCTTGATAATGCCAATTATAATGATGGTTCTATGATTCTGGCAACATTATCAGGTGAGATGACAATGACAGGTCATTTTTTAAATAATCTTGTTCTTGGTGGTGATATCATCGTTGAAAAAGCTGAAGTTTTTGTTCCTGATCATTTTAAAAGTGCCAAGTTTCTTGATGTTAGAAATAAGAATTTAACTAAATCGATTCAAACAACACTTGAACGTGCTGATGTTAAGAACACGAACAAAAGCAAAAGCCGTATAGTTACACAAGAATCGTCATCTGTCGTGCTATCAAATATGCGTATTACAGCACGCAATCAATTTTTTGTACGCGGAAAAGGCTTAGATGCTGAACTGGGAGGACGTATTAATCTAGCAGGTCCATTGAATGATGTGCATCCAGTTGGTGAATTTAGAATGATTCGTGGACGTTTTGATATCCTGTCGCAACGTCTTAATTTTGATCAAGGACAAGCGAGTTTTAGTGGTAATCTTAATCCTACGGTTTATTTTGTAACCAACAATAACAGTGGTGATATTCGCGTCACTGTAACTGTAAGTGGGACGGTTGATAATCTTGATATTAATTTTTCTTCACAACCAAATTTGCCTCAGGATGAGATTTTGGCTCGTTTGATTTTTAATCGCTCTCTTAATGAATTATCACCATTTCAGATTGCTCAACTTGCAGCAGCAGCGGCTGATCTTGCAGGTGCTTCTAATACATCTTTGTTGAATACTTTACGAACTAAAATTGGACTTGATGATCTTGATGTTATCGTTAATGAGAAGGGTAATACAGGCTTACGTATTGGACGCTACATACACAATAATATTTATTTGGGCTTTGAAGCAGGGTCTGATGGAACGACGAAAGGGACAATTAATTTAGATATTTCGCGTCATCTCAAAGCTAAAGGTGCTATAGGAAATGAACAAAATTCTAGTATAGGTCTCTTTTATGAAAGAGATTATTAAAGATTGAATTTTAAAAAAACAATTTCTTCGTTTTTTGTCTTTCATTTCTAAATCTGAGGAAGGAGGCATAGACTAGAAATCCTATAAAAGAAGAAGCTTTTTGTTGAGGCGTGAAGAGATATATCTGAAATATTCGATTTTTTGTTATGCTATTCTCTAAAGGGACAAAATCTTCACGAAAGATAGTATGTTATTTTGCTGCTATATATTTATTTTAGAGAAATACCTTACCTTGTTTTCAAGCCCATATCGTGCTGTTGCCTAAAGAATGTAGTGTGTGCAATATATTGATTTATAAAGATAATTTATTGTTATTCAACTTGAATTAGAACTTTGAATATCGTACGAATCTCTTTCGTATTGAATCAATCAAAACCATTCGGCTTGTATGCTACAAGCGGGGAATCCTGTGTGGATAAAACTATTAAGAAATGACTAAAAATGCCTCTTATGAATCATCTCGAGAGCTAAGAGCTGTCGCAACATTAGGGACTGGCAGAATAGTGTGAATGGTGCCGGTTTATTACTCCATAAGCGTAAAGATAGAGGGGGTTAATGGATTTATCGTTATACAATTCACGAATGTTATCGCGAAATGGGCTTAGGGAAGACTTTGAGAGAGGTCTCTTTAAAACAAGTACGTGAATTTGCAACACAATGGCATTCTGTTTTTACGTGAAGGACATGATTCCATTAAAGACCGTCAAAAGCATGAGGCAAGTAGAGAATTCATAAGATATCGATTTTATTGTCAAACGCATTTAAAGCAATATTTTTTAATAATAAAAATTACCTATTATTTTAGATTTTTGTTTATTGTGTCTTGAATGAGATCACTTTTCTTATAACGAATAGCTCCCCAAACAGAATACTCCAAAATATAACATTATTGTGTTGCAAGTTTATGTACTTGTTTTAAAGGAACATTTCTCAATGTGCGCTTGAGTCTATTTCATAAGATTGCTTGTGAAATGGTATAAAGTACCTCTTATGAATGGTATAAAATCTACACTACCGTTATTAATAAAGGTATAAGTATTTGCTAAAGCTATAAGCCGGCATTATCATTCTATTTTCCAGCTTTTTATGTTGCTGACAATCTTTTCACTTGAAAGTGTAGAGGTATTTTTATTGCTTATCTTAAGAGTTTTTATGCATATACCAATATCTCTTATGACGTACAACAAGCGCTTTTGATTGATTCATCATAAATATAAAGAAAATTTGCAATAAGCAAATTACATCTTATCTTTTGCATTCAACAAAACAACGAGTAAAGTTTTCATCTAAATCCAAGAATTTTATTTTCAATAAACCATAAATTCTTTACCAATTCTTGATTGAAGTAATGCTTTTTCTTGATAACAAGTCTTTTTTTATAAATGGAGCATTACCTTCTATCCATTTTTTATTTCAAATCTTATTTAAGGATCTAGAAATTAGGGGGTATGTTTTTTGAACTGGATATTATGAAGTTTTTTATAAAACCCATGTTCTTTTGCTAGCAATTCTTTTTGAGTACCTTGTTCAATCAGTTGTCCATTTTGTATGACCACAATTTTATGAGCACGAGCAATCGTTGAAAGGCGATGAGCAATAATGATCGTTGTGCGTCCTTTAGTAAGGTGGTGAATGGCTTCATTAATTTGTGCTTCTGTGTGTGAATCGAGCGCACTTGTTGCTTCATCAAGAATCAGAATTTCACTATCGTGAATCATTGCTCTAGCGATAGCGAGTCGTTGTTTTTGCCCCCCTGAAAGATTACAGCCATTATCACCTATCTGTGTATCATAACCATTTGGCAAACTCATAATAAAGTCATGAGCATTTGCTGCTTTTGCTGCTTCGATAATTTCGTCATCACTAGCCCCTTCTTTTCCAAGCCCGATATTATATTTAACAGTTCCTTGAAAGAGAAAAGTATCCTGTCCTACATAGGCCATCAGGTTTCTCAGAGAGCGAAATGTTGTGTAGCGAATGTCTTGATCATTAATCAATATGCGTCCTTTTGTGGGGTCATAGAGGCGCATAATAAGGTTGATAAGGGTTGATTTTCCCGAACCGGATGGTCCCACCAATGCTGTCATTTTTCCGGCTTCTATTTCTAGGTTGATGTCTTTCAATATCATTTTGTTATTAGTGTATGCAAAAGAAACATGTTCGAAACGAATAGTTCCTTGCGTTTTATTCAGATCTTTAGCTTCTTTATGTTCTACAACTGTAAGGGGACAATCGAGTATTTCAAACATCGTACGGATATTGACCAAGCCAGATTCAATTTTAACACGTACATTTGCTAGTCTTTTTGCGGGTTCATAAGCTAAAAGTAAAGCAACAATAAAGGACATAAATTCACCTTGAACACCTGCGCGTTGGGTTGCAAGATAACCGGAAAAACAAATAATACCTGCAATGGCAACACCCGTGAGTGTTTCCATAATTGGATTGGTAATAGCTTCGAGTGTTGCAATACTGTTTGTTTGTTTTTCAACATCACAAATGGCTTTGTCCATCCGTTTTTTCATGACTTCTTCTAGTGAAAAGGCCTTGATGATTCGAATACCAACAGCCGTTTCCTGTACGATTTTGATAATTTCACCAAGTGAAAGGAGCTCTTTTTCCATCAAGCTGCGAACGCGTTTTAAAGCCATTCGAACGCCTAAAAAAGCTAGTGGTCCTACGATTAAAGTAATGGAGATTAACACAAAGTTTTGAATGAACATGACAAGCAACAGACCACTAACGGAAAGCAAATCACGTACAAAAGTTGTGATAATAGTATCAATTATATTACGTACGGCTGTTGCATTATGAGTTACACGAACAAGAAGATCAGATGAAGTATTATTATGATAAAAAGAGACTCCTTGTTCCATAAGTCGTGCAAAAATTTTACGCTGTTGTTCAGCAATGATACTGTTGCCTGCTTTGTTTAGAAAGTAAGTTTGGAAAAAAGTTGCAACTCCTTTGAGAATAAAGATAAAAGCAATGAAGCTAGAAATCAAAACAATCATAGGAAAATTTTGTGCATCAATAATCTGATTAACAACATCCCGCATAATCCATGCACTGGTTGCTGTGGTACAAGAAATGATGATCATTGAGAAGATAGCCGCACTGTACCAACGCATATGTTTACGAAAATTTTCTCGTAAAAGGCGGATAATAAGATGTTTGTCGAAAGAGGAAATTTGTTTTTTAGCCATGAAGTGCTTCTATATTCTCTCATTATTTTATGCAAGATTGAAACACTCTTAATTAAAAAGCCCCTTAATCTTTTTTACAAAAATAGTCTTTTCTTTCAAGGCTCATCATATCAATTTCACGACGGCGAGAGTGAAGAATGTAGTGCAAAGTTTCTGTAAAAGGTATAACGAAAATTCGTTGTTCATCATTATTTTTAGTTTTCAATAAAAGATACCGGCGAGTTTCACTATTGTATTTACCAATTTCCGTATTGTGATAGCCTTTGGCACTTGAAATGGCTCACAAAAAACATTTCTGCTTTTTTAATAATTTTTTATGTATCATCTCCATTTGTGATGTGTAAGCAAACAATTTCGCCGCATTGCATGATAAGAGTGCTTGAAATAAGAAGGCCTTACGATGTTTGAGCTTTCTCATTTAATATGCAAAATAACGAATTCTTCTTATAAATCGATCAAGCATTATTAAACTCTTAAAAGGCTTTATACACATTTATAAAACCTTAAAAGCACCACAAAAACTCTATGTGGTGCTTCTAAAAATACCATACGCCCATGCTAATGAGTTGCATGCGAATATTATTCTAATGCAAAACTATTTAGGTGCTATCACCATCATCATTTGCCGGCCTTCAAGCTTTGGCTCCAATTCGATTTTGGCAATTTCACTTGTATCTTCTTTCACACGCTGAAGAAGCTTTAATCCAAGATCTTGGTGAGCCATCTCACGACCACGAAAACGCAAAGTAATCTTTACTTTATCACCATGATCAATAAAGCGATGAACAGCCTTGAGCTTGACTCCATAATCATGGACATCAACATTTGGGCGCATCTTAATCTCTTTGATTTCGATGACTTTTTGCTTCTTACGTGTTTCAGCAGCTTTTTTTTGGGTTTGATATTTTAATTTTCCCAAATCGATGATTTTACATACGGGTGGCTCTGCATTTGGTACAATCTCAACCAAATCAAGTCCCGCATCTGCAGCCATAGCAAGAGCTTCTTGTATCGCAACAACTCCCTGATGTTGTCCCTCATCATTGATAAGCTGAACATGAGGTACCCGAATATCCTTATTTGAACGTGGTCCGTCTTTTTGGGTAGGTGTCATTTTAAACGGTTTACGAATGGTTTATGCTCCTTAAATTTTGATTCAACTACAGTTAATTTAATATACAATTATGCTCCTAAAAACAACTATAATTCGTGTTATTTTCATTATTTGATTTATTACTTTTTGGAATGATTTAGATTATAAAAGTTTTCTCTTAATTTAAAGAAATTGTTTTATGGAGGATAAAGAATCATGGATCAACATATTCCTTGTCAGTTTTTTTCGTTTGAGAACACCACACTTGCAGTACGCTATCGCAAGGGGCGACAATCTCCAGGTTTGGTTTGGCTTCCTGGCTATCAATCCGATATGTTGGGAAGTAAGGCAACGTTAGTTGATCAATTTGCTCAGAAGAATGATTTGTCTTGTTTACGTTTTGATTATTCTGGACATGGAGAATCTGAAGGTGATTTTTTTCAAGGAACAATTTCGCGTTGGGTTAAGGAAAGTTTAGCGACTTTTGAAACCTATTGTGAGGGTCCACAAATTTTGATTGGTTCCTCTATGGGTGGGTGGATTGCACTAAGGCTTGCTATGATGCTAGCACAGAAAAATAAGAAGCTTGCTGGCATGATATTGATTGCTCCAGCGCCTGATTTTACACAAACATTGGTGGAACCAAAATTAGGCCCAGAAGAATGGAAGATTTTGGAAGAAAAAGGCTATATTGAACGACCTGCTGTTGATGATACAGAGCCAATGCCCTTTACAAAAACATTAATTGAAGATGGGCGCGAGAATTGTGTTATGAAAGGATGCATTGATGTTGGGTGTCCAGTCCATATTCTACAAGGGATGGAAGATGAAGATATTCCCTATCAGCATACATTGACTTTACTTGATCATTTACCTCTCCATGATGTAACGTTGACACTTGTTCGTGATGCTGATCATCGCTTTTCTCGTCCACAAGATTTAGATTGCCTTGAAACAGTATTGAGATCTTTTATTAATCAGATTAATGCAAAATAAGGGGTACATTTATTGATGAAGATAAAAATATATGAGCATTTCTAAACAGCATTTTATTTTTTCTGATCGCTCTGTACCTGTACGGGTGCGGGAAAATAAGTATGCACGCCGTCTTACCTTACGTATTGATGCCAGCAGTCAAGAGATTTGTGTAACAACACCACCAGCGATAAGTCTCTGTACGATTCAAAGTTTTATTGAAAAGCATCGATCTTGGATTGAGGCACGTCTTGCTCGTTTACAAATCTCTCATGAAAATGCTTATCTCAAAGAGGGGGCAATGATTCCTTTATTAGGTGTTTCCCATACCATAAAGCATAGAGAAGGGCGTGGGGTAACAGAAATCATTACAGCAGATGCGGAGCAAGGACCTAAAATTATCGTTTATGGTCAATTAGAATACCTCCCAAGACGCATTGCTGACGTTTTGAAAAAACAAGCAGCACTTATTATAACACCTTTGGTGGCACATTATGCCCATAAAGTAGAGCGTAAAGTCAAATCAATTTGTTATAAAGATACGAGAAGTCGTTGGGGATCTTGTTCAATAGATAAGCGTCTTTCTTTTTCTTGGCGCCTTGTTATGGCACCAAAAGAAGTTGTGGAATATGTTGTTGCTCATGAGGTTGCTCATCTTGTTGAAATGAATCACGGACCAAGATTTTGGGCTCTTTGTGAAGAGCTATGTCCTGATAGTAAAACGTACCGTGCTTGGTTGAAGGAAAATGCCCATAGATTGCAAGCAATTAATTTTGATTCATATAATTTAGAGGCGTAAAAAACTTTCAAATGAAGGCAACATTTAACGGAACTTTTTGTTGAGTGTTTTGTTGTGTGTGTGCTTGCTCATGTATAATGAGGAAGCCATTGAAGCTCTCAGCACGATTGTTCTCCCCTGCTTGGTTTGCTGAGTGTCTTCAATGTTTTTTCTTTATCTTTTTTGTAATTCAGCGTAATAACCTTAAGTTCCGATGACTTATAAAAAATGGGAAGGGACCTTATGCCTGTTCTTACAGATCCACTTCAGCTATTAAAGAGACTTATCCGTTGTCCTTCTGTTACACCTCATGAAGCGGGGGCTTTATCAACTTTGGAACAATTTTTGAAAAAAATGGGATTTCACGTCGAGCGCCCTATTTTTACGGATAAAAATACAGATAATGTTGAAAATCTTTATGCAAAAATGGGAAATGAAGGACCCCATCTTATGTTTGCGGGTCATACAGATGTCGTACCACCAGGTGCATTGGAAGATTGGACTTATTCACCTTTTGAAGCTGTCATAGATCAGGGGAAATTATATGGGCGGGGTGCTGTTGATATGAAGGGCGGAATCGCTTGTTTTATTGCGGCGCTAGCGCGAGTTCTTGAGAAACGATCCATTAAAGGAATGGTAAGTTTTTTGATTACCGGTGATGAAGAGGGACCTGCTGTTAATGGTACCGTCAAACTTCTCAAATGGGCAGAAAAAAAAGGCGAAAAATGGACTGCGGCTCTTGTGGGGGAACCAACAAGTGTAAAGACTGTTGGGGATGTCATCAAAATCGGTCGCCGCGGATCGATTTCTGGTATCATTACCGTGAAAGGTCGCCAAGGTCATGTTGCTTTTCCAGAGCGGGCTGCTAATCCTTTGCCTTTGGCAAGTAAGCTTATTCAAGCATTGACACAAACTGCTTTAGATAAAGGGACAGAGAATTTTCAACCCAGTAATCTAGAGCTAACAAGCATCGATACCGGTAATTTAGCGGTCAATGTTATCCCAGCGCAGACAACAGTTCATTTTAATATACGCTACAATGATCTTTGGACAAAAGAAACACTGATGAAGGAAATTGAAAAGCGTCTTGCTTTGGTGCAATCAAAAAACAATGGTGACCAATATCCCTCTTATCAGCTTGAATGGATTCCAAGTTTAGGAGATGTTTTTTTGACCAAAAATGATAAACTCATTCAAACTTTATCCAATGCTATTAAAAGTGTAACAGGGAATATACCAGAATGTTCCACTTCTGGTGGTACTTCAGATGCGCGATTTATTAAGGATTATTGCCCAGTGGTTGAATTTGGCTTACCAGGGCAAACGATGCATATGGTAGATGAGTGTGTGGCCCTTGATGCAGTGGAAACTCTTACTGCTATTTATGAGCGTTTTATTATTGAATTTTTTGCATAAAGAAAAGATTTTTGGTTCAAAAATACCTTTATCTTGTTGAGCTATAAGATATTGACATTTAAGGTGTGGTGATATGAGTCTCGTAAGACTTAATATATTAAGTGGTTTTAGAGTAAGTGATGAATATTCTTAAGTTGGGATTCTTGCCTGTAGAGTTTTTAGTTAAGTGAATTACATAATTGGAAAGCCAAGAGAGACCTGCTTGAAGAAGTAGAACTGTTTAGACCATATTGGATTGAAAATATTCGTTCTTTAAAGTGTAGAAAGGAAGTCACACGCAATCATATATGGAAAACAATGAATATTATATCATCATTGTGTGATGACAGGTTGAAGCCATAAAGACACACAAAAACATGCTGCTATTGTAAAAAGTTTGTACAACATAAATGCGCTCATTCACAGCTCATGTTTTGATATGTTTTCTGCACTCTCATAAAAGGTACTTCTTGTTCCAATTAGACTCTCTTAGAATAAAGCCTATAGGAAAAGCGCTTTAAGTTTGTTTTATTTCATATATTTTGCCATGCTTTTTTTGTCCCCAAGAACTTCCGTTGCAAAATCATTACGAGATAGAAGGTGAGCTTATTTAATCAGCTTGAATCTTGGTTATGATAAAGATACACAGAATTTTTTGTAGCAGCACGTTGACTTCTTGAGCCAAGGATTGTCCTAGTATTATTCTCAATTTTTTAATAAAATAACCTTAAAGGACGCGTACAGATACTCATAAGTATTATGCATACAAGTAAGATCATATGGGATTAACATCGTTTCGCTCGCTAACAAAGCAATCTCGATTCATATCTGGTATATTTGCCATTTGAGTGCATTATTTGTTTAATAAAGCTCGTGATTTTGCTGTGACCTATAAATCAATACCAATCATACAGCCGCGTATCTCAAATAAATATTGGTTCAGTACTTTTTGCGATAACCGCTTTTACATGCCAGAATAGGATAAAAGTATTGCGTATATCTATTTTTTATAATCTCTGAAACAGACATACAATTTCATTGAGGAAAAATATAAAGGTATAAAGGTGAAAATCAGCGTGCTTTTTTACTTTCTTTTTTATTCGGCTTTACGGTTTTCAAAAGTAAATAGAGTAAGATCTTTTTAAATAATCAGAAATTGATGCATGGTTTCATGCTTATTTCTATGGTTCTTTTAATGGTGCCACGATTTCATAAAGAAAAAATACATTATCGTGTTATGCATTCACGTATTTGTTTTAGAGAAATTTTCTCAATGTTTGTCACATTTGTGCTACTACGGTGCTTATGAATGTTGTAATATAAAATCTATAATGCCTCCCCATCTTTATGTTTATGAAAAATAAAGTTAGAGCATCATACACTTTCTAGCTCAAAATATTGCAATAGCTTTTAGCACTTAAGAGTGTTCATAAGAGGCCTTTTTACTCCTTTTTTATAGTTTTTATCCACATGCTTCTCTATTTTTAAGGTGTAAGCAAATGGCGATAACTAACTTGCTATAAATAGTTTTGAAATGAGAGAAGCTCACAATATTCTAATCTCACCTTGCTATGAAAAATGATAATTATGATTAAAATAAGTATGTTGTTATAAAAACTTTAATTTGCAAGTTGGCTGATGATGTGATCAAGAACAATACGTCCTTTGGTTGTTGCTTTTAAGCGTTGGTTATCCACCATTTCTATCAATTCTTGGTGTTGTAAATCGATCAGTTTTTCCATTGGGATACGTTTAGGGCTTAAGGTTTCATAGCGTATAAGTTCTAAGCCTTCGCAAAGGCGTAATCCCATAAGGAGCATTTCATTTGCCTGTTGTTCAGTGGTTAAATGTTCCGTTTCAATACAGCCATGTCCTGTTGTTTCTACCAAATTAAGCCATTGCTCGGGATGCTTTTCATTTATTGTGACATAACGTTCGCGGTTTTCAAGGTGTGATGACAATGTTTTTGAACAGAAAGAGGAATGATTCGATGCGTGCTCAATGAAACGTCCATGTGCTCCTGGACCAAAGCCTGCATATTGGTGATAACGCCAATAAAGAAGATTGTGTGCTGATTCGGCACCGGGCATTGCGTGGTTTGAGATTTCATAGGCAGGAAGTCCATGTAGTGTCGTTATTTCTTGAGTAAGATGATACAGATCTGCTGCTAGCTCTGATGGGGGAAGGATAAGTCTTCCTGCATCATGAAGCCGTTTAAAGGCAGTTCCTTCTTCGATCGTCAATTGATAAAGAGAAAGATGGTCCGCTGCTAAATCAATTGCTTGTACAAGTTCAGATTTCCATTGTTCAAGGGTTTGTTCGGGGCGGGCATAAATGAGATCAAAGGATAAACGTGGAAAAATTTGCCGTGCTAAAGCAATGGCACAAAGAGCTTGTTCCACATTATGGAGTCGGCCAAGTTTGCGCAATGCTTTATCATTGAGCGCTTGTATCCCTAGAGATAAGCGATTAACACCTGCCGCACGGTATCCACGAAAGCGCTCTGCTTCCACACTGGATGGATTAGCTTCTAATGTAATTTCAACTTTATCATCGACTACCCATTTTTTTGCAAGTGCTTGCAATAGGGCATCGACAGTTTGCGGCTCCATAAGGGAAGGGGTTCCTCCACCAATAAAAATACTTGTAATATGGCGTGGGCCTATTTTGTGGTATTGTGTTTCTATTTCGCGCTTAAAGGCGGTGACAAAACGTGGTTGATCAACACCATGGATGCGAACATGCGAATTAAAGTCACAATAAGGACATTTAGCTGCACAAAAGGGCCAATGAATGTAAATGCCAAAAGGTTCTTTCATGAGAATGCTAAAAGGTTTTCTGCCAAAAGTTTGAAAGCACGTGCGCGATGTGAAAGAGGGGGAATATCATTACGTTTCCAGTTGTGTTTTTGCTCTGTTGACATTTCTCCAAAGGTATTTTCACATCCATCGGGTAAAAAAATAGGATCAAAACCAAAGCCTTTATCTCCCCGTGGAGGCCAAATGAACGTTCCTTCAACGCATCCACGGAAGTAATCTGCATGAGCATCAGGCCATGCAATGCAAATGACGGATATAAAACGGCATTTCCGTTGACTTTTTTCTCGTGCTCCGACTTTTTGGAGTTCATTTTCTATTTTTTTCATAGCTTTTGGAAAATTACGTGTACCATCGGCTTGAATTGCCCAATCAGCGGTATAAACGCCTGGCGCACCCTCCAATGCATCTACCTCTAAGCCTGAATCATCAGATAGGGCAGGAAGTCCTGTTTTTTTTGCTGCTGAAAAAGCTTTAATATAAGCATTTTCTTCAAATGTTTTTCCCGTTTCTTGTGGTTCTGGCAAGCCCAGTTCTTTTGCCGATTGTATTATTAAACCGAAAGGCGTAATTAAAGTAGTGATTTCATGCAATTTTCCGGTGTTATGTGTAGCAATGACAAGTTTTTTATCTGCTATGCTTCTCATATAGATTTCTCCAAAAATGAAAGGGGAATTATTTTTGTGCTAAAAACCGACTTTAATGCTCATACACACACATTTTACATGATATGATTATTTTACACGTTTAATGATATTTTATTCCAATAAAATTTTTTATCTTGTATGAAGATAACCTTGCAAAGATATGAAAGACATCTCTTTATTTATGATAGCATTTTTATGGTAAATTTCCAATTTCCTGCTTGCTCTAAAGGGTGAAATTTTCTATCTACAGCGGTTTTTAATCAATCTAGATTCTCTTGATAAGTCCCTACAGCAGACCACTTTACAGATCAACTCTTATCTTAAATATTTCTCACACACTCTAACAAAAAATATTTCCTGCGTAATTTATCAAGCATCACTCTGAAAGGTAGCATTTTACAGCTCAATAGGATAATATATTTTTATACTACTTTAGACTATTTGACCAAACCTTGACAAAACTTATATAAGAGATGAGGATTTTAAAAGTAGTGAAACAATTGTGATGAAGCACAAAACTATTGATAATGAACTAAAATATCTTGATGAACGTTCGCGTGATATTTTTCGCCATATTGTTGAAGCTTATCTTAATGATGGTGAACCTGTAGGGTCACGTAATCTTTCGCGGCTTTTACAACAGACATTATCGCCTGCGACGATTCGCAACGTGATGAGTGATCTTGAACATCTCGGTTTGATTTATGCACCACATGTTTCTGCGGGTCGAATGCCGACACAATCAGGTTTACGCTTTTTTGTTGATGCATTTATGGAAGCGGGTGATTTGCCAAACGAAGAGCGAGAAAATATTGAAATGCAAGTCAAAGAGGCTGGTCATGCACAATCGGTTGAACATTTTCTTGTTCAAGCAAGCCGAGTTCTTTCAGATCTTTCACGTGGGGCAGGGCTTGTTTTAGCAACAAAACAAGAAGGAACATTGAAACATATTGAATTTGTGCGCCTTGATAGGGAGCACGCTCTTGCCGTTTTGGTGACTCAACAAGGTGAAGTTGAAAATCGTATTGTTCATTTACCAGAAGGGGTTACCCATGCACAATTGACGGAAGCAACGAATTTTCTCAATGCCCATATTCAAGGGCGTACATTGAGTGAAGCTAAAGGGGAAATTGCCCGCTTATGCGCAGAAACAAGGGCCGCACTTGATGATTTATCACATCATCTTGTTGAAACGGGATTAGCTCTTTGGGGAGGAGAAGATGCTGATCATAAAATACACCTCATTGTTCGCGGGCGTAGCAATTTACTTGAAGATGTAAAAGCAGAAGAAGATTTAGAACGGTTACGCCATTTGTTTGATGATCTTGAAACGCGCGAGAGTATGGCACAGCTTCTCGATTTAACGGATGAAGGTTCTGGGGTTAGAATTTTTATTGGTTCAGAAAATAAGTTATTTTCTCTTTCTGGTTCTTCTTTAGTTGTAGCACCTTATCGAGATTCACAACAAAGAGTCATTGGTGCTTTAGGTGTTATTGGTCCTACACGGCTTAATTATGCAAGGATTGTGCCCATGGTTGATTATACAGCTCAACTTGTGTCACAGTTATTGCGTTAAAACGATGCAAGTAAGTATTTGTACTATAAAAGCTCATTGTATTATATACATCGCTACCCCTTGATTTTTGTCTGTAGAATTTCGATATCGAGAATAACGAATCTTATGAAGGAATAAAATTTTTATGTCTGATGAAAAAAACAAATTTACTGACGCTTCATTTGAAAATTGTGATTTAAAAAATCCAGCTGATCGTAATACACTTAAACAGGCAGCCGATGAATTTTTAAAAACACATAAAACAGAGGAACACGAAGTCGTTGAAACAGAAAGCAATGAGGTTAGTGATCTTTTAGCGTCTTTGCAGGATGAAAATAAAGAACTGAAAGATCAGCTTTTACGTCTTGTTGCAGATATGGAAAATCTTCGACGCCGTACTATGCGAGATGTGGCGGATGCAAGAGCTTATTCCATTGCTAATTTTGCACGGGATATGTTATCGGTTTCTGACAATCTCAATCGTGCTTTGGAAGCCATTCCAGAAGGTGCACGGGAGAGTGATGCTGGTTTGAAATCATTGGCAGAAGGCGTTGAAATGACTGAACGTGCCATGATGGCAGCATTAGAACGTCATGGGGTGCAAAAAATTCATCCAGAGGGGCAAAAATTTGATCCTCACTTTCATCAAGCGATGTTTGAAATTCCCAATGCTGATGTTCCAGATAATACTGTTCAACAAGTGGTTCAGGCAGGTTATATTATCGGGGAAAGGGTGTTACGTCCAGCTATAGTGGGTGTAGCTAAAGGAGGAGCAAAAGAAGCTTCTGTTGAAGCTGATTCGGCTTAAAACACATCAATAACAAACCTCTATCGTAAAATGCAGTATTCCCTGCAGTTTCATATATATATAGGGTCTTTTCTCAAAGAGTTTTTAAAGGGTGTGACAAACACCCTTTTATTTTTGAAGTGGCCAATTTCCTTTTACAATATAGGGAGCCTTATTTAAGGGAGAGGCCGATAACAATAAAACAAAATGATCAACTTCAAAAGGAGGGACAAAAAAATCATCTTGAAAAGATAGATAAGAAGAAAGATCTTTAAGATTAATATCAAATATTCGTGCAAGAGTGATATGCGGAATAAACAGTCTTTCATCAGGCTTTAACTCTAATTTATTCCGAATATATTGCATCTTTTCATGTAAAAGAGTAAGCTTTTCACAAGGTTCAATGCGAACCACAAGAGAATGGGGAGCATTTTCTGAACCAAAAACTTCAAAACCCTTTATCTGTAGCGTAAAAGAAGGAAGTTCTATAGTGTTAAAGGTATGCATAATTTCATCTGCTGTAGAACTTTCAACTTCGCCAAAAAAAGATAAGGTGACATGAAAATTTTGCGGGTTGATCCATTGCGCTTTTGGTAAGCCATTTTGCAATGATACGAGGGCTTTTGTTGTTTGTTGAGGAATCTGGAGAGCACTAAATAGACGACCCATGATATTATCTCCTTATAATGAAAGATGCTATCCCAAGCGCAATATAGATAATAAGGGCGGGGCACGTACCACATAAAACAAGGCAATAGTATAGAAAAAGAATGTCTAAAAAATGCTTACTATAATTATGAGCGTACAAAGCTTATTCGTTTTAAGAAAATGGTTATGACATTGATAAGAATTGCGTTTTCATGATCTGTATCACAATGATGTGCAATGGAAGATTACTTGTGTATTATAAAGGCTACAAAGTTAGCAGAAAATAAGAAAAGTTGATAGATTGTTGATGTGCGAAATTATTTTGACATTTATCTTTAGCCTAAAATAAAGCATATTCTAATACAAGGTGAAGAGTTCTCTTTTCTGTAAAGATTTAATTATATGATTAAGTCGGGGAATAGCCATAATACGCAAAACTATTCAAATTGGTCAAATAATGTTAGGAAAGGAAGAAAAAAACCAGCATAACAAAATTACTATAAGCTTTTACATTTATGATAATTATACCAATCCATAATGGATATGAATATTGGTATAAAAGCGGGAAGAGAAATTAAATTTCAAAATAATGATGGAAAGTTCCTATTTTCTAAGAATTATCATCCTTGTTTATGATGAAAAAGCACTAGTTTTCCTCTCCAAAGTTGTTATTGATGAGCTTTTCAAGAGCATTAAGAGCATCTGTTGCTTCTGGTCCTGAAACACGAATGGTGAGGTTGCAACCGGATGAAGCCGCTAGCATCATAAGTCCCATAATTGATGATCCGCCAACAATTTTTCCATCTTTTTCAACTTCAACAGTAACATTAAAATTGTCAACAGTTTGTACAAATTTTGCAGAAGCACGTGCATGTAACCCACGTTTATTACAGATATTGAAATGACGACTTATACACGGGAGGGTATCTTTGGAAAACATTGGTATTTTATTATCCGCTAATCATACTTGGTACATTAATATATTTACGCCCTGCTTCTTGTGCTATTCTTAACGCGTCTGATAATGAAATATCCGGACATTTGCGAATAGAAATCAGTTTAATAAGCATGGGCAAATTAACACCCGCAATCATTTCAACGCGTCCTTTTTCAATAGCAGGAATAGCTATATTTGATGGTGTTCCACCGAACACATCTGTTAATATGATGACGCCATGATCCGTATCTGTATCGGTTACTGCGGCTATAATATCACCTCGGCGCTGATCTATATCGTCATCGGGATAAACGCATATTGTTGCGAACTTTTCTTGTACTCCAACAACATGTTCCACGGCATGTAAAAATTCGACAGCCAGCTCACCGTGCGTTACAAGCACGAGTCCAATCATTTACGCAAACTCCTGTTAACTAATAAGACCCAACCATATTGGTGGGAAAGACATTGTACAAGGCTTTATCTTGCTGCCAAGAAAAATTTGCAAAAAAAAGGCAAAAATTGTGATTTTTTTATCTTTAGAAAAAAATTAGACAGATTTTTGCCATATTTTTTTAAACAAAAATGCTTCAATAGCTTGACAAATGGCGGTACAATCGGCTTCACGAAGAGAGGGAAGTTTTAAAAGAGGAATGTGCAAATTTTCAAATTGAAAAGTTTTATTTGTGGAAAAACGTTCATATTCCGGACCGAGAAAAATAACACAATCGATAGTTGTGTGCTTTTCAAATTCTATCATATAAAGACCAACGCCACGAATCTCGATGCCGCCCTCTAAATTATCGGGAGTGTATCCGTGAAGCTTTCCATTTTCCGCACGCAACATTGTATAATCATCACTGATAAGCTTCGCTTCACGTTTTGACCACTCAGCGCGGTCAAGCAAAGAAAGGGTGAGGGTTGATTTTCCTGATCCCGATGGACCTATAATTAACAGCCCCTTGCCGCCTAGTTGAAGGCAATTTGCGTGGAGTATTTCACATTTTGTTTTCATGTCTTTTACTTTGGATAAAAGATTTATTTAGCAAGCGGAAGCATAATAGTAAAACGTGCACCAGTTTTACACTTCCCAAGTGTAGGATCAATAATATTTTCGGCTGTAATTGTCCCATTATGAGCTTCGATGATTTGCCGACTAATAGAAAGGCCAAGTCCAGAGTTTTGCCCAAAAGCATCTTCATTTGGTCGATCTGTATAAAAACGTTCAAAAATGCGTTCAATATTTTCTGAACGAATACCTGGGCCATTATCTTCAATGGTTAAAATAAGGGTTGAAGCATGACTTTTCATAGTAATGCAAATTTTGCCACGATTCCGAGGAATAAAAGAACGCGCATTTTCAAGAAGATTTGAAATCACTTGTCCTAAACGGAGTTCGTGTCCCAATACAAGATAGGCTTTTCCATGAGGACGTGGGACAATATTAAGGCTTATATCAATGGTTTGCGTATTACGATACACTTCCTGAACAGCATGAACAAGACTTTCCAAAAGCGGTGTCATATCAACAATCTCTGCGGTTTCTCGTGCAAGCTCTGCATCGAGCCGTGATGCATCAGAAATATCTGTAATCAACCGATCAAGGCGGCGCACATCATGTTGAATAATTTCAAGCAATTTCTCTTGTGCTTCTTCATTTTTAGCCAGAGGGAGCGTTTCAACAGCACTGCGTAGAGAGGTGAGAGGATTTTTTAATTCGTGGCTTACATCAGCAGCAAAGCGTTCAATGGCTTCAATACGCATATAAAGGGCATTGGTCATATCACGAATAGAAGTTGAAAGGTGACCAATTTCATCTTCACGCATTGAAAAATCAGGAATTTCTACACGCTGATTATTGCCATTACGCACTCGATTAGCCGAGGCAGATAATTTACTTAATGGATGGGCAATCGTATGGGCCAAAAAGAGAGAAAGAACCAAAAGTACGCTACCTACAACGGCAAAAACTTTAAAGATAACCAGTCTTTCGCCTTTTACAATGTTATCAATATCGGAACCAGTGGTTGAAAGAAGAAGAGCTCCAACCACTGCGCGATAGCGTTGAACAGGAACGGCAACAGAAACAATTAATTGCCCTTGTCTGTTGCGTCTTTTAGCCGTAGCAAGAGATCCGTTTAATGCGCGGTACACTTCTGGATAAGCAATACCACTGGTTTTTGTTTGTTCTCTGTCAAGAGCAATACCTTTACCAT
Organism: Bartonella sp. CL71SXKL; assembly: GCF_042194935.1. Lineage (NCBI taxonomy): Bacteria > Pseudomonadati > Pseudomonadota > Alphaproteobacteria > Hyphomicrobiales > Bartonellaceae > Bartonella > Bartonella sp. CL71SXKL. The sequence goes on along the minus strand of NZ_JBHINI010000001.1, from coordinate 111,382 downwards.
AAAATGCGCTTGAATACCATGAAGTAAGGCGATCCCACATGTTTTGTTCTGTTTTAAGTGGGGGTAAATCATAACTAAAAACTTCTCCACTAGAATAAAGAACGCGCGAATCAAGAAGGAGAGTAGCATCACGATCATAGATACGTGCTCTTGTCGTTTTAGGTGTGATGAGACGCCGTAAAAGAGGGGCAACTTGCTCAGGGTTAATAGGAAAATCCCAAGAATCGGTTGATTGAGGGGCTGGTGTAACGCTTTCACCAGTCTGTAACTCTAAGAGTTTTTGGGGATCAATGAGGATAGAATTTGTATCTACTGTTGCAGAAGCAGCAATAGCCCCAGCAATAATTTTTCCTTGGGTACATAAACTTTTAATTTTTGCTTCAATTAAACCATCGCGAAATTGGTTAAGGTATAAAATGCCTGTAACTAAAACGGCAAGGGCAGCAATGTTTAATATAACAATGCGACGTGTAAGGCTGGAAAAAAGCAATTGTCTAAAGAGACGTTGTATTCGAAGATGCAAACGAGAAAACATAAGAAATGGCGTTGAGGATGTACCATTAACGGTTGTTTTTTGTAAAGTTTCCAGTTGAGAATTGTCTGTCATCGATTTGATTGCCGTTCAAATTTTTGCGACAAAGTAGTTTTATACCTCGTGGAAACGATAACCTACACCATAAAGTGTTTCAATCATTGCAAAATCATCATCCACTTGTTTAAACTTTTTACGCAGACGTTTAATGTGACTATCAATGGTGCGATCATCTACGTAGACTTGATCACTATAGGCAGCATCCATTAAAGCATCACGACTTTTTACAACTCCTGGTCTTTGTGCTAAGGTTTGCAGAATCAAAAATTCCGTAACGGTTAAAATAACAGGTTTATCTTTCCATGTACAGGTATGGCGTTCTTGATCCATCACAAGATCTCCACGTTTGAGAGAAGAGGTGGAAGAAGTTCCTGTAGAAAGCGGTTGGTTACGTGCATTAGAACGGCGCAAAATAGCTTTCACGCGTTCAATAAGAAGACGTTGGGAGAAAGGTTTAGTAATAAAATCATCAGCTCCCATTTTGAGACCAAATAATTCATCAATTTCATCATCTTTAGAGGTGAGAAAAATAACTGGAAGATCAGATTTTTGACGCAAACGACGCAAAAGTTCCATCCCATCCATTCGGGGCATTTTAATATCAAAAATAGCTAAGTGTGGAGGGTGAAGTGTGAGACCCTTGAGTGCAGATGCTCCATCTGTATAGCTTTCAACCCGATATCCTTCTGTCTCAAGCGCAAAAGATAAAGATGTCAAAATATTGCGATCATCATCAACAAGTACAATCGTTTGTGTGATTGTTGGTGTATCTTTCATGGTTTCTTAGACCTTTCTATTGCTGTGGTAGCAAATTACCCACACTTATTTATATGGGAGTTCATATTTTTTTTGCAAAACAAATATGATACAAATTGTAGCAAAGTAAAAAACCTTTTGTCATTACTGTAAAATCTTGTTTTGCTTTCATAATTTATAATGTTTCTATGTCTATTAAGATCCCTTCATTTGAGAGAAAATTTTCATAAAGGCTTTTTTTATCAAGGTTTATTACAAAGTTTATTATTGTATTTGTCTCATAATTGAACAGATGTAGTTTTGATTGTTGAAGTTTAGAAAATCTGCCTATGTGTTTTAAGAGCAAAGAAAAGAATGTGGCAATATATGCACAAAAATTTGTTTCTGCTACACGAAAGGAGGTCGTAATGGGATTTTTTAATTTTATTAAAACTGTAGGGGAAAAGTTAGGTATTGGGGACCATGAACCAAAAGAAAAAGATTTTAAAAGAGCATTTGATGATTTTCAACTCGGTACAGAAAAAGTCAATATTCAAGTTGAAGACGGTAAAGCTATTTTAAGCGGTGAAGTTCCAGACAGGGAAACACTTGAAAAAGCACTGCTGGTTGTTGGCAATTCACAAGGTATCTCTTCTGTAGATGTTGATCAATTAAAGGTTATAGATACAACGCCTAGAAAAACTTCTCGCTTTTATGAGGTTAAATCTGGTGATAATCTTTGGAAAATTGCTGAAGAGGTTTATGGAAAAGGGCAAGGTAATAAAAACACATTTATTTTTGAAGCCAATAAGCCAATGCTAAAATCTCCCGATAAAATTTATCCTGGACAAGTTATACGTATTCCTGAAATTGACCATAGTTAATTCATCAAAGAGGATAATTTTTTACTGATGGCATTAAACAAAAAATAAAGGAGCGTAAAAAAATTCACGCTCCTTCATTTTATAAAGTGTGTATTTATTGTGTATTTATATAAAAGGAGCTTAGTGAACAAGAGAGGATTTAGAAGGTGATGGTACTTTCATAGCGTTTACAGAGAAATCAACATCAATGGTTCCTGCTTTCTCAAATGTCAATTTTGCGCTAATTTTATCACCTAACTTGAATGGTTTTGAAAGCCCCATAAACATAATATGATCACCGCCAGGCTTAAGCGTGATTTCTCCATTTCCCGGAATTTCAATGCCATTGTGCATTTTTTCCATTTTCATAATATCATTAACGACAGCCATAGAGTGTATCTCTGTTGTTTTTACTCCGTTTGTGGAAATAGAAACCAAACGGTCTGGGGTATTACTGTGATTAATAATATAGAGATAACCGCTACCAACTCTTATACCTTTAGGTGTTTCTCGTGTCCAAGGATTGAGAATTTCTATGTCGCCAAGTTTATATTGCTGAGCACCTGCTGGCAGGGTTATACCAGCAAAGAGAAGAGCACACACGATATTTATGATAACCTTTTTGTATGGATATTGTGTATGGATTATATTCTTAAAGATGAGATTTGTTATTTTCTTAATAATAGATGTCATCATTGATTTACCCTCCTTCATAAGATTCACACTTTGAATATTTTTTTATTTTAGCAGAGCTTTTATTTAAAATAAAAGAAAGAAATACTAAAATGAAATTGATTTGAATATGAGAATAAAAATCATAGAATTATTTGATTTTAAAGGAAGGCAGTAAGGTTTACAACGACAACACACCTCTCAACGCTTCCGTGTTCATCTCATAAATAATATTTGTAAATGGTATAAAATCTATGATGCACTGCTATTTTGCTTAATAAATATAATATAGAACAATCATCAACCACTTTACCAATTTTAATATTATGACAGCTCTTGGCATTTTAAAGCGTTTATACAGAGGCATTTTTATATATTTTCAAAGTTCAAAATTATATAGTTAAGACAAAACGCTTTAGGTGAGTTTAAAGCATAGATTTCAAATAACCGCAAACAATGAGACCGTTAGAAGGAGAATTTTTGAAAGGAGATCGATGGATAATACCTTTACAGATGTGAGCATTAGATATGATGACTATTTTAGTCCAAGAAAAATTTATAATATTCGCGATATAAATTATTCGCCTTTTAAAAAGCTTTTACGGGAGTATGATTTTATCAATGATGAGAAGATCAAGAGCGAGAGTGCAATCGCTCTTTTATTTTTTTAATTTTTATAGAAAGATATATTTGTTGAGAATTGCAAGAAAAATATATTATGATCTCAAGTCTCTCATAAATATGGTATTTATGGGTCATTAGAGTGCCTATTTTAAAATAAATTTTTTATTTTAGAGATGTTTCTCTCATTATTCTCTTGTAGCAATAAAAGCCTGTTCTTATATACGAGGCAGCAAGGCTTGTTGCGACTTGCAGTTTATTATTATTTATGTTGCTTGAAGCAATATACGGGCTTTAGGTGTTATGAGGAGCTATCTTAAAAAGATGCTTTATGAAGGTTGAGGTAGCTTGCTGAATGGAGATTATAATATGGCAAAAGTAATTGGTATTGATTTGGGGACAACGAACTCTTGTGTGGCTGTTATGGATGGCAAAAACGCAAAAGTTATTGAAAACTCAGAAGGAGCGCGAACAACACCTTCCGTTGTTGCCTTTACTGATGGGGGGGAGCGGCTTGTTGGGCAGCCTGCTAAACGGCAGGCGGTGACAAATCCTGAAGGGACAGTTTTTGCAGTTAAACGTTTGATAGGGCGCCGTTTTGATGACCCTATGGTTGAAAAAGATAAAGCACTTGTGCCTTATAAAATTGTTAAAGGTGACAATGGTGATGCATGGGTTGAAGAAGCGGGAAAGAAATATTCTCCGTCGCAAATTTCAGCTATGATTTTGCAAAAGATGAAGGAAACAGCAGAATCTTATCTTGGTGAAAAAGTTGAACAAGCCGTTATTACGGTTCCTGCTTATTTTAATGATGCGCAACGTCAAGCTACGAAAGACGCGGGTAAAATTGCTGGACTTGAAGTTTTACGGATTATTAATGAGCCAACAGCTGCTGCTTTAGCTTATGGTTTGGACAAAAAAGACGGAAAAACAATAGCAGTTTACGATCTTGGTGGTGGTACATTTGATATTTCAGTTCTTGAAATTGGAGATGGCGTTTTTGAAGTTAAATCAACCAATGGAGATACGTTTTTAGGTGGTGAAGACTTTGATATGCGCCTAGTTGGTTATTTTGCAGATGAATTCAAAAAAGAGCAAGGAATTGATCTGAAAAATGATAAATTAGCTTTACAGCGCTTAAAAGAAGCGGCAGAAAAAGCAAAGATTGAGCTTTCTTCGTCACAGCAAACAGAAATCAATTTACCATTTATCACGGCAGATCAATCAGGTCCCAAGCACTTAACAATGAAATTGACTCGGGCAAAATTTGAATCTCTCGTTGACGATTTAGTGCAGCGTACCATCGAGCCTTGTAAAGCTGCGTTGAAAGATGCTGGATTAAAGGCTGGTGAAATTGACGAAGTTGTTTTAGTAGGTGGTATGACACGTATGCCCAAGATTCAGCAAGTCGTGCAGAGCTTCTTTGGTAAGGATCCACACAAAGGTGTTAATCCTGATGAAGTGGTCGCAATGGGTGCTGCCATCCAAGGAGGTGTATTGCAAGGCGATGTCAAAGACGTGTTGTTGCTAGATGTAACGCCTTTATCTTTGGGTATTGAAACCTTGGGTGGGGTTTTCACACGCCTTATTGAGCGCAATACCACTATCCCAACAAAAAAATCGCAAGTTTTTTCGACAGCTGATGATAACCAGAGTGCTGTGACGATTCGTGTTTTCCAAGGTGAACGGGAAATGGCAAGTGATAATAAGTTATTGGCTCAATTTGATCTTGTTGGTATTCCTCCAGCACCACGTGGTATACCTCAAATTGAAGTTACTTTTGATATCGATGCGAATGGTATTGTTAATGTTTCGGCCAAAGATAAGGGAACAGGTAAAGAGCATCAAATTCGTATTCAGGCATCAGGTGGTTTAAGTGATGCTGATATTGAAAAAATGGTAAAGGATGCAGAAGAGCACGCGGCTGAGGATAAAAAACGCCGTGAAGGTGTTGAAGCTAGAAATCAAGCGGAGGCTCTTATTCATTCAACTGAAAAGTCGCTCAATGAATATGGCGATAAAGTATCAGCTGAAGAAAAGGGACAGATTGAAACAGCAATATCTGATTTGAAATCTGCGCTTGAAGGCAGTGATACGGAAGAAGTAACAACAAAGATGCAAAAATTAGCAGAAGTCAGTATGAAGCTTGGACAGGCTATGTACGAAGCCTCACAAGCAGCGAGCGCTGACACTGAAACAGAGGCAAAGAATGATGATGTTGTTGATGCTGATTTTGAAGAAGTTAATGATAAGAAGAAATAGTGTCAGCATATGTGTTGATTAATTTATAAACCCGGCCTTTGAAATATAAGGCTGGGCTTTATTATTTGAGATAAGTTGCAACTTTGTTGCTAAAAATATAAATTAAAAGCAATATTATCCATAAAGATGGATGACAGAAAAATTATCAGGAATACATGATGAAGGTTGACTATTATGAAATTCTTGGCGTGACTCGCGAATGTGATGATAAAAAGTTGAAATCTGCTTTTCGTAAGTTGGCAATGCAATATCATCCTGATCGCAACGCGGGGGATAAAGAGGCAGAGCGAAAATTCAAAGAAATTGGCGAAGCCTATGAAGTTCTTAAAGATCCTCAGAAGCGTGCTGCTTATGATCGATTTGGCCATGCGGCCTTTGAAAATAGCGGTGGTCAAGGGGAAGCAAATCCCTTTGGCGGTTTTGCTGCTGGTGGTGGATTTGCGGATATTTTCGAAGACTTTTTTGGTGAGATTATGGGAGGGACACACCGTAAGCGTGGTGATAGTCGCGAACGTGGTGCAGATTTGAGTTATAATATGGAAGTGACTTTAGAAGAGGCATTTTCAGGAAAAACTGCAGAAATTAATATTCCCAGTTCCGTCACGTGTGATGTTTGTGAGGGATCAGGAGCGAGAAAGGGCTCTAAGCCGCAAGTTTGTGGAATATGTCATGGATCTGGTCGTGTGCGTGCAGCACAAGGTTTCTTTTCTATTGAGCGAACATGTCCTTCATGTCATGGACGTGGTGAAACTATTACGGATCCATGCCCCAAATGTCAGGGGACACGACGCATAGAGAAAAAACGTTCATTGAGCGTAAATGTTCCAGCTGGTATTGAAGATGGAACGCGTATTCGCCTTTCTGGTGAGGGTGATGCTGGTATTCGTGGTGGCCCCAATGGTGATCTTTATATTTTCCTTTCCATTAAACCGCATGAGTTTTTTCAGCGAGAAGGAGCAGATCTTCACTGTCGCGTTCCTATTTCAATGGTAACAGCTGCTTTAGGAGGAGAGTTTGAAGTTTCCGACCTTGATGGTGTTAAAGCACGCGTTAAGATTCCAGAAGGGACACAAAATGGACGTCAATTCCGCCTTAGAGGCAAAGGTATGCCCATGTTGCGCCGTCAGCAAGCAAGGGGTGATCTTTACATCCATATCACGATTGAGACACCGCAGAAATTAACGCAAGAACAACGTGAATTGTTGCAAAAATTTGAAAAGCTCTCAAATCATGAAAATTCACCGCAATCACATGGTTTTTTTTCACGTATGAAAGAATTTTTTGAAAATATTTCTGGTTAAAATATGTGAATGTTCTCAGAATAATTAGAGAGAGCTGTAGGAAAGTTATTTTCATTAAGTTTTCTATTATCTCATTGTCTTTGAAAAGCATTTTTTCTTGAAAAGAAAAGAGAGAGACAGCTAATTTAGGATAAACTCCTGCTGCTGATAGTTTTTATATTTCATGAGTTTTATGGATAAGTCTTATTTTTGAGTGTCTATGACATTTTAAAAAGGGCTTATCCATATAAGAACGCAATTGAGTGATTGATAATAAATATTGCCAGTGTCATGATAACTGCCTTTATGCATTCAGTATTTTTTGTATTTCTTTTTAAAGGCTCTATAATAAAACTATAAAATAGGTAGCGGCTTGCCAAGAAACGCTAAATAAGCTGTTAGGCAATCCATCTTTTTCAAATAAAGTATCAACTTCTTATAACCGATTTTATTTTTGGCATTTTTCATAGTTTTAATCACTGCTTCCTTTAAAATAAGGGTTATTTTATTTGGAATAGCTTTTACATGCCTCATCTTAGCTTTTAGCCGTAATCATGTCTTTTTAGATGCGGATTTAGTTTTGTATTTCTGATGTCATAAATACTTCTTCCAGATAATAAAAAACGCTATAATCAAGTTTATTTTGTTCCAAAGAAATTGTGGAATGAGATAATGTGTGTTTAATGCTAAAGAAGACATAACAAAACACGTTTTGAGGTATTCGATGTATCTCTCTTGTAGGGAAACAGATTCGATGGAATTCACTTAATTGAATTTATTGGCATAATAAAAAGTTGGTGGGAAGATAGAGGAAGTTACCTTTAAAAAGAAAAAATAAATACAATAAAAAAATAGCACAATATGCTTAGAAAACAGCACGATATATTATTGAAATTGTTAGTGATATGGAAAGAGAAATTTACGAAATGAATCTTTTTTCATAAAATAACATAATTAAAATAATACATTAAAAGAATTAACAATTCTAAAAAACATTGAATAATTCAAGCATGTATTGCTATGCAGAAAGAAAAACTTAATGACCGATCATGAAAAATGAGAAGTTTTATAAAACCTTACGAAGAGAGTAATCTAAACAATTAAATGCTTTTACGAAGATGCTTTTGAAGAGCTATCACAATATATGGATAAAGTTGCAAAGCCTTTTTTCGATTTTACGATATAAAAAGATAAATTATTATTATAAATCAACTTATTATGATTCTCCATGAGGAGCGTTCAATCGACATTTCCTCATGTTTAATGATTGAGAAAAAGTCAAATTTTTAAAACCAAAGTTATAGTTTATTGGGATAAGCTATAAAGCAGTTGAGTGATTTCTTATCTTAGGAATATGTTAATTTTATTATTATAAGAAACTTTATTTTTATCTTACAAAATCAATGGTTGTATATATTCCTATTCATTGTTAAGTATCCATAGGGATAAAATAATGAGTTGAATGTGCAGCGTAGCTTCAAAATTTTGCTTTTCAATTTTATATATAAGATCATAAAATAATGACGTTTTTTTACGCCTATTTTGTTTAATTTTTCGCTGTCAATTTTTAAAGGAAGTTTTTGTATTTCATTTCGCTATTCCTTTTTCGTAATTTAGAGGAAAATTGACGATTTTCAGGGGGGTGGGTAGAGTAAAGTTTGGTTTTATTGTTTTCACTTTTCCTAAATTTCATTAAGAGATGGTAAAAAGTGATGAGGAGGCTCTATTGATGGATGATGCTAAAAACGGTGATGTAGATGTTTTGGAAAAACAAGCAGCATTTTTATCGTCTGCTTTACCCTATATGCAAAAATATGAAAATGAAACGGTCGTGGTAAAATATGGCGGCCATGCTATGGGTGATCCTGCTTTGGGGCGAGCATTTGCGCGTGATATTGCTCTATTAAAGCAATCGGGGATTAATCCTGTTGTTGTTCATGGTGGTGGGCCTCAAATTGCTGAAATTTTAATGAAAATGGGGATTGAATCGCGATTTGAAAACGGATTACGGGTAACCGATGAGCGGATCGTTGAAGTGGTTGAAATGGTTTTAGCGGGTTCCATAAATAAAGAAATTGTTGCTCTCATCAATGCTGAGGGAGAATGGGCAATAGGATTATGCGGCAAGGATGGCAATATGGTTTTTGCCGAAAAGGCTTATAAAACTGTCATTGATCCTGATTCGCATATTGAACGTGTTTTAGATTTGGGGTTTGTTGGTGAGCCTGTTGAAGTTGACCGCACATTGCTAGATCTTTTAGCATGTTCTGAAATGATACCGGTTCTTGCTCCTGTGGCTCCAGGACGCGATGGTAAAACTTATAATATTAATGCTGATATTTTTGCTGGAGCTATTGCTGGTGCATTAGAGGCTAAACGCCTTTTATTTCTCACTGATGTTCCTGGTGTTTTGGATAACCAGGGTAAACTTTTAAAAGAATTGACAGTTTCTGAAGCTGAGAAATTTATTAAAAATGGGACAATTTCAGGAGGCATGATTCCAAAAGTAGAGACTTGTATAAAAGCCCTTCAAAATGGCGTGGAAGGTGTTGTCATTTTAAATGGTAAAACTCCTCATTCTGTTTTACTAGAGCTGTTTACCGAACAGGGAGTTGGAACGCTTATTGTTTCATAAATTGTGGGGAAAATTGGAAGAGAAAGTTTTTCATGGTGAATCTAAAACAGTTTAAATATCCTTTATTAAGTAAGCCAGAATTGGCAATATTTACTGCGACAATATTGTGGGGCGTTACATTTTTAGTCATTCACATTGCGGTACGCTATAGTGGTCCTCTGTTTTTTGTTGGATTTCGTTTTATTGTTGCATCTCTTATATGTGGGGTAATTTTTTGGCGCTCTATAAAAGGTATAACTGTTTATGAAGTTTTCGCTGGGATGGCGATAGGTTTAGCCATGTTTTTTGGTTATGCTTTTCAAGCAGCTGGACTTCAAACAATTATTAGTAGTCAGTCAGCTTTTATCACAGCGCTTTATGTACCGATGGTTCCAATCTTGCAATGGATTGTTTTTAAAAAACCTCCCCGTTTAGCTTGTTGGATTGGTATTATTTTCGCTTTTATTGGGCTTGTATTTATTTCAGGGCAAAAGCCGGGAAATTTTGATTTTTCAAAAGGCGAAATTTTAACTTTGTTAGGCGCTTTAGCGATTGCTGGAGAAGTCATACTCATCGGAATTTTTGCGAACAAGGTTGATAGTCGGCGTGTAACCATTATTCAGTTATTTTTTAGTGGTTTTTTTTCATTTGCTTGTATGCCTTTGATGGGTGAAAGCATCCCTGAATTTTCGTGGGTGTGGTTTAATATTGGTATAGGATTGGCATTAATGAGTGCCATCATTCAATTAGCTATGAATTGGGCACAAAAGTCTATTTCCCCTACGCGTGCGACACTCATTTACGCAGGTGAACCGGTATGGGCTGGTATTGTTGGGCGTTTGGCTGGAGAACATTTATCTCCCTTAGCTTTATTGGGCGGTTTGCTTATTCTGATTGGGATAATTGTGGCTGAATTACAACCTTCACAATGGCGTAAAAAAAATAAAGCAATTAAAAAAAAATGATTAGCTATACATTTTTTTATTATGATTTTATTGCATGAGATTTTTTCTTGTAGAGTTTTCATTTTTGAAGCTTTTTTAATATTAAGATGATTAAGAAGTTCTATAAGTTATTCCAGCTTTTGCATGTATCTGTTTGCCTAACTTCTGAAACGGGAAGACAACCTTTATTGAGCCAAAGCATGAGGTGATATAAAGGTAAAAATTAACGCTCATCTTTACGATCATGTTTAAATTTGGCTTTAACAACTTTCAAAAACATCTACGGTAATGTTTTTGAATAATGAGAATTACGCACTGTCGCACGTTATTTCTTTTGTCCTTTAATAGAGTTACGCTTCTCATGCAAAATAGAACGCCCAAAGTATCCCCATAACGTTGTACATTAAATCGTTTTTTAAAAGATAATTTTCTCAATATACATCATATTCATTGACAGTCCGCATGAAGTATAGAAAAACCACAGAGCATCATCATTTTACTTAAAATAAAGGGCACTAGCATTTTCTTTATCAGTTCTCAATATTATGATAGCCTTTGGCATTTGAAAGAGAGAGGCATTTTTACTCATTTCTTAAACGTTTTTATCCATACACTAGCTCTGTTTTATAATGGGGAAGCAAAAAATTTATTGATTCATTATGAGAAGATTTAAAATGAGAGAGGCTCGCGATATTCAGAGTTTTAATTTAAATCGCAAAACAATAAACGATCATTATAAATCAATGTGTTATCCAATGAATCGAAGAGGATTGGTGTGCTTTATGCTTAATGGAGGAAGGAAGGAGTTATATAAAAACATGACTCAATAGAGCATATTTCTAAAGTTTTAAAAATTGAGAAGAAACTCCCGCGATATTCATATTATTTTATATAAGATTACTAAAAAAGAAGATTATTGCGTACAAATAAAAAAGCATTTCTTGCGAATTTTATTGCAAGCCTAAGTGATATACACGCCCATCATATAAATATGATAATACATTGATTTATAATTATAATATAGCACTATTCACATTGAATTAGAACCCTGAATACTGTAAAATTTTCTCACTTCAAATCATTTTCATGTTAAATCAATCCAAATCACTTGCTTACACATCACAAGTGGGTGGGGGGCATGTGGGTAAAGACTGTACAAGAAAGGCATATCTCTTATAAACTTTTTCAAGTGTAAAGGATCGTCGTAATATTGGAGGCTGGCAAAGTGTGTGATGGTGCCGGCTTACTACAGCATATGAGTTATCAAATAAGATGTGAAAGGATCATTTTAGCACCCTTGGATTTAATTTAGCAAACAAAAGCATCATTTTTTAGGCTATAAAAAGTTGTGTTTTGAGAAGCTTTTTAGGTTTATATTATTTTGATAGAAGCCGGAACATAATTGGTCTTTGCGTTTTGTATTATTCTTTGCTAAATCGCCTTATATGACAATAGATCGTAATTATATTCGTAATTTTTCCATCGTGGCGCATATTGATCACGGCAAATCAACTTTAGCTGATCGTTTGATTCAAATAACAGGTGGGCTTGATACACGTGAGATGAAAGAACAAGTACTCGATTCCATGGATATTGAGCGTGAACGTGGAATTACTATTAAAGCACAAACGGTACGTTTACACTATAAGGCAAAGAATGGTGAAACCTATATTTTAAATCTTATGGATACACCTGGTCATGTGGATTTTGCTTATGAGGTTTCGCGTTCATTGGCAGCTTGTGAAGGTTCTCTGTTGGTGGTGGATGCAAGCCAAGGCGTAGAGGCGCAGACGTTAGCAAATGTTTATCAAGCCATTGATAATTCCCATGAGTTGGTTGTTGTTCTCAATAAAGTTGATCTTCCAGCAGCAGAACCTGAGCGTGTTAAAGAACAAATTGAAGATGTAATAGGCATTGATACATCTCAAGCAGTAGAAATATCAGCAAAAACAGGTTTGGGTGTTCCTGATGTTTTGGAGGCAATTGTTGCACAATTACCACCTCCACATATAGGCGATGTTGCAAATCCCTTGAAAGCAATGTTGGTTGATAGCTGGTATGATGCATATCTTGGTGTTATTGTTTTGGTACGGGTGATAGATGGTATTTTAAAAAAAGGCCAAACCATTCGTATGATGGGTACAGGAGCAAAATATCCAGTTGAGCGCGTTGGGGTTTTTACACCTAAAATGGTACAGGTTGATGAATTAGGACCGGGCGAGATTGGTTTTATCACTGCTTCTATCAAAGAGGTAGCAGATACACGGGTTGGGGATACGATTACTGAAGAGCGCCGTCCTTGTGAAAATGCTTTACCTGGTTTTAAGCCTGCGCAACCGGTTGTCTTTTGTGGACTTTTTCCAATTGATGCTGCCGATTTTGATGATTTGCGTGCAGCCATGGGCAAATTACGCTTAAATGATGCGAGTTTTTCTTTTGAAATGGAAACATCTGCGGCTTTGGGGTTTGGTTTTCGCTGTGGATTTTTGGGACTTCTGCATCTTGAAATTATTCAAGAGCGATTAGAGCGTGAGTTTAATTTGGATTTAATCGCGACAGCACCTTCGGTTGTTTATCGCATGAATATGAATGATGGTTCTGTTAAAGAGTTGCACAATCCAGCGGATATGCCTGATGTGGTTAAAATTTCTTCCATAGAAGAACCGTGGATTCGGGCGACAATCATGACTCCTGATAATTATCTTGGGTCAATTTTAGAACTATGCCAAGAGCGGCGCGGGGTACAGGTTGGTTTGTCCTATGTTGGAACCCGTGCTATGGTAACGTATGATTTACCACTGAATGAAGTTGTTTTTGATTTTTATGACCGGCTAAAATCAATCTCAAAGGGTTATGCTTCTTTTGATTATCAAATGACAGATTATGCAGAAGGTGATTTAGTTAAAATGTCTATTTTGGTGAATGGAGAGCCTATTGATGCATTATCGATGCTTGTTCACCGCACGATTGCAGAAAAGTGCGGGCGTTCCATGTGTGAAAAACTGAAAGATCTTATTCCCCAGCATATGTTTCAGATTCCAGTTCAAGCGGCTATTGGTGGTAAAGTTATAGCGCGCGAAACGATTCGTGCTTTGCGTAAAGATGTAACAGCGAAATGTTACGGGGGTGATGTTACGCGTAAGCGCAAACTTTTGGAAAAGCAAAAAGAAGGCAAAAAGCGGATGCGCCAATTTGGAAAAGTAGAAATTCCACAATCAGCATTTATTCAAGCGCTCAAAATGAACAAATAATGAAAAAAGGAGTATTTTCTCTCATTGATTGCGCTTTTGCTTTTGTCGATTGGTTCAGGTGTTTAAAGGACACTTTAAATAGAATTGCGCCGTGCTTCATGTTTTTGTGTATTGCGTAAAGGTGTCACTTTCTCATGTAAAACAGAATGCTTTAAACAAAATGCGTTTGTGTTGCATATTTGTGCACGTATTTTAATAAATATCTCTCAATACACTCGACCTCATTTCACGATAGCGTGCGTAGAAAGTATAACGGTAAAGCTTCCGTGAATGACATAAAACTCATAACCATATTTATTGTCATAAAGACACATGGTGCTTGAGAAAATTCATTAAAGACATTTTTATTCTTTTCTTAAAGTGCTTCTTATCCATACACCAACAGTGTTTATGAGACGAGCAGGAAATGATAGTGATTGATTCACTATGAAAGGATTTGAAATGAGAGAATCCTTGTATTCGAGGTTATTATTCAAGTTAAAAAACGATGAAATATTATTATGCATTAATCTTGTGTCTAAGAACGTAAAAGATCATTAATGGATGTTTTTTCTCGTGTTTTTTGATCAACACGTTTTACAATAACAGCACAATAAAGGCTAGGTCCTGCTTCACCATTTGGTAAAGGTTTTCCAGGGAGAGAACCTGGTACAACCACTGAATAGGCTGGTACTTCACCAATAAAAATTTCACCTGTTGTACGATCAATAATCTTTGTTGATTTTCCAATAAAGACTCCCATTCCCAAAACAGCACCTTCACGGATAATACAGCCTTCAACAATTTCAGAGCGAGCACCGATAAAGCAATGATCTTCAATGATTGTTGGATTTGCTTGCAGTGGTTCCAAAACACCTCCAATACCAACACCGCCAGAAAGATGGACATGTTTACCAATTTGTGCACAAGAACCAACGGTGGTCCATGTATCAACCATTGTGCCCTCATCGATAAAAGCACCAAGATTGACAAAGGAAGGCATCAATATAACGTTGGGTGCAATGTAAGCAGAATGACGTACAATGGCTCCAGGAACGGAACGGAAATCAGCACTTTTAAAATCTGCCTCTTGCCAACCAGAGAATTTTGAAGGAACTTTATCCCACCAATGTGTCCCATTGATTCCACCAGTAATAATTTGCATAGGATTAAGCCGAAAAGAGAGTAAAACCGCTTTTTTCAACCATTGATGAACATGCCATTGTCCATTTTTGTGTCGTTCTGCAACACGAATTTCACCTTTATCAAGAAGGTTCAATGCATGTTCAACACTCTCACGTATTTCGCCTTTTGTGGTAGTATCGATAGAATCGCGATCGTCAAAAGCTTGTTCGATAATAATTTCAAGTTGTGTGATATGGGTCATGACGAGAGTTCCGTTAAACAAGTTGAAAGCTTCAAGATTTATTCTCTATGAACTACGCGAAGAAATGTGTTCAGTCAATAAAACGATGAGGAAGTAGGACAGGTGTATGAAAAAAAGCTGTAAAGAAAAAAGAAAAGCAGAGCAAGAAAACTGGGCACCACTTCTCCATGCGAAGGATGCTCTACAACAAATACATAAAGTTTCTAATTCAGCACAAATGCGTTCGTCTACTTATCGTTTAGCCTATACCGATCAAGATTTTATGATGCGTCCAGAGCTGCGCTCACAACGTATTAGTCTTGAATTTTTAAAGCCGGAAATAACCCTTAAAGAATATGATATTCAATCAACAGTTGTTTTGTTTGGTGGTGCGCGTATTCCTGAACCTGGGCAAGCAGCGTGGGCTGCAAAAAATGAAATACAAAAGAAAAATTTGCATGCTATGTCACATTATTACGATGAAGCAAGAGAGTTTGCGCGTTTGTGCTCACTTTATTCTGCTACGACAGAATATCGTGAATTTGTGGTTGTTACGGGAGGCGGACCAGGAATCATGGAGGCGGGAAATCGTGGTGCTTGTGATGTTGGTGCCCCAACGATTGGCTTGAATATTATTTTACCACATGAGCAAGAGCCTAATTCGTATGTGTCGCCGCATTTGTGTTTCAATTTTCATTATTTGGGGATGCGCAAAATGCATTTTTTAGTACGAGCGAAAGCCCTAGCCATTTTCCCTGGCGGATTTGGGACTCTGGATGAACTGTTTGAGACGTTAACTTTAGTACAGACAGGGCGTATGAAACAGGTACCAATTTTATTGTTTGGCAAAGAATTTTGGAGCAATACTATCAATTTTGAGTATCTGTCTGCACAAGGTACAATCTCTCCTACTGATGTTAATTTTGTGAAATTTGTTAATACAGCAGCAGAAGCTTTTGAAGAAATTCGTTCTTTTTATAAACTGCCTTAACGACTTTTGAGACGCTCACTCTTGAAGGATCATTAATACTCTACTTTGGTTAAATAAAGTCCTGAGGGGGGGGCAACAACACCACAACGTTTACGATCTTTAGCATGAAGAGCTGCTTCGAGATCTTGAGCTGTCCAACGTCCAATACCCACTTCCATGAGGCTTCCTGCGAATGAACGGATTTGATGATGAAGAAAAGAACGAGCTTGTGCATAAAGAAAAATTTCTTCACCTTCTCTTTGAATATCGAGGCGTTCAAGGGTGCGAATAGGGCTTTTGGCTTGGCAATGTGCTGAACGGAAAGTTGTAAAATCATGTTGTCCTACAAGCTTTTGCGCAGCTTCATGCATGGCGTCAGCATTAAGAGGCTTTGGCAACCACCACACGCGTTTGGCATTTAAAGCTGGTGGAGAGCGACGATTGAGGATTTTGAAAAGATAATGGCGTTTGGTTGCGGAAAATCGTGCATCAAAGTCATCAGGGACATTTTCTACATTTAAGATTGAAATCGCCTCTCCTTGTTTACGTAAAAGAGCATTGAGCGCATCTCGCACAGTATGGGAGAGCCAGTTTTTTTCAAAATCAACATGCGCAACTTGTCCGGTAGCGTGTACGCCCGCATCCGTTCGTCCTGCTGTTGTTATGGTCAATTGTTGTCCACTAAAGCAAAAAATCGCTTGTTCAAGAGCTCCTTGTATCGTGTGAAGTTTTGCTTGACGCTGCCAACCAGCATAATTTGAACCATCATATTCAAGAGTGAGTTTAAAACGTGGCATCTTAAAAAACAGCAGAAATATGAGCACCTCGCAAAAAGGTTGCGCTATCAAGAATTTTACCGCCAGATCTTTGGAGAGAGGTTATTTCTATCCGTCCTTGCCCACAATGGATAATCAAAGAATCTGGTTCTATCCGTCCAATTTCAAGAGAAGGACCTGTTGTTAAGCGACTATCAAAAATTTTTACACGTTCTTCTCGTCCACCGATATTCATATTGCACCAGCAACTAGGAGAGGGAGAGAGCGCGCGAATATGCCTATGAATAAACTCTGCTGGTTTTGTCCAATCAATGCGGGTCTCTTCTTTTCTAATTTTGGCGGCATAGGTGATGCCTTCTTCTGATTGTGGGGTCAGTTTAAGTCGTCCTTTTTCAAGAGTGGATAAAGTCTCTACCATAAGTTCTGCGCCAATATGTGAAAGTCTGTTTGAAAGCTCAGCAGTGGTGGTGTTATCCGTAATGGGGATGGAGCGAGAAAGAGCGATAGGCCCCGTATCAAGTCCTTCATCCATTTTCATGATCATGATACCTGTTTCTTTATCACCAGCCATAATTGCTCGTTGAATAGGCGCAGCACCACGCCAACGTGGTAAGAGTGAGGCGTGGGCATTAAAACAACCAAAACGCGGCGTTTCGAGAATAGCTTTGGGTAAAAGGAGTCCATAAGCCACCACAATAGCAGCATCAACAGAAAGTGCTGCAAATTGCTCCTGTTGTTCGATTGTTTTAAGTGTTTGAGGTGTAAAGATGGGTATAGATTTCTCTTTTGCTACGGTGTGAACAGCGGAGGGGATTAATTTAAGCCCTCGACGTCCTGCTGGGCGAGGGGGTTGACTATAAACAGCAACAACATCATGACCTGCATCCAGTAAAGCATGTAAAATAGGAACAGAAAAATCTGGTGTTCCCATAAAACTTAATCGTAAAGCCATTACAAAACTGCTTCCTGCATGTTTTTTTCTTTTGCGCGTTTTTTAAATTTTCGTATCACCATATCGCGTTTGATCTTTGAAATGTAATCAATAAAAAGGCGCCCATCTAAATGATCAATTTCATGCTGCAAGCAAGTTGCCAAGAGATCGTCTGCTTCAATTTCTGTTTGTTTTCCTTCACGGTTCTGATAGCGAACACGAAGGCGTTTAGGACGTTCAACCTCTGCAAAATAATCAGGAATAGAAAGACAACCTTCTTTGTAAATATTACGCTCATCTGAAAGCCATAAAATTTCAGGGTTGATAATAACAAGTGGTTTTTTCTGCTCATCTTCAGAATTTCCAGAGACATCTATAACCAACATACGTAGCGGTATACCAATTTGAATAGCAGCAAGACCAACGCCCTTAGCATTATACATGGTTTCCAACATGTCATCTGCAAGTTTTTGGAGAGATGAATCGACCTGCTCAACAGGTTTGGACACTTCCCGTAAAATCGGATCAGGTAAAGTAATTAAAGATCTCATTGGCATAGGCATAAGTAGAGATTAATCAATGGTTTGTTATTGGTCAATATTGAATAACGGATTCTTGCGTTTTTTTACAATAAGAGCGTTATATTACAATTTATGTTTGATTCGTTTTTTTCCATACTCGCTGGTTATTTTTTTTCTAAACTAGTGCTTTTGCTTTTATTTATACTTGTCTGTTTGGCATTTTTTATGTTGATACATTCTCATCGAAAAAAAGCATTTTTGGAAAATGAAATTGCTGAACGCGCACGTGAGGCACAAATGCAGATGGCTACCTTGCTGAAAACACAAGCTGAAATGCAAGGGCGAATGCAAGCGATGGCGGAAATTTTTGGTCAACGGCAGGCTGAATTGAATAAATCACTCAGTGAGCAACTCAATGGGATGACAACAAGCTTAGGCCAAACACTTCAGGTACAGACTAAATCCACTTATGAAAATTTGAATCGTTTGCAAGAGCGTTTAGCAGTGATTGATGCGGCACAAAATAATATTCAATCGCTTACGGGACAAGTTGTTCAGTTACAGTCTATTTTAAGCAATAAGCAGACACGTGGTACTTTCGGTCAGGGGCGGATGGAAGCAATTATTGCCGATGCCTTACCAACAAACGCTTATGCTTTTCAGGCCGTTCTTTCTAATGGAAAGCGCCCAGATTGTCTCATTCATATGCCCAATAAAGCCCCTTCTCTTGTTGTTGATGCTAAATTCCCTCTGGAGGCTTGGAATGCTATGCGTAAGGCAGAATCAGCGCAAGAGCGTCAAGAGGCAGAACGCCAATTTCGTACCAATATGGAAGTCCATATTCGTGATATTGCACAAAAATATTTGATTCCTGGAGAAACTCATGACACTGCTTTCCTTTTCGTGCCATCTGAATCGATTTTTGCAACAATTTATGAGGACTTTGAGGCATTGGTACAAAAATCCAATAGAGCTCATGTGATTATTGTTTCACCATCTTTGTTGATGCTCTCTGTCCAAGTGGTACAAACCATTATGAAAGATGCGCGGATGCGTGAACAAGCGCATTTAATTCAATCAGAAGTAGCAAAATTGATGGAAGATTTTGGACGAATGGATATGCGTGTTCGCGCATTACAGAAGCACTTTCACAAAGCAGGTGAAGATATAGAGGGAATTTTGATATCGTCCTCCAAAATTATGAAACGGGCAAATCGCATTGAAACTGTTGAATTAAAAGAAAATTACTCTGAACCAACAAAAATGACAACATTAGCTCAGTCGCAAACATTGCGTTTTGCTGATGAGGAATAAAGCAAAGCAAGCTTCTTAAATATCACAAGTTAGATCATGTTCTTTATTGATTGGTAATCATTTTTTAGTATCTCTATCTTGTTTTATTTCTTAAACGAGAGGAATAGGAATATGCGACACCTTTTGTTTTTAGGGGCACTGGTGTTTTTGCTAGAGGGATGTGCAACAACCACTCCCATCCACACAAATAATGCTTGTGCTATTTTGGCACAAAAAAATGGTTTTTTTGACAATTGGGGTAAAGTGTCTCAAAGAGCGGAAATGCGCTATGGAATTCCTATGCCTATCATTCTTGCAACCATTAAGATGGAATCGAGCTTTCGTCACAATGCACGTCCTCCACGCAAAAAACTACTTGGTTTTATCCCATGGAAGCGTCGGTCGACAGCTTATGGTTATGCTCAAGCGCTTGACAGTACATGGGCAATGTATCTTCGCTCGACAGGAAAGTCTTTTGCATGGCGTACGAATTTCGCAGATGCTGCTGATTTTGTTGCTTGGTATCATCGCCAAAGTGTTCAACGCAATGGGGTGAGATTTGATGATGCATATAGCCTTTATTTAAATTATCATATGGGACATGGTGCTTATGCGCGTAGTGGCGGGCATGCCACTACGGCACTCTCACAGGCAGCACAGCGCATGGCAAGGATATCGAGGCTCTATGAACAGCAATTAAAAAGATGTGGATGGCATTAGGGAAGATTTTTGAAAATCTCAATCAGGGAATTGATGTGGTAAAATCATTTGAGGGAAAAATTTTTTATGATACGACAAGGCTGTCTCGTTTTTCTGATCATTCAATGAAATAAATTGTTATTTTTTAGAATAAACTCAAGTAACAGAAAGCTTTTGCAATACACAATATATTTGAAGATACTCTCGACATTTTTACCTCCTTTGTTTAAAAAATTTACAATGGAAACTATCTTCTATTTAGCGCTGGCATTTCGCATTGGGCTAAGTACTAGAGGTTATTGAAGAAAAATTTTAAAATATAATATCATTTTTTATTTTCATTATGCGTATTACTGGCTGATTATTATATGAATATTTTCTTTGTTAAGCGTATAAAATAGCAATTAAAACAAATGCAATTCGGGCATCATAAAAAGGGTAAAATATTCAATATAAAAAAACGAGAAATGCATTAAACGAAAAAACGTTGTTTTGTATAAAGAGGGCGCTACAGTCCTCAAAAGAACTAAGTATATTTAGTATTGTATGAAATAAAACATACTCGTCCATCCAGTCCATTTTAATTGAAAGACGTTATCTTATTGTATTGTAAAAACACTATCGTTTATAGGATGATAAGGTATATGCAACTTTACACACAATGAATATTCAGGGTAGGGAGTATTCAGAGAAAGATTTGTAGCGCCTATGAAGTAACAAGTCAGTCTCCAATGTTGTGATAGCTTTTGCATTTGAGAATATTTATGAGAAGCATTTTTATTCTTTTTCTTAAATTGTTTAAGCATATTGATTTATAAAGATAATATATCGTTATTCATATTAAAGTAAGAATTTCGAATGACGTAGGGTTTTATCGTTTCAGATCTCTTGAGGTTGAATCAATAAAACCATTGGTTTGCACATAACAAGCGCAATTGGCATGTGGATAAAAACTGTGAAAGAAAAGACTAAAAATGTTTTTTATGAACATTCTAAAATGTAAGAATTATCGCCAACATTGGGAATTAGCACAATAATGATGGCGCTACTTTGCTCTCACACCTCAACCTTTCTTGTGATGCACAAGGAAAAAAACAATTGATTCAATATATTATTTAAGCGTTAATATACCTTAGTATTGAGCAGGTAGATGCTAATCAAAGTGAGTAATTTTTTTGGCAGGACATCTGATCAGATTAAAAATACTCAAAAAAAGCTCTAATTTTCAATAATTGAGAAGTATATTTTAATATTTTATTCTCTACTCTTTGTTTAAGCACTTCATACCTTTTAAAAAGATATCGGTAGCCAACATATTATGATTTTGTGGAAATATTGTGGTAAAGGAAATTCAAACTTTGTCCTTGAAGACAAGGCGTAGGTTAAACAGCACATTTTCTATTTCTGTGCAAAACATAAAAGAATTATCTACTTTCACGGTTGCAACAGTAAAATTTTATAATCCAACAAATGATTAAAAACGTATTATAATATCATTAAAATGCAAGGAACAAGCGCTATTGGAATTATGATTAAATAGCAAATAAACCTTTTAAATTGATGTACACATCCTTTATTATAATTGATTCCCTTGATAGAACAGTTTGTCCTTTTGGTGGAGCTAAGCGGGATCGAACCGCTGACCTCTTGCATGCCATGCAAGCGCTCTCCCAGCTGAGCTATAGCCCCTATAAAAACAAATTTTTCCAAAAGGACAGTATACAATTCCAACTTTTCTAGAACGATCAAAGTTGAAGATCAAGAAGAATTTACATTCAATGGAAAAGATGTCCTTTTTTATTTCTCTTAAGCATCGTCATCATTAGAAACACCGCCTCCGAGAATATTAGTAACGTCATCATCTTCATCGTCACCATCATGAGATAAAAATGTATCATCATCATCACCAAGATCTACATCACTATCTTCTAAATCAGGAAGATCGTCATCTTTAGAATCCTCATCATCCTCTTCAAGAAGCATAAAAGCAGATTTTTCAAGTGCTGTATCAAGCTCTTCAGTATCAACTTCTTCCTCATTGTTTGCTTCAGCTGCTGCAACTTCAAAGTAAGAACGCGGATAAGAAATTCCTGTATAGGGCGACACAATAGGATCGCGATTTAGATCGTAAAATTTTTTTCCTGTTTCTGGATCAACACGTTTAGTTCCAAGTTCTTGTTTTGCCATAAACCGTGCCTCTTTGATTAACTATTATTCCATTAAAAGATAAATTTTATGGTGCTTAATCGAAAAATAATACCTTTGTCAAAGATAAATACACTGTTCCACAGTGATTTTTTCATGACGTCTTTTAAAGCATGTGCTAAAGGATGCACAATTTCATAAAAGTTAGATAGAATTAAATAGAATTTCCATGCAAAAAGCAATCCCTATAACCACCTATAAATCGAGTAGTCTCTCTGGAAAAATTCAAATACCAGGAGATAAATCAATCTCTCACCGCTCTCTTATATTGGGAGGATTAGCAAGTGGTGAGACATATATTCATGGATTACTTGAAAGCGCTGATGTACTCAATACAGCTGCTGCTATGCAAGCTATGGGTGCCTGTATTATTAAAAAAGATGACTTCTGGATCATACGAGGAACAGGGAATGGTTGCCTTTTAGCTGCACAAAAACCTTTAGACTTTGGAAACGCTGGAACAGGTGCTCGTTTGGTTATGGGAATGGTTGGTCCGTATCATATGAAAACAACCTTTATTGGTGATGCTTCTCTCTCTAAACGTCCAATGGGACGTATCCTTGATCCACTGCGTCTCATGGGGGTTGAAATTGAGGCAACGCGCGACGATCATCTTCCTTTAACGCTTTATGGTCCGAAAATGGCTAATCCGATTCGTTACCGTATTCCAATAGCTTCCTCCCAAATTAAATCAGCAATCCTGCTTGCTGGACTCAATACCGCCGGCATTACAACTGTTATTGAACCAGTTCTGACACGAGATCATACGGAAAAAATGTTAAAAGCATTCGGTGCGCAACTTGAAATAGAAAAAGATAACGAAGGTGCGCGTTTGATTCACCTTAATGGTCAACCCCATCTTACTGGGCAAACGATTCATATTCCGGGGGATCCTTCTTCTGCTGCTTTTCCAATTATCGCAGCCCTTCTTGTAGAAGACTCTGATATCACCATTGAAAATGTTTTGATAAATAACTCTCGAATAGGACTTATCGAAACATTGTGGGAAATGGGTGCTCAAATTGAATTTTTGAACCGACGTCAAACAGGTGGAGAGGATGTTGCTGATCTACGAATAAAATCATCGGTCCTTAGAGGCGTTACGGTGCCCAAAGAACGTGCTCCATCGATGATTGATGAATATCCTGCTTTGGCAGTAGCAGCAGCCTTTGCAGAAGGCAAAACAGTAATGCTAGGAATTGAAGAGTTGCGTGTAAAAGAATCAGATCGACTGTCTGCTGTTGCTCAAGGACTCAAAATTAATTGCGTAGACTGTGAAGAAGGTCAAGATTTTCTTATTGTTTATGGAAAAGGTTCTGCCAAAGGTTTGGGTGGTGGACATGTCTCCACACATCTTGATCATCGAATTGCTATGTGTTTTCTCATTTTTGGGCTTGTATCAGAAAAACCTGTTACTATTGATGATAAACGAATGATCGCTACGAGCTTTCCAGAATTTATTCCTTTTATAAAACAACTTGGGGGAAAAATCGCTTGAAGCCTTTTGTTATCGCCATTGATGGACCTGCAGCCTCAGGCAAAGGAACCTTAGCACGCAAAATTGCTGCACATTATCGCCTTCGCCATCTCGATACTGGTCTTACTTATCGTAGTGTTGCTCATACGCTTTTACAACAAAATTTAGCTCTTAATGATGAAAAAAATGCTATTATTTATGCTAAAGAACTTGATTTTAATACCTTAAATCCTTCTCTTCTTTCTTCTCATGAACTTGGTGAAGCGGCTTCAAAAATAGCAATTAATCCTGCTGTACGCAAAATTCTTGTCGAAAAACAACGCAACTTTGCTAAAGTTTTGCCCGGCTGTGTGCTTGATGGGCGTGATATCGGAACTATTGTTTGTCCTGATGCCGATATCAAGTTTTATATTCTAGCCAATGTCCAAACACGCGCCAAACGTCGCTACCAAGAGATTTTAAAAAAAGGTGTTCAAGCAAATTATCATGAAATCCTAGCTCAACTTGAACAGCGCGACAGTCGCGATATAACGCGCAAACAAAGTCCATTAAAACCAGCAAAAAACGCCCACTTGCTTGATACGTCAGAATTGAGTATAGAAGCAACATTTGAAGTTGCATGCAGTTTTATTGATCCAATCATAAAAATGCATATAATTGGATAAATTCGTTAAGGTAACTTCCAGCCTAGCGCTAACTTTTTTTCCTTTATTCAAGGAAAAAGGCTAAGAAGTTGCTTATGTTAACACTAACCCAGCGCTCATACCTTATAATACAAGGTATATATTAGGAGTTCTTATGTCACAATACAATCCCACAACAGCGGATTTTGAAGCCCTTTTAACAGAATCTTTTCAAACTAATGATCTTAATGAAGGATCTGTTGTTAAAGGTCGTGTTATTGCAATCGAAAAAGACATGGCCATTATTGATGCTGGTCTTAAAGTTGAAGGACGTATTCCTCTCAAAGAATTTGGAGCTAAAGCAAAAGATGGTTCTTTGCAAGTTGGCGATGAAGTTGAGGTTTACATTGAACGCATTGAAAATGCGATGGGTGAAGCTGTTTTATCGCGTGAAAAAGCACGGCGCGAAGAAAGTTGGGTCCGTTTGGAGGAAAAATTCAATGCTGGTGCACGCGTTGATGGAGTGATCTTTAGCCAAGTAAAAGGTGGTTTTACAGTCGATCTTGATGGTGCCGTTGCTTTCTTGCCTCGCAGCCAAGTTGATATTCGTCCCATTCGTGATGTTTCACCCCTCATGCATAATTCACAGTCCTTTGAAATTTTGAAGATGGATCGTCGTCGTGGCAATATTGTGGTTTCACGTCGCACTGTCTTAGAAGAAAGTCGCGCTGAGCAACGTTCAGAAATCGTACAAAATCTTGAAGAAAACCAAATCGTTGAAGGTGTGGTGAAAAATATTACAGATTATGGTGCCTTTGTTGATCTTGGTGGGATTGATGGTCTCTTGCACGTTACAGATATGGCATGGCGGCGTGTTAATCACCCATCTGAGGTGCTCACAATTGGCCAAACGATTAAAGTTCAGATTATTCGCATTAATCAAGACACGCACCGTATTTCTCTTGGAATGAAACAGCTTGAAAGTGATCCTTGGGAAAGCATCAGTGTCCGGTATCCGATTGGTAAAAAAATTACGGGTGCTGTTACCAACATTACTGATTACGGTGGTTTTGTTGAAATTGAACCAGGAATCGAAGGGCTGATCCATGTTTCTGAAATGAGCTGGACAAAGAAAAATGTTCATCCTGGAAAAATTCTGTCTACATCACAAGAAGTAGAAGTGGTTGTTCTTGAGATTGATCCTTCTAAACGGCGTATTTCTCTTGGCTTAAAGCAAACATTTGAAAATCCATGGGAAGCTTTTGCCAATAAATTTCCTGTCAATTCGCAAATTGAAGGAGAGGTTAAAAATAAAACAGAATTTGGTCTGTTTATTGGGCTTGAAGGCGATGTTGACGGTATGGTTCATTTGTCTGATCTTGATTGGAACCGTCCTGGTGAACAAGTTATTGATACTTATAATAAAGGCGATATCGTTAAGGCTGTGGTCCTTGATGTTGACATTGAAAAAGAGCGCATTTCTCTTGGAATTAAGCAGCTTTCCAGCGATAAAGTTGGAGAAGCAGCTGCTTCTGGCGAATTGCGAAAAGGTGCTGTTGTAACATGCGAAGTGATTGCTGTTAACGACAATGACATTGGTGTGAAATTGATTGATCACAACCTTGAGACAACCATTCGGCGTGCTGATCTCGCGCGTGATCGTGATGAGCAACGTCCTGAGCGTTTCGCAATTGGGCAAAAGGTTGATGCTCGCATCACAGCATTTGATAAAAAAACACGTAAAATTTCAGTATCGATTAAAGCTTTAGAAATTGCAGAGGAAAAAGAAGCTGTTGCACAATATGGTTCTACAGATTCAGGTGCTTCTCTTGGTGATATTCTTGGTGCAGCTTTGAAAAAACAAGAACAAGATTAATCATCAATCATTAAAGTTAGTGTTATTATTAAGGTCACTCATTTTAGGAGTGACCTTTTTATTTTCTAAAGAAATTGTCTGCTTATTTTTAAATTATTGAAACAAAAATTATAAATGCTTGCAAATAAAAACAAAAAGTTTGTTTTTTGTCTAACAACGGTTCACTATTCAGATAAAATGCTTAAAATTTAAATAAAAAACGATGTAATTGAATAACAATGGGACATTATGACGTGCATAAGACCTTTCATAAAGTGCTTTTTTTCTCAAAAAGAGAAAAAAGACCATTTTATTAATACGGATTTTCCTCTTCGTGCAATTTATAAGGTACAGGAAGATCTTTATAACTTAGGGCATGATATAGCTTCTGGTAAAGAAATTTTACTCCCTGAATATGAAGGAGTAGAAGATTTTCGCAAGAGATTGAATGAAAATGCTAAACTTATTCTTCATGCCTTTCACACCAGTGATTTTGCTGCCCGAAATGATGAAACCATCGCACCTTCTGCTCAATGGCTCATTGATAATCATTACACCATTGATAAAACCATACAAAAGCTACGTCGTAATCTACCCAAGTCCTTCATAAAGCAACTTCCTCTTTCTACACACAAAGCGGGAATACCACGAATTTTTGCTTTAACTTGGCTTTATATTGCGCATACCGATAGCAGCTTTTCACAAGAAACACTCACTGCTATGACCAACGGATTTCAAGAAGTTTGTGCGCTCACAATTGGTGAATTGTGGGCTCTTCCTTCTGTTATGCAAATGCTGCTCATTGAAAATGTCCGTCGTCTTTCAGTCCGTATCGAAAAAGCGCGACATATGCGCCATCTTGCTAGTCAAGTAGCTGATAAAATCTCTCTTTTAGAAAATAAAACAAATCTACACTCTCTTTTTACGCAGTATAAACCATTTACTGTTGATCCAACTTTTTCAGCACATTTATTCTATCGCCTGCGCAGTGCATCTGTCGATTCAACCGTAGCATTAACTTGGCTTGAAAAGCAATTGAAAAGCCAAGGCAGTAGCTTAGAGATTGCAACAGCTGATGAACATACCCGACAAGCAGCAGATGGTGTGACCATGGGAAATATTATCCGTGCTCTTAAAGCTATAGATGATGTTGATTGGATAGCATGGTTTGAAACAGTGAGTTGTGTCGATTCTATTTTGCGTAAAAATAGTGATTTTTCTGAAATTGATGCTCACTCACGCAATATTTATCGACAAGTCATTGAAAAAGTTTCACGCTTTTCGCCTCTTAGTGAACTGGAAGTTGCACATAAAGTTGTAGAAATGGCAAATTCCACTTCTAAAGATATGCCTCATCATTCTTGTGTGGGGTGGTACCTTGTTGATGATGGTCGTGGCATATTTGAAAAGGCTTGTGGATATATTCCGCCCTTTCTCATAAAATGGACACGCGCTTCTTGTTGCTCAAAATTGAGAGTCATCGCCCTTCCTGTCTCTTTTCTGACGCTTGCTCTTTTGCTGGTAATTTACGCCCTTTTACAAATATCTGGCATGACACAATGGATGTCTTTTTGCTTTACTGTATTGGCGCTTTTTCCTGCTATGGATGCTGCTTTTGCTTTATTTAACACTGTTGTTTCGTGGTTTGTCCCATCAAGACAGCTCATTGGTTATGAATATAAAGAAGGTATTCCAAAACATGCACGGACAATGGTTGTTGTACCTACTTTGATGACATCACGCGCTAATGTTGATGAACAAGTGCGCAATCTTGAAGTGCACTATCTTTCCAATCCTAAAGGTGCCATTCATTTTGCGCTCATTACAGATTGGGTGGATGCTCCATTGAGAGAAACGCAAGATGATCTTGATTTATTGCACTATGCGCAAAAGAGTATTGATAAACTCAATAGTCGTTATCATCGTGATGAACTTCCGCTTTTTTTCCTTTTACATCGCCGACGCCTTTATAATACAAGCGAAAAATGTTGGATGGGATGGGAACGAAAGCGAGGAAAACTTCATGAACTTAATCGGCTCTTAAGAGGCGATAAAAATACAAGCTTTTATCCTCCCAATCCACATCTTCCTATGGATTGCCGTTTTGTTATGACGCTGGATTGTGATACACGTCTTACTCCAGAGAGCGTCGCGAAACTTGTTGGAAAGCTTAACCATCCACTCAATCATCCCGTTTTTGATCCACAAAGTGGAAAGGTTGTAAAGGGCTATAGCATTTTACAACCACGCATTATTCCTTCTCTTACAACAGGAAAAAAAACATCAATTCTCCAACGGGTTTTTTCTATCAACCGTGGCATTGATCCTTATGTTTTTGCTGTTTCTGATACTTATCAAGATCTTTTAGGAGAAGGCACCTTTATCGGTAAAGGTCTTTATAATATTGATGCATTTGAACAAGCGCTTGATGGCAAAATTAAAGAAAATACTATTCTTAGCCATGATCTCTTAGAGGGAGGTTATGCTCGTACTGCTCTGGTAAGTAGCATAGAAGTCATTGAAGACTATCCAACCGCTTACAATATTGATGTTATGCGTTATCATCGTTGGGTCCGCGGTGATTGGCAGCTTTTGCCTTATCTTTTTTCCTACCGTCAAATAAGTTTCGTGACGCGTTGGAAAATGCAGGATAATTTACGTCGTTCTCTCACTCCACTTATGTGGTTAATCGCAGCATTTGCAGGATGGGCTTTTTTGTCTTTAAAGAGTGCAATCGTCTGGCAAATATTCTTGTTGTTTAGCTCCTTCATTTCACCCATTCTATGTGTATTAAAAACGTTTGTCTCATCTAATATAGATCATTCTTTGCGTGGACATTTTCAATTAATTGGGAACAAAATTGCTCTTACAAGCGCTGATATATTTCTTAAAACGACGTTTCTTGCTCATTCGGCGTATTTTATGACCGATGCGATTATTCGTACACTCTATCGTATGACGATTTCAAAACAGCATCTTCTTGAATGGCAAACTTCTGCCGCAACAAAATCAATGCCCAATAGTTTGCGTTTCTATGTTTTTACAATGGCACCAGCATCGCTTATCGGTGTTCTTACTATAGCACTCCCTCTTTTTTCTGATAGTTTTGCAAGCTTGGTTGCTTTACCTTTTGGGATAGCATGGTTTTTTTCACCCTTTATTGCTTGGATTGTGAGTCAACCTTCAACCTTTCAAGATAGCCTTTATCTTTCTTCAAAAGATGAAAAAAAACTCCGCTCTATTGCACGGCGGACATGGCTTTATTATGCAACCTTTGTCAATGAACAAAACAACTATTTGCCTCCCGATAATTTTCAAGAAGATCCTGAACCTCTTGTTGCTCAACGTACATCGCCTACGAATATTGGCGTTTATCTCCTTTCTATTATTGCAGCACGTGATTTTGGCTGGATTGGTTTTGAAGAGACCATCACCCGTATTGAATGTACATTACGCTCTCTTACAAAAATGGAAAAGTTCCGTGGTCATCTCTATAATTGGTATGAAACGGATACACTCAGGCCTCTTTTGCCTACTTATGTATCAACCGTTGATTCGGGAAATCTTGCCGGTCATTTGGTAACACTCTCTTCTGCTTTAAGTGAATGGGCTGAAAAACCGCCTCTTTTTTTTCAAAGTGATCGAGAAGGCTTATCGGATGTTCTTGCTATTCTTGAAGAAACTGTCAGAGAAATTCCAGATCATCAACCCAGTTTACGCTCTTTACGCCAAAAAATCGAAGAAAACATCACTCGTTTTCATGATTCTGTCTTCACTTTTATAGAACAAGAAAATACGATCCCTTCTCACGTCATAAATCTTTCACTTGCAGCCCACGATATTGTGCACTTAGTCGATGAACTTGACCACAAAATTCAAACGATAGAATCTGCTCGTGCACTTTCTTGGGCTAAATGCCTTATCGATACCTGTAACGCTTATCATCATGATGCGACTGCTCATTGTGATACTGAAAAATTACGTAAAAAACTAAACAGGCTGGCTATAGTGGCACGGCAAATAGCCTTTGATATGAAATTTGACTTTTTAGAACAGCCTAAACGGCATCTCTTATCCATTGGATATCGTGTTCAAGAAAACAAACTCGATGAAAATTGTTATGACCTGCTTGCTTCAGAAGCACGTCTTGCAAGCTTTTTTGCCATCGCAAAAGGAGATATAAAACTTAAACATTGGTTTCGTCTTGGTCGACTTCTCGTACCCATAGGTGGGAAAGGTGCACTCCTATCATGGTCTGGATCAATGTTCGAATATCTTATGCCATCTCTCGTAATGCATGAACCTTTAGGGTCTCTCCTAGATCAAACAAATCGATTGATTATTCGTTGTCAAATACAATATGCCCATAAACGGGAATTGCCATGGGGTATTTCAGAAGCCGCATTTAATGCTCGCGATCATTTAATGAATTACCAATACGCTCATTTTGGTGTTCCAAACCTCGGACTCCAACGTGGTCTTTCACGCAATGCTGTCATTGCTCCCTATGCCAGCCTTCTAGCGGCACAATATGCTCCTGCTTGCGCTGTCGCTAATTTAAAACGACTTCGTGATCTTGGAGCTTTAGGAACATATGGTTATTATGACTCTGTTGATTTTACCCCTTCACGCGTGAAAACAGGGGAAAAATACGCCGTTGTACGCAATTATTATGCGCACCATCATGGCATGTCTATCCTTGCTCTTAACAATGTTATTTTTCAAGGGCGAATGCGTGATCGTTTTCACCGTGATCCCGTTATTGAGGCAACACAATTGCTCTTACAGGAAAGAGCGCCTCATCTCATTCCTATTATTCATACCAAAGCTGTTAATCGTATGCGCAATAAGTCTCAAGCATTTGATGCAGCCCCTTTGCGCATTATTACAAACCCGTTACTCAAACCACGAGCGACTTTACTTTTGTCTAATGGCTTTTATTCTACCATGTTAACAGCGAATGGTTCTGGTTACAGCCGTTGGCACGATTATGCGATTACGCGCTTTATTCCTGATGCAACAGAAGATCAACAAGGTATTTTATTCTTCTTGCGTGACACGCATAGTGGACGGTGGTGGTCTGTTACTGGTGAGCCAACACGTGTTATTGAAGAAGAAGCTGTCAGCATTTTTACAGATGAAAAGGCTGAATATACAAAAATGGTTGATGGTATTAAATCAACACTTGAATGTCTTATTACATCTGAAGGATGTGGCGAAGGGAGACGTATTCAATTGATGAATACGACAAATAAAGACCGATTCATTGAAGTGACTTCTTATGGTGAATTAGCGCTTGCCACGATGGATACAGACCAAGTTCATCCTGTTTTTTCCCGTATGTTTATAGAGACAGAAATTGCTGAAGAAGGTAAAACAATTTTTGCCAAAAGGCGCAAACGCTCGCCTAATGATCCTGAAGTCTATGTTGCCCATTTTGTTTCTAGTACAACAGATATTCTCCAAGAGACAGAAGCTGAAACAGATCGCTCTCTGTTTATTGGTCGGGGGCGATCCATTCATCGGCCCGCTGCATTTGACCAAAATGCTCGTTTCAGTAACAGTCAAGGTTGTGTTCTTGATCCTGTTATGTCATTGCGATGCCGTATAAAAATTTCAGCCCATGAAAAAGCAGAACTTATTTTTTGGACCTTTGCTGCTCATACAAAAGAAGCGCTAAATAATCATATTAAACATTATCGACAACCTGATATGTTTCAAAAAGAACTTTCAATGGCATGGACGCGCTCACAAGTCGCACTGTATCAGAGCGGAACCCAGCTTAAAGAAGCTATTATCTATCAAAAATATGCAACACCGCTTATCTATCCAGAAAGAACGTGGCGTCTTCCTTCTGAAATATTAGCAAAAACGCTAGGAAAACAGTCTGATCTTTGGCCCATG
Source organism: Bartonella sp. CL71SXKL (assembly GCF_042194935.1). NCBI lineage: Bacteria > Pseudomonadati > Pseudomonadota > Alphaproteobacteria > Hyphomicrobiales > Bartonellaceae > Bartonella > Bartonella sp. CL71SXKL. The sequence goes on along the minus strand of NZ_JBHINI010000001.1, from coordinate 78,949 downwards.
TCTATCTCAGGAGACAATCCACTCTGTCTTCTTAGATTAAATAACGAGGGAAATATAACCGTACTGCGCGAGCTCCTTAAAGCACACGAATATTGGTGTATGCGCGGACTCATTGTTGATTTGGTCATTCTTAATGAACAAACATTTTCTTATATACAAAGTACACAACGCGCTCTCGAGTGGGTCTGTGAAACTTATTATCACCACACGCAAAAAGCAGATGAACGCCAACATATTTTCATGCTTCGACGCGATCAAATGAGTGAACAGAGTTTTAAAACGCTTCTTGCATCAGCGCGTATCGTTCTTGATGCCCAAAATGGCTCTTTATCTGAACAACTTAAACGACTTGATGAGAATGATTTTAATCTCACAATTCGTAAAAATTATCAAGAATCTTATGATCAATTAGACTTGCCAAGATATAACGAAGGACAGCAATTTACAACACAAACTGAACAAAATCTTTTTTCTTCCATTGGTCTTATTAGCCAACAAAAACCATCCTCTTTTCTCCCAAATGGAGAAGATCTAAGATATTGGAATGGTTACGGTGGTTTTAATCAGCACAATCATTATGTAATACGTCTTCATGGACGTACCACCACACCACATCCGTGGATTAATGTCATTGCTAATCACAGATTTGGTTTTCATGTCTCTGCTGAAGGTGCAATTTTTACTTGGGCTAACAATAGCCGCGATTATCAACTAACTCCTTGGGCGAATGATCCAACGTCTAACCGGCCAGGAGAAGCTCTTTATCTGGTTGATCGCCAGTCTTTAAAACGTTTCTCACCCGTTTCTACTGTTGAATGTGACGAAAATATTGTCTATGAGGCTTGTCATGGGTTTGGATTCTCAACTTTTAAATCAACACATTCAGAAATCGCATTAGAACTGACTCATACACTTGATCCCGAAAAACCTATTCGCTTTTCACGTCTTATCCTTACGAATGAAGGGAAAAAACCACGTAGTTTACGCCTTTATAATTATGTTGAATGGGTTTTGGGAAATATCCGTACAAAATATGCCCCCTTTATTGTTTCCTCTTATGAGGCCAGATGGGGTGCACATTTTATTCAAAATCCCTATCACATCGAGAAATCTCAACAAGTTACATTTTTATCAGCATCCGAAATGCCAACCAGCACTACGACCAATCGCGCTGAATTTATTGGTGCAACGGGAACCGTAACACGTCCAAATGCGATCCGTAAAGCCGGTGCTCTTTCGAATACCATTGAAGCAGGATGTGATCCTTGTTCAGCATTCGCCTATGATATTGATCTTCAACCAGGGCAAACAAAAGAAATCATCTTCTATCTTGGCAGTGCTGAAAATAGGCAAGAAGCTGAAAAATTACTTAATCAAGTACGTGCAAGTGATTTTGAGATTCAGCTCACAAAACAAAAACAGCAATGGAGTGATTTTGTTTCTCCTTTCCAAGTCAAAACACCGGACGCTTCTTTTAATCTTATGGTCAACCATTGGCTTCCTTATCAAATCTACTCATGCCGCATCATGGCACGCGCAGGCTTTTACCAAGCTAGTGGTGCATTTGGTTTTCGTGACCAGTTACAAGATAGCCTGTCTTTGTTATTGCTGGAACCACAATTAGCACGTGAACAATTGTTAAATGCAGCAGCGCACCAATTTCTTGAAGGTGATGTGCAACATTGGTGGTTGCCTGACACAAATGCTGGTGTTCGTACATATATTTCTGATGATATCGTTTGGCTTGCATATGCAACAGCTCTTTATGTCAATACCACTGGCGATAATGCCTTTCTTGATACGCTGATTCCTTTTATTGAAGGTGATGTTCTCAAAAGTGGGCAACAGGATGCTTATTTTCAACCCACCCAATCCTCAAAGGTTGCAACAGTTTATGAACATTGTGCTTTAGCTTTAGACCTTGCCATTAAACGCTGCGGACCACATGGTCTCCCTCTTATTTTAGGTGGGGATTGGAATGATGGCATGAATTTGGTCGGTGTGGAAGGAAAAGGCGAAAGCATTTGGTTAGGATGGTTTCTTGGGCACACATTACAAGCATTTATCTCTTTAGCCAAAAAACGTGGTGACAATAGCCATATGCAAATATGGAGTACGTACCTTGAACATTTAACAAAATCCCTAGAGAAAAATGGTTGGGATGGTGCTTGGTATCGACGTGGTTATTTTGATGATGGAACGCCTCTGGGCTCTAAAGTCAATGATGAATGTCAAATTGATACCATTGCTCAATCTTGGGCTGTCATTTCTCAAATGGCATCGCTTGAGCGCCAAAAACAAGCAATGACATCAATGCTGGAACATCTCTATGATAAAAAAGGTGGACTCATTCGCCTTTTTTGGCCGCCTTTTGATAAAAGTACGCTCGAGCCTGGTTACATAAAAGGTTATCCTCCAGGAATTCGAGAAAATGGTGGTCAATACACGCATGGTGCCATTTGGAGTATTTTTGCGTTGGCTGAAATGGAACAAAACGATAAAGCTTATGCTTTATTTTCTATGATAAACCCAATTACCCACGGACAAGATCCTGAAATTTATCGTGTTGAACCTTATGTGATGGCCGCAGATATTTATGCTGTTGAACCACGATGTGGTCAAGGCGGTTGGACTTGGTATACAGGTTCAGCCGGTTGGTTTTATCGCGCCGCAACACAAGCTATTCTTGGAATACAGCGTCAGGGAGACCTCTTGTTTTTGCAGCCACATTTACCCTCTATTTGGCCAAAATATGAAGCAACAATGAAGTTTTATGATGCCGTTTATAGCATTAAAGTAAAATGGGGACCTAAAAATATGCTCTATGTTAATAGCAAAGAATATACCGAATTTCATACAGGGATAAAGTTACAAAAAACAGGTCAGCATGAAATTATACGTATTGTCAAATATTAAAGATGAAAGATGAAAAAAGAGAGCAGACTTTTTTATTCTTGCCCAAAACTGTAGAGTTGTTATATTGCACCGCCTATATTAGCCGTGTTGGTGCATAATATTTTAGATTTTATGAAACTGAAAGAAAAAGGTTATGAATCATCCGGATATTGCTAGACGTGTTTACAATCATACTTGGAAACTTGATCCCATTATTCGTTCACTTCTCGATACGGATTTTTATAAGCTTCTTATGGTGCAGATGATTTGGGGGTTATATCCTAATGTTGATGTTACTTTTTCCCTCATAAATCGCTCTAAAACAATACGTCTTGCCGATGATATTGATGAGAGTGAATTACGTGCTCAACTTGATCATGCTCTTAGTTTGCACTTTACAAAAAAAGAAATGATTTGGCTTGCTGGTAATACATTTTATGGACGCAAACAAATTTTTGAACCGGATTTTCTTCAGTGGCTTGAGAATTTTCAACTCCCAGAATATGAACTAACCCGTAAAGATGGCCAGTATATTCTTCATTTTTATGGTTCGTGGGCTCATAGCTCTATGTGGGAAATTCCAGCCCTTGCTATTATAAGTGAATTACGTTCACGTGCTGCTCTCAAAAAACTAGATCGTTTTGCTCTTGATGTACTTTATGCGCGTGCTAAAGCAAAAATGTGGAGTAAAGTTGAACGTCTCAAAAAATTGCCTGATATTAAAATATCTGACTTTGGGACAAGGCGCCGCCATTCTTTTTTATGGCAGCGCTGGTGTGTGGAAGCATTAAAAGAAGGGATTGGTAATTCTTTTACTGGAACTTCTAATGTTCTTCTTGCCATGGATACGGATTTAGAAGCTCTTGGAACCAATGCACACGAATTGCCCATGGTTATTGCGGCTCTCAGCAACAACGATGATGAATTACGCAGAGCTCCGTATCAAGTCTTGCAGGATTGGAACCGTTATTATGGTGGAAATCTTCTCATTGTTTTACCTGATACCTTTGGTACAGAAGCATTTTTACGCAATGCACCAGATTGGGTAGCTGATTGGACGGGTTTCAGACCCGATAGTGCGCCCCCTATTGAAGGTGGCGAACGTATTATTCAATGGTGGAAAGAAAAAGGAAAAGATCCATGCAAAAAACTTCTAATTTTTTCTGATGCTCTTGATGTCAATACAATTGAAAAAACCTATCATCATTTCCATGGTAAAGTGCGCATGAGTTTTGGGTGGGGCACGGATCTTACCAATGACTTTACAGGCTGTGCACCTCAGGAAATCGAAACTCTTGATGCTCTTTCCCTTGTTTGTAAGGTGACCTATGCCAATGGTCGACCAGCCGTGAAACTTTCAGATAATCCTGAAAAAACGATCGGTGATTCAAAAGAAGTACAACGTTATATCAATTTTTTTGGTAATACAAAGCGAATTGCTAGACCTATAAAGACGTAGTTTTCGGCTCTTTAAAACAAGTATATTGCCTCAACATATTGTTTATAAGATTGATTTTTGTTCTGCCCTAAGGATGAGGATTCTTAACCTTTGCTGGTCTGAAATAGTTCGGCTGTTTTTTGAGCAGATTCTACTTAGTCTATCAACGCATACGCTTCACTTACATAAGGCGCGATAGATAAGACTTAAAAATATTCACTACGCATTAAAAAAATACTTAACGCGCTAGGGAAGTTTAGCCAAGGAGGCTTCCTTATATCATTTGTCATAAATAACAGTGTTATACAGCATAACAAGATACTATCATTTTGCATGTTGAATGAGCGTGCGCGAGTATCATAAGTTTTTCTCATTTCAATCCTGTTAAATCAAGCACACTAATCCCCTTGCATATATGAAGGTTTTCAAGTTTTAAGAGTTATTGTTGTAGTTTGACAGTAGGTTTTATACTAAGTGGAAAGAGGCGGGATTAAGTAGGAATACGTGGTAATTTGTTGTTTTATGTACAATTTTTACCATTAAATGCGCGTTTTATCAAAATAGATTTTGACACCTAAAATTACAAAAATTACCGAAAATCAGAAAAAAGTGCGTTTCCATAGTAAAAATGAGAAAAGGCTTTCAAAACCCTTTGAGAACACCTTTAAAACTCTTTGAAAAAAATAAATTGGTACAAAATCTAGTGTCAAAATATACAAAACCAGATGACAAGCTACAATTGCAACATTAGAAATTACTAAGGCAACATTGGAGGATGATAAATAGCATGGTGACTATCGGTATGCATTTTGCAAGGCAAGGATGATGGTGCTCAAATAGATTTTATACACTTTACAGGAGATTTTACTTTATCCATGTATGGTCTGCTATTATGAAATGAGTAAAGCGTTGAGAAATGTTTCATTAAAATAAATGTGTAAATAACATGATTTGGGAGACCTTTTGTTTTACGTGAGGGGCATGACTTCATTAAAAAACAGAGAATGCAATAATATTTTTATTTCGAATAAGCTTTATATCAAGACAGAGAAATTATTTATTCGCATATTATAATAAGAATGCGTGTATGTATAAACCATTTGAAAAATTCTGTTGTTTCTTATGAATTATTCTTAAGTTAAGAACAGATGTAACCTTAAAGATTGATATAATAGACCGGCTTCTTAACTGTATAAGTATAAAAATGAGGGTATTTAGTAAGCTTTGTATTATATCCTCATTAAGAGATATGAAAACAAACGAAATGTCTATCATATCAATGACTTTTCAATGATGTATATATAGAGATTCATACAAACATGCTTTACAAAAATAATGACTCTCTTCCATGAATGTGATTTATCATTGTTTACCAAGTGAGAACATTTTGAGTGTTCGTAAACAATCTTCTTTGTTCATAAAAATTATTTCACAAACATATTATTAATTAATTGCGCTCAAAAAGCTTGCTATTTCATATGTATTTTGGATATGGAGAGCTTATATTCAAAACTTAAAAGTCCTCATAGTTTTTACAAATAAGTCGAAGCTAAAAAGAGTATCTCATAAAGCCTTTTTTATCATTAAGAAGATGGACGTGTTACAATATAAATGGCAATCAGCAATAATATAACCGCAACAAGTAAGGAAATCCATAAAGGAGGGTGTAGCATTACGAAAAAGGATAAAAATCCTCCTGTCATACTCATCATTGCAAAAACTTTAACGAATGGAGAGATTGCTTTTTTTTCTTCCCATCGCTTAATAGGGGGACCAAAAATACGATGATTATTCAACCATTGATGAAAACGTGGAGAAGAACGCGTAAAACACCATGAGGCAACCAATAAAAAAGGCACCGTTGGCATAATAGGTAATACGACACCGATAATACCTAATATAACCATCGCCCACCCTGCTATATAATAGCAGATACGTAAAGGGTGCGATATCTTCGAATCTTTTTTCATTCTCTCGTACTATTTTCCTCTACGCAAAACCCTATACAAAAACATTGTATCTGTTTTTTTCTGTTTACATGTTTGAGTGCACAATTACGCTCTACCCCTTCATGCGTAAGTGTCTTTGCTGTTATAAGTTCCTTGAAAATACCGAATAGCTTACACAATATGATAATCATTTTAAATGATTTCAAGAAAAGAGGAGAGATTTTAGAAAAACAAAAAAATAAAAAGGCTGCAGAAGAAATCAATGCAGCCTCTTAATTAAGAATGCAGTGTTGGGGGGGAGAAAATGTACTGCACTCATCTGCTAGATATTAGGAGGAAAAACAACCTAGCACCCCAGACTCTAATTAAAATAAAAATGAGAAACAATATATAAAAATGCATGGCTGATATGCATGAATTTTAACACTTTCAAGTTTCTTGAACTGTGTTTCGACGAAAGAAAATCATCATGAAAATAGCCATAAAAATCAACGTCAAGATCAACACAATTGTGGAAGCAGAATCAGAGCCGATAAATAAGCTGAGATAAATCCCTAAAAAACCAGAAAAAGCTGCAACAAGTATCGCGATCATTAACATAAAAGAAAACCGCTTTGTGACAAGATAGGCAATTGCTCCTGGTGCTATCAGTAAAGAAATAACGAGCACGATACCGACAGCTTTCAAAGCTGCAACAATTGTAAGAGAAATCATCGTTAGAAGGGTATAGTGGAGTAGAGATATTGGTAACCCCATTGCACGTCCTTGAACTGTGTCAAAAATATATAGCATAAAGTCGCGCCATTTTGCTGCTAAAATAAAAGTGACAACAGCAGAAATGATTGCCGTCTGCGTTATATCAAGCCAGTTAACACCCAAGAGATTACCAAATAGAATATGATTCAAATCTAAGCTACTATAAATAGACGTGGCTAAAACAAGCCCTAAACCAAACATTGAAGAAAAGACCACGCCCATCACCGTATCCTGTTTGATACGGCTATTGCTCCCTAAAAAACCCGTTAATAGTGCACACACCATTCCTGCAACAAAAGCACCGCAAGTAATCAAAGTCATTGTAATATTCTCTGGACGCATATGCTGAAACCAAGCAAATGGCAAAGAAGTTAAAAATGCGATTACCCATGGTGTTGTCATATAACCAACAACAACACCTGGAAAAACTGCATGAGAAATGGCATCGCCTAACAGCGCCCATCCTTTCAAAATAAGAAAACAGGAAAGCATCGCCATGGGAATAGAAAGAATCATGACAATAAGCATACCCTTAAGCATAAAAGAAAACTGAAACGGAAGCAGTAATTGATCAATCATGATAATATTACACCCTTTTTTGCTGCATTTATGCGTAAGCGCGCGGCAATAAACCCATGTTTAGGAGCAAAAATAAAAGCTAAAACAAATAAAGATGCTTGAAAAAGCACAACAACCCCCCCCGTTTGTGCATTCAAAAAATAACTCACATAAACACCCAAGATACTTGTGAAGGTTCCAATTACAACTGCAATAACCAAGATGTTCACGAAACGATCACTTAAAAGATAGGCCGTTGCCCCAGGTGTCACAACAAGACAAATGACTAAGAACGCTCCAACGGTTTGCATCGCAGCAACGGTACAAGCGGCAAGCAATGTGAAAAAGAGAATCTTTAAAAATTTTACGTTTAATCCAATGGCATGCGCATGCGTCTCATCAAATAACGAAACAAGAAGATCTTTCCATTTCAAAAGCAATATAAGCAACGAAACAAAGCCGATAAAAGCCAATTGTAGAATATCTGTTGAACTAACTGCTAAAATATTTCCCAAAACAATCGTATCAATATTAACAGCCATTGGTTTTAATGATTTGAGAAACAACCCAAAGGCAAAAAAGGAAGAAAAAATGAGCCCAATAATGGTATCTTCTTTAAGTTTTGTCCGGTGGTTAAAAAAGAGCATTGCTGCTGCTGCAAGACCACCAGAAAAAAAAGCGCCAAGTGAAAAAGGTAACCCTAAAAGGTAAGCTCCTGCTACACCAGGAACAATCGAATGGGAAAGTGCATCACCAATCAATGACCAACCTTTTAACATCAAAAAAGCCGAAAGAAAGGCACAAACACACCCAACTAACCCAGAAACCCACATTGCATTCACCATATATTGATAGCTCAGTGGCTCAAGCAACCAAGAAATCATGCAACGTGCTCCACTCTTTCAATATCTTCACAAACGGCAGACTGCTTTCTTCCCATGAAAACATCATTTTTTTTTGTGGTTTGAAGATCAAAAATATGGTGGTGCAAAGACCCTCCAAAAGTTTTCTCCAGATTTTCCTTTGTAAAGATTTTTTCTGTTAACCCAGAAGCTAAAACGGTCCCTTTTATTAAAACTGTATGATCACAAAATTCGCGAACAGAACCCAAATTGTGAGTTGAAACCAAGATCACTGCTCCTTCTTTACGAAGATCTTGTAACAAAGCAATGATTTTATCTTCTGTTGTAACATCAACCCCTGTAAACGGCTCATCTAATAAAATAGCTTTTGCTTTCTGTGCAAGAGCGCGCGCTAGGAAAACACGCTTTTTCTGTCCACCAGAAAGTTCTCCAATTTGGCGCTTGGCAAAAGCCAACATATCAACGCGTTCTAAGGCAATACGAACGGCTTCATAATCTTGTGTACGGGCATAGCGAAAGAAATTCATATGACCATACCGCCCCATCAATACAACATCTTCGACCAAGACAGGAAAATTCCAATCAACATCTTCACTTTGAGGAACATAAGCAATGAGGTTTTTTTTCAAAGCTATATCAACAGGTAAATCAAACATGCGAATTTTTCCCTTTGAGGGGCGTACAAACCCCATAATCGCTTTAAATAACGTTGACTTACCGGATCCATTAACACCAACCAATGCCGTAATAGAACCCTTTGGACTTTCAAAATTCACTTCGCGTAAAGCTGTATGTCCATTACGATATGTTACCGTTACTCCTTGGGCAAATATTCCACATTCCGTCATTGGCTTTTTACTCCCTCTACTAAAGCATTGCTAATACGCCCACTCGTGACACGTAATAAATCAATATAAGTGGGTACCTCACCATTTTTCTCACTTAAAGAATCAACATAAAGAACACCACCGTATTTAGCCCCTGTTTCTCTGGCAACCTGCTTAGCAGGCGCAGGGGAAATAGTGCTTTCAGAAAAAACTGCATGAATATTGTATTTGCGAACCATATCAATAACATGCTTGACCTGCTGTGGTGTTCCTTGTTGGTCAGCATTGATGGGCCATAAATAAAGTTCTTTTAGATCAAAATCACGCGCCAAATAGCTAAAAGCCCCCTCACTTGTCACAAGCCAACGTTTGTCTTGCGGTACAGCTTCTAATTCAGCTCTAATTGGATCAATCGTTGCACGAATTTTCTGTTTATAAATTTCAGCATTCTGTTTATAAATTTCAGCATGTTCAGGATCATATTTTACAAAAGCATCGCGAATATTATCAACGTAAATCAAAGCAGAGGTCGGTGACATCCACGCATGAGGATTAGGTTTACCGCTAAAGGGGCCCTCACCAATTTTAATGGGTACAATACCTTTTGAAACAACAACACTTGGAACATCCTTGATATTTTGAAAAAACTTTTCAAACCAAAGCTCTAACTCTAAACCATTCCACAATACAAGGTTAGCTCCCTGAGCACGCATAAGATCGCGTGGGGTGGGTTGGTATTCATGAATTTCCGCACCTGGTTTTGTAATGGATTCAACATCAGCGGCATCACCTGCTACATTGCGTGCCATATCAGCAATGATAGTGAATGTCGTAACAGCTTTAAATTTACCAGCACACAAAGCAAAATTGGGTGTAAAAAAAATAACACTTCCAAAAACTATGGTGAAAAACGTTCTTACGTTCATTGGTTTTCTCTTTCCTTTATATGCCTTCTTTTTATTGCAAATAATTTGCATTATCATTTAGCAATAGCAGTTATCTTTTACATTTGCAATGAAGGATTAAGAGAAAAAATAACTTTTCAAAATGTTTAAAAACAGTTTTTTCATATTGAAAAAATTGATGATTTAAGCAGCTTGTTTTGGTAAGAAGGTCCCCTTTCAAGAAGCTCTATAGCTCTTGAATGCCAAACAAAAAGGGAGCACTCAAAGATGCTCCCACTTCATGTAAAATATCTCATAAAAAATGAGAATACTCAGTAGCGTAAATATGCACCTGTCATTTTGGTAACATTATCCACGATCTTTGAGGCAAGCTTTTCTAAATCTTCATCCGTTAGAGTCCGTTCTATGGGCTGAATAGTTACTTCAATTGCAACAGATTTTTTATCTTCACCAAAGCTTAAATCTTCGAAAACATCAAAAACTTGCACTGAATGAATAAGTTTTTTATCGGCTCCACTTGCCGCACGAATAATAAGAGAAGAGGCAACAGTTTTATCCGCTATAAAGGCAAAATCACGCCGCACCATTTGAAAAGGTGAGAGTTTCAAAGGAGGACGGCTTTTGGTCGTTTTTTTCTTTGATTCTGGAATTCGGTCTAGAAAAATTTCAAAGCCGCATAAAGGGCCACTGACATCTAACTTTTCTAATGTAGCAGGATGAAAAACACCAAAAAAACCAAGAATAATCTTTGATCCAAGTTTTATGACACCTGAACGACCAGGATGATACCAATCTGGTGCTCCAACTTCAATCTGCACTTTCCCAATATCCATATCACATGCTTCTAAAATAGCTAAAGCATCTGCTTTGGCATCAAAAACATCAACGACGGTTGCATTTCCATTCCAAAAGCGCCCAGCACCTTTAAATTGCTCTGTTCCGCGACGAATCCCACTAACAACACGGTGTTGTTTATCAGGGGTGTCGCCCTCATAAATACTGGAAACTTCAAACAAAGCAAGATCGGAAAAACCACGATCAGCATTTCTTTGTGCCGCCATAATCAAACCAGGTAAAAGGGAAGGACGCATCATTGACATATCAGCAGCAATAGGATTAACCAATTTAAGCTCTTCTTGACCTCCTCCAAAAGCAAGAGCTTGATTTTCAGAAATAAAAGACCATGTTACCGCTTCTTTCATACCGCGTTGCACTAAAGCCAAACGTGTAGCACGTGAACGAATTTGTGCGCATGTTACAATCTGATCTTTTTCTTCTACGAAGTTTTCCAAAGGAATAGGTTTAATTTTATCTAACCCATAAATTCTCATGATCTCTTCCACCAAATCGGCTTTACCCATAATATCAGGGCGCCATGATGGTACTTTTACCGTAACGACATCTCCTTTTCCTTCAACAAAAAATCCAAGTTTTGTTAAAATAGAGATGATTTTTTCAGGCTCTATTTCCAAATTTGTTAAACGTTTAATTTCAGAAAAAGGAAAAGCGATCTGTTTGATTTCTTGTTGCTGATAGCCAACGATCCTCTTCTTAGATACTTCACCACCACAAAGATGCAAGACCAATTCTGTTGCAATCTCAAGCCCTGTTTCTATAAAAGCCGGATCAACACCTCGTTCAAATCGATAACGTGCATCACTGATAAGACCTAATGCTCTTCCTGTTTGTGCAATGCTTTGCGCATCCCAAAGCGCCGATTCAATAATAACGCGATGTGTTGTTTCATCACAACTCGTTCTTTCTCCGCCCATGATACCGGCAATCGAAACAACTCCCTCGTCATCTGCAATGACACAATTCTTAGCGCCCAAATGATAGATTTTTCCGTTCAGTGCTTGAAGCTGTTCTCCCTCACGCGCACAACGTACACACAAATTACCTTTAATTTTATCTGCATCAAAAACATGGAGTGGACGACCAAGGTCAAAACTGATGTAATTGGTCATATCAACAAGCGCATTAATCGGTCTCAAACCAATTGCATTCAAACGCTGTTGCATCCACTGGGGTGATTCGCCATTTTGAACATTGCGTACTTCACGCCAAGCAAAACCTAAACATAATGATGAATCTTGCGAAAAATCTAATGAAACATTGAGAGGTGTTTCAAAGGAAGGCTCAAATTTTGGTAAAGACAATTCTTTTAATTGTCCGATTCCTGTAGCGGCAAGATCACGGGCAATACCACGAACACCTGTGCAATCGGAACGATTAGGGGTCAAACCAATATCAATGACCGGATCATCTAAACCAGCATAAGCTGCAAATGAACCTCCAATAGGACTATCTTCTGGAAGTTCAATAATCCCATCATGCTCATTCGATAATTCAAGCTCTGCTTGTGAACACATCATCCCAAAACTTTCAACACCACGGATTTTTCCTACAGATAATGTTACATCAAGTCCTGGAATATAAGTACCTGGTAGTGCCAGAACACCAATAAGACCTGCACGCGCATTTGGTGCTCCACAGACAACTTGAACAGGTGTGGAAGTCCCTGTATCGACGGACAGAATCTGGAGTTTATCTGCATCAGGATGCTTTATTGCTGTTAAAACTTTTGCAATCACAAAACCTTTTAAAGAAGATCGATCATCAACGGAGTCAACTTCAAGACCGATAGCTGTTAGTTTCTCACAAATTTCATCCAAAGATGCATTTGTCTCTAAGTGATCTTTTAACCACGACAATGTAAATTTCATTTTAAAACCTCACATGAAAGCGATGACTAAGATCACACATTATCTATTAGGAAAAAAAGCAGGCATATCAAAGAAACGAAAGCCATAGTGGTCTAACCAACGCAGATCAGCATCAAAAAAAGCCCGCAAATCAGGCATACCGTATTTCAACATGGCAATACGATCAATGCCCATTCCCCATGCAAAGCCTTGATATTCATCGGGATCTAAGCCAACATTTTTCAACACATGAGGGTGCACCATTCCGCATCCTAAAATTTCCAACCAATCCTGCCCTTCTCCGAACTTTACGTCTGAACCAGAACGATCACATTGAATATCCACTTCCATAGATGGCTCGGTAAAAGGGAAAAAAGAGGGACGAAAACGCATTTTTACAGAGGGAACTTCAAAAAATTCTTTACAAAAGGTTTCATGTAGCCACATCATATGGGCAATGGTGGAGGTTTTATCGATGACAAGACCTTCTACCTGATGGAACATGGGAGAATGTGTTGCATCCGAATCCATGCGGTAAGTTTTTCCAGGAATAATGATCCGTATCGGTGCTTTTTGTCTTTCTAGTGTGCGAATTTGTACAGGTGATGTATGGGTCCGCAATAATTTTCGTTCTCCCATTTTATCAACATCAAAAAAGAAGGTATCATGCATTTCGCGTGCTGGATGCCCTTCAGGAAAATTCAATGCCGTAAAATTATAATAGTCTGTTTCAATATCAGGTCCCTCTGCAAGAGAAAAACCCAACTTCGTATAAATGGCAATAATTTCCTCAATCACTTGTGAAATAGGATGAATGCGTCCCCGTTCTATAGGTGAAGAGCGAATAGGCAAGGTAACATCAACTGTTTCACGAGAAAGACGGGCATCCATTGCCTGTCTTTTCAGAAGATCACGCTTTTGCGCCCATAATTCTAAAATACGATTTTTTAATCCATTAAGAACTGGTCCAACTTTATGACGCTCGCCAGCATCCATTTTTCCTAATTCTTTTAATTTTTCAGAGATACTACCTTTTTTACCCAATGCTGCAATACGCACTTCTTCAAGTGCTTTTTCATCACCTGCTGCCTCTAAGGCTAAACAAATTTCTTGTTCCAGACGCTCAATATCATTCATATTTTTGCCTATTTTTTAATAAAGAAAAACCCGCACTTGCAATAGCCAGCACGGGACCTCAAATAAATGAATGCTTTAAGAGAACACGACTGGCTTATTTGACAGCGCCTTCGAAAGCATTAGGTGTCGTATCTTTTAAATATTCTAAAGCTTTTTTTGCCGAGGCAACTAAAGCAGAAAATGCTTCCGCCTCGTGGATTGCTATATCTGAAAGAACTTTACGATCAACTTCAATACCAGCTTTTGATAAGCCATCAATAAAACGTCCATAAGTTAAACCTTCTGCACGAACAGCCGCATTAATCCTCTGAATCCACAAAGCACGGAAAGTACGCTTTCTATTTTTGCGATCACGATAAGCGTATTGCTTTGAACGATCAACCGCTGCTTTAGCTGCACGAATGGTATTTTTACGACGACCGTAAAAACCCTCAGCCTGTTTAAGAACTTTTTTGTGCTTAGCGTGTGCTGTCACACCTCTTTTCACACGAGCCATATTATAATCTCCTCAAAATCAAAAGCGTAAGGTTTAAATACCATTCGGCAAATAATGCTGAATGACTTTTTTAGCATCTTGTTCACACAAAACCATTGTTCCACGTGCATCGCGAATAAATTTATTCGAACGCTTAATCATGCCGTGGCGCTTACCGGCAGCTGCTACTTTAATTTTGCCTGACGCAGTGATTTTAAACCGCTTTTTAGCGGATGATTTGGTCTTCATCTTGGGCATTTTGCTACTCCGTACATTAATTTATTCAATCAAACATTTTATTCACTCAAGCGGACCAACGCTTGAACAAGCATTTAAACAGCCACGGCATGCCCTGCCGGGCGGCTCTTAAAGACGTTTTCATAAGCTAGTATACACAAAATTGCAAGACCGTATTACAAAAAAATCGGCGCTCCATTGCCTTGAAGCTCAACTAAAGGTGCTGGAATTGCATTTGTTTTGATGGCTGCTTTACATAAATCGGCAATAATGCATTGCGTACATTGTGGTTTACGGGCTTGACAAATATAGCGACCATGTAAAATCAGCCAATGATGTGCATGGCGAATATAATGAACCGGTATAATCTTTAATAATTTTTTCTCAACAATTTCTGGTGTTTTGCCAGGCGCTAAACCAAGACGATTGCTTAAGCGAAAAATATGTGTATCTACTGCCAATGTAGGTTGACCAAAAGCAACATTCAAGACCACATTAGCCGTTTTGCGCCCTACTCCAGGAAGGGCCATGAGTGCTTCACGCGTATCGGGTACTTGACCGCCATAATAATCAATTAAATAGTTGCAAAGCGCATAAACATTACGTGCTTTTGCACGCCAAAGACCAATTGAACGGATATGATGTGCTATTTCTTCTTCTCCTAATGCAACCATTTTTTCCGGTTGATCAGCAAGGCGAAATAATTCTTTTGTCGCTTTATTAACGCTTACATCTGTCGCTTGAGCCGAAAGCACAACGGCAACCAAAAGCGTAAAAATATTTGTATAGATAAGATCACTCTTAGGCGCTGGGCGTTGCACAGAAAAACGGCGAAATATTTCTGCAATTTCATTTTCATTATATAATATACCAGATAAATTTCGCACTTTTGACAATTTTATGGTACGTTGAGGCATTGAACTCTCTTAAATCTTCTCTCTTGAAGTTATCATTCACGCTCGCCATATGAGAGAAATGCAGCGAACACTTTTATAGAGTGTGGTCAAGTAAAGCCGTTTTAAAGAGGATACTCATGAATGACACATGTGACGCCTTTCTCCAATCCCTTTCTTTTAGGGTTTGAAACCGTAGAAAAAATATTGCAACGTATCGGTAAAGCTGATGAGGCTTACCCAGCCTATAACATTGAACGTTTGCATAAAAATGATGATGCAAATCATATCCGGATAACTTTGGCTGTTGCTGGATTTAAGATTAACCATCTTAATATTTTGCTTGATGATAATCAATTGGTTATTCATGGTAAACAAACAGACAACCAAAATCATCAATATTTATATCGCGGTATAGCTGCGCGACAATTCCAGCGAACCTTTGTTCTCGCGGAAGGGATGCATGTTACAAATGCGGAGTTGAAAAATGGTCTTTTATCAATTAATCTGTATCAACCAAAATTAAAAAAAGAAATAAAACAGATTCCAATTAAAGTCAGTAGTGGTGAGTCATAAAAGTTAAGGCGTAAAGGAACAGTGAAATGGGAGAACATAAACAAAACTTGTCGTTTCAGAACACATCCTACTCTGATGCGGGACAGATTGCCTATTTAAAAAAAGTTTGTACAGATGATCTGGCTAAAAACTTTCCAGATCTTCCACCGATGACCCCAGGCATTACGATATGGGCTCTCTTTGGTGAAACAGGTTATCCTATCATTTTATCCGATGAGCGTTCTATCGCTCTTGCTGGAGCCAATGAGCATGAACTACAAATTGTAACTCTGCACTAGATTACCTTACGAGAAAAAGCTGTACTCTTTTATAAATTCTATCTGTTTTTTCGTAAAGGGTGTAATGTGGGTTATAATGAGATTAAGTATTGATTTATATTCATAATTAATTTTTTACAACTGGAATGAGAGTCCCGAATATCATAAGGTTCTCTCATTTGAGATCTTCTTGTATTGAAACAATTCAAAGTCACTTGCTTGATGTCATAAGCAGGGAGAGCCATGTGGATAAAAACACTTGAAGAAAGGAATAAAAATATCTCTTTTTAATTGTCTCAATTACCAAAGACATTCACAATATGGGGATGAAAAAATGTATGATGGTGTCAGTTTTCTTCTTCATAAGTGTGAAGATGTCCCTTATAGATTTATATTATTCACGAGGGCTGTTATACCATTCATGGGCGCTATCGTGAAATGGGCTCGAGTTACATTGAAAGATGTCTCTTTAAAATGAGTACATAAAGGCTATACAAGTGTATTTTGTTTGGTGTGTTTTGTTCTTCCTGAGGGGAGTAGCTCTATTGAAGAGTGTAAAAACAAAAGCATGAGATAATGCGTCATAATTATTTAAAAGATATTTCTATGAATGCGTTTGAAAGGTGTAAAGCTGAATTGTAAGGAGATGATAGATTTTTACCACGATGCCTTTATATTCTTTCCAAATGAGGCTGTCTTCTTGTTCCAGAAATTACGCAAACAGATAGATGCAATATACTGACCAAATCTGGCATACAAAAATCTGGAACAGTTCGTTCCACACTGAAGCGTTTTGATATTTGTCTCAAACGTGGACTTGCACAGGGATTAGATGTTGATTAACAGGTAAGAAAAAAACAAAGGCTTTATGAAAAAGTTTATGCAGAGCTTTTAATTTTGTGCTTCAAATGCCTCAGTACGAGGTATTTTGCTCTTTTAAATATTAAAGCTCTTGTTTTTATAATGAAGTTACAGCACAACAAGCAAAATGGAATTATTTGAGGGGAAAAAAATAATGCCTTCTTACCGTTCAAGAATATCAACCCACGGGCGTAATATGGCAGGAGCCCGCGGACTTTGGCGTGCAACAGGGATGAAAGATACTGATTTTGGTAAACCCATTATTGCGATTGCGAATTCTTTTACACAATTTGTACCAGGGCATGTCCATTTAAAAGATCTTGGGCAATTAGTCGCACAACAGATAGCTGTTGCCGGTGGTGTTGCGAAAGAATTTAATACCATTGCTGTAGATGATGGAATTGCGATGGGGCACGATGGAATGCTCTATTCTTTGCCCTCACGTGAGATCATTGCTGATTCTGTAGAGTATATGGTTAATGCACATTGTGCGGATGCACTTGTCTGTATTTCTAATTGTGACAAAATTACGCCTGGTATGTTAATGGCTGCTTTACGGTTGAATATTCCGACAATCTTTGTTTCTGGCGGTCCTATGGAAGCAGGTAAGATTAAATGGAAGGATCAAGATCTAAGGGTTGATTTGGTCGATGCCATGGTTGCAGCAGCTTCAGAACAAAATTCAGAAGAAGAAGTTGCTGAAATGGAGCGTGCAGCTTGTCCTACATGTGGTTCTTGTTCAGGAATGTTTACGGCCAACTCCATGAATTGCTTAACGGAAGCATTGGGGCTTTCTCTTCCTGGAAATGGATCAATGTTAGCAACACATGCAGATCGGCGGATGCTTTTCGAAGAAGCTGGAAAACAGATTGTTGCATTGGTTAAGCGTTATTATGAAAATGATGATGAAACAGTTTTGCCACGCTCTATTGCTTCACGCAAGGCTTTTGAAAATGCAATGACTGTTGATATTGCCATGGGGGGATCAACCAATACAGTACTGCATCTTTTAGCCGCGGCGCAAGAAGGTGAGGTGGATTTTACCATGACGGATATTGATCATCTTTCACGTCGTGTTCCTGTTTTATGTAAGGTTGCTCCTGCTGTTGCAAATGTACATATGGAAGATGTTCATCGCGCTGGTGGTATTATGGGGCTTTTAGGCGAACTGGATGCGGCGGGACTCATTGATACATCAACTTATACGGTTCATGCAAAAACAATGAAAGAAGCTCTTTACCGCTGGGATGTAAAGCAAACTAATGAGCCAACAGTTCGTGCATTTTATCGTGCTGCTCCAGGTGGTATTCCGACACAAACAGCTTTTAGCCAATCTTGTCGCTATGAGACCCTTGATCTTGATCGTGAAAAAGGTGTGATTCGCAATAGAGAACATGCATATTCACAAGATGGAGGATTGGCAGTTCTTTATGGAAATCTTGCAAAAGATGGCTGTATTGTAAAAACAGCAGGCGTTGATCAATCAATTTTAACTTTTAAAGGTCCGGCAAGAATTTTTGAAAGCCAAGATTCAGCTGTTTCAGCTATATTAACTGATAAGATTAAAACAGGTGAAATTGTTTTAATCCGTTATGAAGGTCCACGTGGTGGACCTGGAATGCAAGAAATGCTTTATCCAACGAGTTATCTCAAATCTAAAGGATTAGGCAAGGTTTGTGCACTTGTTACGGATGGACGTTTTTCAGGAGGAAGTTCAGGGCTTTCGATAGGACATATTTCTCCAGAAGCTGCGGAAGGAGGAGAAATTGCGTTAGTGGAAGAAGGGGATATCATAGAAATTGATATTCCAAATCGTAGAATTCATATGTTGGTGGATGACGTTGAGATGAAGCAGCGCCGTGCTAAGATGGAAGCAAAAGGAAAAGGCGCTTGGCAACCGATTGAGAAGCGTCAGCGTAAAGTTTCAAAGGCTCTCAAAGCTTATGCAGCGATGACTACATCTGCTTCAAAAGGTGCAGTACGTAATATTTGATGAGTTGAATAGAGACAGTACTCTGATTTTTTGCATCTTTTGCACGATATTCTGAGCTAATTATTTTATGAGTTTATGAACTTATCAGAATATTTCGAGTCATGGATGAGTATGATTAAAAAGCTATCAATACAACTAAAAGCAGCTGCGGATTGCTTATTTTAGCAGCTATGTAAGACAGATAAAGATAGATACAGTATCATTACTTTTCATATCATATTCCAATCTTATACGAAATTACAATTTCCTGTTCTCATATTTATGGAAGATATTTATTGTACTGGTGGCATTATCTTGTTGTACCGTAAAACACTGTCATTTAGGACTGTGATATACGGCATCCTCCTTAAATATTAAGTGTTTCTTAGTGCGTGGTGAATATTCTTAGACTTGTTTGTAAAGCTTTTAGTTTAAGTGAATCACATGACTAGGAAATCAAGATAAATTCCTTAGAATCTGGATTGTTTGCAGACTTGATTCGAATGAAAATCTTTATCCTTTGAGATGTAAGAAGGAGTTTAAGGATATTTAGGAAAATAAAATGCTGCTGTGATATATCTGATTATATGTTCCATATGAAAACAGTAAAAGAGCTCTTTATAGCTTAAAATGTGAAGAAAATACGAGACCCATTATCCATGAATTTATTATGCAAAATGGGATGGTATCCCAACACCAACAGCTTTAAACTAGAAATGTTGCTATGATAACAATAATATCGATCGTGAAAAAGCATAATTCACTAAATATGGCGTATTTGCAAGGTGGAGGAGATTTCATGACAATCTTTACAAAAAACGACTATCTTGTAAAAATAGTCGATCTTGACCAATTTTTTGTATAAGAGCCAATATTAATCTAAGGGAATATGAAATATAATGCATATGGTTTTGCTTCTATAGGCAATTATACTTACAAAATATATTATGTAGAAAAGCGATGGGAATACGATAAATAACTGTTTATGCTGTGGTATATCAAAAATGGTTACGTTATCTCCTATTAAGAAGGTTTTTTAATAAAAAATAACATCTGTTTTCTATAAAGGGTTACTCTTTTCAAGTTGTTTGAGGTGGTAAATTGCTTCTAAAGCTTGTTTAGGAGAGAGTTCATCGGGATGAATATTTTTTAAAGCTTCGTGAAGTATACAATGTTTGTTTTTTGCTTCATTGACTGGAGATGTTGCTTTAAGAGAAAAGAGTGGTAAATCATCAATGAGTTTATGTCCTTTTCCAGCCATTTCGCCTTGTTCTAATTGATGGAGTACATCTGTTGCTCGTGTAATAACGGCTGGGGGAAGTCCAGCAAGCTTTGCGACTTGTACACCATAGGAACGGTCAGCGGCTCCTGGTGTGACCTCATGAAGAAAAACTACATCACCATCCCAATTTTTGACTTTCATGGTTACGTTATGCAGTCTGTCAAGTTTTTCGGTAAGTGCAGTCATTTCATGAAAATGGGTAGCAAGAATAGCACGACAATGGTTAACTTCATGGAGATATTCAACAGCAGCCCAAGCAATAGAAAGTCCATCAAAGGTTGATGTTCCACGTCCTATTTCATCAAGAATAACAAGGGAATGGTGGCTAGCATGATTGAGAATCGTTGCTGTTTCAACCATTTCCATCATAAAGGTTGAGCGCCCCCGTGCAAGATCATCGGAAGCCCCAACGCGACTAAATAGGCGATCAACGACACCAATATGTGCTGAAGTTGCTGGAACGAAGGACCCCATTTGCGCCATAATAGCAATAAGAGCATTTTGCCGCAAAAAAGTTGATTTTCCTCCCATATTAGGCCCTGTCAACAGCCAGATTGCTGCATATTGCTGATTTTCTTGCACAGAGAGATCACAATTATTGGCAATAAAAGGTTCTGCTGCTTGTTTGCGGAGTGCTTGCTCGACGACAGGATGGCGTCCTGCTGTAATATGAAAGGTAAGTGAAAGATCAATTTTAGGGCGGCAATATCCTTGTTCTTCAGCAAGATATGCTAAAGCGACAGAGACATCTAAAATAGCAAGTGCTTCAGAGGCTTTACGAATAAAATCAACTTGTTCGGTAATTTCCTGAACGAGAATATCAAAAATCTCTAGTTCAAGTGTCAATGCGTGATTGGCAGCATGGGCAATACGGCTTTCAAGGTCAGCGAGCTCTGTTGTCGTAAAACGCATAGCGTTTGCCATTGTTTGCCGATGAATAAAACGCGCTTTAGCTTGTGGATTATTTGTAAGGGAAGATGCTTGTGTGCTGGTTACTTCAATGAAATAACCTAGAATATTATTATGCTTTATTTTAAGCGTCTTAATATCTGTTTCTTGGGCATATTGCGCTTGAAGTTCAGCAATGACACGGCGAGATTCATCACGTAAAGCACGCATTTCATCGAGCTCTTTATGATAATTAGAACGAATAAAACCACCATCACGTTTAAGGAGTGGGAGATCATCAGCTAATGCCTGTTCTAAATGAAAGTATAACGCTGTGGGTAAGTTTGAGAACACCTGTTGTACATCACTTATTTCTTGAGGCAGAAGCTCATTATCAAGAAGTTGATGCAATTCACGAATGATTTCAAAGCCGCGCTGGATTGTTGCCATATCACGGGGACCTCCTCGTCCAAGAGCCAAACGTGAAACGGCGCGGGGCATATCTGGTCCCCCCTTTAAAATAAGCTTTATCGCTTCTGCAAGAGAAGGATTACGTAGAAAAAAATCGATAGAATCCAAACGCGTATCAATAGCCGAAGGAGTGGTGAGGGGAGCAATAAGGCGGTCAATAAGAAGGCGTGATCCTCCTCCTGTTACAGTGCGATCAATAGCTTTTAATAAACTTCCATCCCGTTGACCTGATGTCGTACGAATAAGTTCAAGGCTTAATCTGGTTGCGGCATCAATAAAAAGAGTCGCACTTTCATTTTGGCGCTCAGGCTGCATGAGGGGAGGGCGATGCGTGATTTGTGTTTTTTCGATATAACGAATAGCAGCTACAATTGCAGAGAGTTCGGAACGTGAATAATCGGCAACGCCTTCAAGAGTTGAGAGTTTAAAATAATTGCAAATATCGCGTTCAGCGGTGAGTGCATCAAAGAGACAAGCAGGTTGAGGTGAAACGATACGATCAAGAACACTAAAAAGTGACTTGTGAGATTTATCATGAAAAAATGAATCAGCAACAATGATTTCTTGTGGATCAACACGCATAATATCTGCTAAAAGTTTTTCTTGGCGGCTTTCTGTTACACGAAATATGCCTGTTGAGATATCAATCCAAGAAAGAGCAAATTCCTCTCCATCGCTAGTTTTTATACGGGAAAGTGTCATCAAATAATTTGCACGTGTTGGATCAAGGAGCTTTTCTTCTGTTATCGTTCCAGGTGTTACAAGGCGAACAACATCACGCCGAACAACAGATTTTGAGCCACGTTTTTTTGCTTCAGCAGGATCTTCTATTTGTTCACAAACAGCAACTCGGTAACCACAAGCAATCAGTTTTTGTAAATAATCATCAGCAGCATGAACGGGAACACCGCACATAGGAATATCTTGTCCTAAATGTTTTCCGCGTGCTGTGAGTGTGATTCCTAAAGCCTGAGCAGCTTCAATCGCATCATTAAAAAATAATTCATAAAAATCCCCCATTCGGTAAAAGAGAAGGGAATCATGATGGACGGCTTTGATTTCTATGTACTGCTCCATCATAGGTGTAAGACGTTCTTGAGAGGAAGCAGATGAGGAGGCAGGCTGTGGAATTAAATTATTTTTATGATTGTTTTTTTTATCCATTTGTACGAGGCCTGTTTCCTTTAAGTGAAGTTTTTACTCTTTTTTATTTACTTCAATATCTATTTATCTCTAAATTGCAACGCATCATCAGATTTGCTAAGGCAAGAATAGCGATTTCTAATATATGAATCAGATTTAATGACTATACGCATTATCAAGCAAAATTTACACTGTTTTTGGAGAAAATAAAGTGAGATGAAAAAGAGCGAGCAAGATCAGAAAATATCTCAAACTGTTTACAGTGCGAGCGAAAGAGAAGCTCTAGATTTTCATAGTCGTGGTCGACCAGGAAAGCTTGAGATTGTTGCAACAAAGTCTATGGCAACACAGCATGATTTAGCACTTGCTTATTCACCAGGTGTTGCCGTTCCAGTTAAGGCAATTGCTCAAAATCCAGCGCTAGCTTATGATTATACAGCAAAAGGCAATCTTGTTGCTGTTATTTCAAATGGTACAGCTATTTTAGGGTTAGGCAATTTAGGTGCACTTGCTTCTAAGCCGGTCATGGAAGGCAAAGCAGTGCTGTTTAAGCGTTTTGCGGATATTGATTCCATTGATTTAGAAATTGATATAAACGATACAGAAAGTTTTATCAATTTGGTGCGCCATTTAGAACCTTCTTTTGGTGGAATTAATCTTGAAGACATTAAGGCGCCAGAGTGCTTTATGATTGAAAGCCGCCTACGCGAGGTAATGAATATACCTGTTTTTCACGACGATCAACATGGTACAGCAATTATTGTTGCTGCTGGTGTTCTCAACGCTTTGACTTTAACAGGGCGCGATATGCAAAATACGCGGTTAGTCTGTAATGGTGCTGGTTCTGCAGGAATTGCTTGTATTGAACTGATTAAAGCGATGGGCTTTCGTTCCGAAAATATCATATTATGTGATACAAAGGGTGTGGTCTATGAAGGCCGCAAAGAGGGAATGAATCAGTGGAAATCTGCGCATGCTATTCAAACAGATAAACGTACGCTTATGGAAGCAATGGAAGGTGCAGATATATTTTTTGGGGTTTCTGCTAAAGGTGCTCTGACTCCTGAAATGGTAAGATCCATGGCACCCCAGCCGATCATTTTTGCTATGGCTAATCCCGATCCAGAAATTACGCCGGAAGAGGTTATGCAAGTGCGTCATGATGCCATTGTCGCAACAGGACGTTCCGATTATCCAAATCAGATTAATAATGTTCTCTGTTTTCCTTATATATTTCGTGGTGCGCTTGATGTGCGTGCAAGAGTTATTAATGAAGACATGAAGATTGCTGCGGCAAAGGCTCTTGCTAATTTAGCGCACGAAGAAGTGCCTGACAGCGTTGCAGAAGCTTATCATGGAAAGCGATTAAAATTTGGTCCTAATTATATCATCCCTGTTCCTTTTGATCCGCGTTTATTTACGGTTGTTTCAATAGCGGTAGCAAAAGCAGCAATGGAAAGCGGTGTTGCGCAAAAGAACATAGATGATTTAGAGGCCTATGAGCGCGATTTGAATGCGAGACGTGATCCTACTTCCTCGATGATGCGTGGGGTTTATAACCATGTTCGTCAAGCGCCAAAACAAATTGTCTTTGCAGAAGGTGAAGAAGAGCAAGTTATGCGGGCAGCCGTTTCCTATGTCCATCAAAAATTAGGACAAGCGATTTTGGTTGGTCGTGAAGAGCAAGTAAGAGAAGCGGCTGTTATCGCTGGAATTGATCTGGAGCGTGAAGGTATTTCTATTATGAATGCTAAGCTTTCTTGCCGTACAGATGCTTATGCGAATTATCTTTATAAAAAGATGCAGCGTCAAGGCTGGCTGTTGCGTGATTGTCATCATCGTATCAATAATGATCGCAATTATTTTGCTGCGTGTATGGTGGCACTAGGAGATGCTGATGCAATGGTTACAGGGGTGACACGCAATTATGAAACAGCGTTAATCGATATACGTCGTGCAATTGATGAAAAACCAAAAGAACGATTGATTGGTATTTCAATGGCTATTTGCCGTGGACGAATTGTGTTTATTACGGATACAGCCGTTTATGAAAATCCTAATGCTGAAGAACTTGCGGATATAGCGGAACAAGCAGCTTCATTTGTGCGAGGATTTGGATATCAACCACGGGTAGCATTTTTAGCATTTTCTACATTTGCTTATATGAAAGGGCAGACGACGCAGCAAATTCAGGATGCGATTAATATTTTGCATGAACGCAAAGTTGACTTTGAGTTTGATGGAGAAATGAGTGCTGATGTGGCACTCAATTCCAAATTGATGCAGCAATATCCATTTATGGGATTAACGGAGCCCGCTAACATTTTGGTTATGCCTGGATATCACGCGTCTTCCATTGCAAGCAAAATGTTACAAGAACTTGGTGAAGCAACCATCATTGGTCCTATTTTAATTGGATTGGAAAAATCTGTCCAAATTGTACCATTTAGTGGAAGCGATACAGATGTTGTCAATATTGCAATGCTTGCGGCTTATCATGCCGCAAAAGTCGTCTAAAGGAAAAAAGCCCCTACTATACCAAGAATATATCAAGGGGCTTTTTAATAACAAAAGAATAAACTTTTTAAGAAGGCTGTATTTGACTGTCTTTTTGTTCTTCAGAAAGACGCTTTTGGAAGAGTGCTGCAAAATCAATAGGATCAATCCACAAAGGTGGAAAGCCACCGTTTTGAGTAGCATCAGATATAATTTGGCGAGCAAATGGAAATAAAAGACGGGGACATTCAATAAAGACCAGAGGCATAACATGTTCTTGTGGAATGTTTTTAAGGTGAAAAACACCACCGTAAATCAATTCTACATGAAATAAGGTTTCAGTTTCATCATTGGCTTTGACGGAGAGAGACAAAACGACATCATAATTGTCATCACCAATTGGGTTAGCATTGACGTTAATATTGATATCAATTTGTGGTGATTTTTCACGTGCACGCAATGAACGAGGAGCACCTGGATTTTCGAATGATAAATCTTTTAAATATTGAGTTAATACAGCAAAAACCGGCTCTCCACCACTGTTATTCATTTCACCTTCGGCCATACGACGAACCTCTCTTATTATAATATGTATAATTTATTTTAGATCTAAAGACCAGATTGGTTATCACGCCTTGCAAAAGGTTGCAAGAAATGCGCTCTTTATCTTGAATATTTTTTTAGTTTGTTGCAGATTTTTTAGGCATTTCAATGGTTATCATCATTTTTGCGCCATGGAGATTCTGTCGTATCATGAATTGTGTAATCTTCTGCTTTAAGATCAATTATTTTTTCAGAGTCATTTTTTCTTTTAGTATTGGGATTCATTTTGTTTTTTAATGATATAAAGAAATGCCAAGCAACAGAGCGAATTGGTTTAATAAGAAGTAATATTCCCAAGAAATCACTTACAAAGCCGGGAAGAATAAGTAAAATTGCACTAAAGATGATGAAAGCATCATTAATAATATTATTCTCTAATGTGCGTCCTTGGACAAGTTCAGTTTGTATATTTTTTAAAAGGCTAATCCCTTGAATTCGCAATAAAACAACCCCAACTATGGTTGTGAGAATAACCAAACTCAAAGTTGCCAAAATACCAATTTCTTGACCAACAAAGATAAAACCAGCAATCTCGATTAAAAGAATGCAAAGAAAGATAACAACAAAAAAACGAGGATTTATAGAATAAAGTTTTATCACATGAAAATTTCCTTCTGGATGAGTAGGGGGAGAAATTCTTAAGAGCACTCCGTTTAAATACAAAATCTATAAAAATATTTGAATGATAAGATTCCTTATTTTACATATTTATTGATAAATGGTATTGACTGCAATGTTTATTAGAGACTTAAGCTTTGGAGATTGACAGCGCCTATGGAATTTGACGTTATACTTGTCATAGCTCTTGTTGTTATGGTTGTTATTTTTGTGCAACTCCGTAATGTATTAGGGAAACGAATTGGGTTTGAAAAGCCACCCTTTGATCCTTATTCACGTCGTTCTAAAAAACAGGTTGAAGCAGAAACGGCTGATAATATTGTTTCGTTCCCTCATCAGAAAAATTCACAAAAAGACGACTTTAGTGAAATTGATAAAATTTCACCGGAGGGGAGTCTTTTGAATAAAAATTTGCGGGAATTGCATAGAATTGATTCTCATTTTTCTCCTCAACTTTTTATAAAAGGTGCGCAAATTGCTTATGAAATGATTGTAACAGCTTTTGCCAAAGGTGATCGCAATCAGCTTAAAAGCTTACTTTGTCAGGATGTTTTTGAGAGTTTTTGTACGGCTATTGAGCAACGAGAAAAAAATAAAGAAAGAATAGAATTCACTTTTGTTGGAATTAATAAGATCGAATTTATTGCGGCGGCAATACAAGAAAAGGATGAACTTTTAACGATACGTATTGTCAGTGAGATGATTTCTGTTACTTATAATGAACAGGGCGAGCGTATAGACGGTGATCCTGACGCTATTGTAGAAATCAGAGATATTTGGACTTTTGTTCGCAATAGTTTATCGTCAGATCCCAACTGGAAGCTTTTTGCTACAGAAAATGAAAATTAAAATACTTTTTGTTTTTCTTCCATAAGCATTCAATGATTTATGAGAAATTAAAATGTCCTCAAGTAAATGGAGACAAAAAAGAGATTTATTGGCTTCACAAGATCGCCTTTTATGGGAGATGGTGTGTCGTACGATAACACCGCTTCACGGTAAGATGCTCTCTTCTACTTCAGAAATTATTGCAAATATTAATGATAAAAATCAACCTGTAACTCAAATCTCCTCATTGTCTCAGGAAAATCAACAACCCTCGACAATTATTAAAAGAGAAAAGAGGGCAGTTATACAAGCACAAAAGATTCATTTCTTTGATCATGTTGCATATCGTAAAATTTCCCAAGGTCGTTATCCTCTTGAGGCGCGTCTTGATCTTCATGGTTATATGCAGGAAGAAGCTTATTTTTTCTTAAAAAAATTTCTACAATCCTCTCAGCAGAGAGGATTGCGTTATGTCCTTGTGATTACAGGAAAAGGACGATCCGTTGGGAGTGATGGAGCTTTGTATAGATTTGTTCCGTATTGGTTATCAACACCAGCTTTTCGATAT
Organism: Bartonella sp. CL71SXKL; assembly: GCF_042194935.1. NCBI lineage: Bacteria > Pseudomonadati > Pseudomonadota > Alphaproteobacteria > Hyphomicrobiales > Bartonellaceae > Bartonella > Bartonella sp. CL71SXKL. The sequence continues at coordinate 50,748 of NZ_JBHINI010000001.1, read as the reverse complement.
TATGTCCACGCGTTTGAGCAAGCAGCACGTCAGCATGGCGGAGAAGGTGCGCTTTATGTTTGGTTGCGCCGTTTTATGTCGGGAGAAGGAATGTGATGTCATTATGGTCGTTTCAGGTTTAATATTTATTTATACTTATAATTTATTGTTTTCGTATATTTCGTAAGAGCCTTGAATACAATATTCCCTTCGTTATAATTTTTTATAAAGAATTATAAAGATATTATTTTACATTCTACGTATTGCTTCACGCTTTTGTTTATAGCATTCGTTAACGGGGCACATCCCTCACACAAAACAGAACGACATTGAATTGAATATATCCACAGGCTTGTTTTAAAGAAACATCTTTCAACGCTCTCAAGCTTATTTTGCGACAGTATCCGTGAAGAGTATAATGATAAATCCATGAAGCACCCCCCCTATCTTTATGCTTAGTAAAAGAGTAAGCTGGCATCATCATACACTTTACCATCTCCCAATGTTGCAACAACCCTTTAAGTCCTTGGTATTTTAAAGCGTTTATACAGAGGCATGCTTTTCTTTAAGTGTTTTTACTCTCCGCAGTTCTCATCTCGCGCGTGACGCCCAAACGAAAGATTTTGATCGATTCAATATAAGAGGACTTAAAATGAGAGAGATATAGATGGATCTCATTCAGGTTGCAAAGCGATAAATTATTTTTATAAACCACAGCATTACTCTATTAAATACACGAAGAATAAAAACATGAGAAATTGAGAACTGTATTATTCAAAAGATATTGCTATGGATAGTGTTAACAGCAGTACAACTAAATTAAAGAGAATCGTGAAAATAAACAAGAATATAACTTTACAACACATAGCTGCGCAGTAGCATCAAAAGATACAGTTTCGTTGAATAATTTCATGAAGAAATTTTTTCATTCATTAAAAGCTCCATCAAATTTCGTTCTCATAATAATTCGATAATTAAAATTTAATAACGAAGCGCAGAAGACGTAAAATACGAGATTCAATTGAGGATATTACACTCTTATCCGACGTCTTTCAGATATTGGTTGAAATGCTAGCTTAGCATGAAAGGCACAATAGGGGCTACTTTCATCAGAATCTGCACCACAAAAATGAAAATCTGCTGATAATGGATCGCCAACCGGCCATCTACATGTATTTTCACTCAATTGTAGAAGATTAAGTTGACGTGATATAGGCACCACTACATTGGATTTTGTGGACATATCAACTTCTTTTACATCTTCCACTACAAACTCTGTCTTTAAAGCTGTTTCTTCAATACTTACAGATGATGTGTTTATTGGCGATACCGTGGATGTGTTGCGACGCACACGTGGAGATGATGAGCTGCTGCTTCCCACGGGAGTTTTTTGCGCACGCGTGCTTCCTTGAGCTGTCTTACCACGTCCTGGTAACTTTAATCGATGTACTTTGCCGATGACTGCATTTCTGCTGACCCCACCTAATTGAGCAGCAATTTGACTTGCACTTAACCCTTCACTCCAAAGCTTTTTAAGAAGCTCAACGCGTTCACATGTCCAACCCATACCAGCACTCCATTCCGATTACGTCACTAAGATGCTCTCCCCCGTTGCATCTTCAAATGTTTAAATAATGTTTTCATTACGCTGAATGAAAGAACTTTACACTCTAAACGAGCATAAGAAAATCATCCAGCCTGTGGACTTACAAATCAAAACACATCATCTTGCTTATTATATTGTAAATTACAATATGCACTCACTCTATGACAAGAGTCTTTACCTCTTGAAGAGTTTATTTAGAATGTTTTCCCCAACTTGCAAATCAATCATAGGTTAAACTTTCACTTTTGTTTAAGGCTTTTCCCCAAAATGCTTATTTGTAGAACCTTCATTGACTTTTTTTCAATTGGTGTAATGATCTATTCTATAGGTGTAATCACTAATCGTAATGAAATATTGAAAGCACCGTAACGAAATGTACCATGCTGTTTTATTTGTAGTGTTGCTTTGTATATATATTGAAAAGGTTAAAATATAAAGGGAATTATGATGGATGCTGTCTCTATACAACCACTTTATGAATGCTTCGCACGACGAAATTTGCATTTTGAACAGGGGCATGGTGTATGGCTTATTTCCGATAAAGGAGAACATTATCTTGATTTCACATCTGGCATTGCTGTTAATGCATTAGGGTATTCACATCCAAAATTGGTTGATACGCTCAAAATACAAGCTGAAAAACTTTGGCATGTTTCTAATATTTTTCAATCTCCTGAACAAGCATCTCTTGCCACGCGGCTTTGTGCAAATAGTTTTGCGGATAAGGTTTTTTTCTGCAATTCAGGTACTGAAGCATTGGAGTGCGCATTCAAAACGGCACGTCATTATTACTATGCTGCTGGTCATTCAGAACGCATTGAAATAATTACTTTTGAAGGGGCATTTCATGGACGTACACTTGCAGCACTTGCTGCGACTGGGCATGAAAAATATCTTGAAGGCTTTGGACCTAAAGCTGGTGGATTTATTCAAGTACCTTTTTGTGATGAAATCGCTTTGTGTAATGCTATTAATAAAAATACCGCCGCTATTCTTATTGAACCTATTCAAGGAGAAGGAGGAATACGAACGGTCCCTCATGAATATTTAAGATTTTTGCGCAAAATATGCGATGATAATGGTCTATTATTGATTTTAGATGAAGTCCAAACGGGTATAGGACGAACAGGAAAGCTTTTTGCTTATGAATGGAGTGATGTCACACCTGATATTCTTACCCTCGCAAAAGGATTAGGAGGGGGATTTCCATTAGGCGCTTGCCTTGCAACGGATAAAGTTGCAAAAAGCATGACACTTGGGACACATGGTTCAACCTTTGGAGGAAATCTTCTTGGAATGGCTGTAGGAAATAGTGTTCTTGATATTTTGTTAGAGCCAAGTTTTCTCAACCATGTTCAGCGCATGGGGGATAAACTAAAAAGTGGACTTTTGCATATTCTCAATATCTATCCTGATATTATCCGCGCAGTTCCGGGGATGGGGCTAATGTTGGGTATTCAATGTGTTGTGTCTTCAAATCTTGTCGTTAATGCTTTAGAAAATGAACATCTCTTAAGTGTTGCTGCCAACAACAATGTTGTGCGCTTATTGCCTCCTCTTATCATTAGGGAAGAAGAAATAGATGAAAGTTTGCATCGTATTGAAAAAGCAATAGCTTATCTTTCGCAAGTAAACAAAGAAAGACAAATATCACACACATGACAAATGCTCTTCGTCATTTCACGGACTTATCCATTTTAACGCCAGCAATAGCACGCGCACTGATCGATTATGCGAAGATCCTTAAAGCATCTTTTAAAGCAGGAAAAGGTTCAAAACCTTTTATAGGTAAAACACTTGCGATGATTTTTGAAAAACCATCCACACGAACCCGTATTTCATTCGATATCAGTATGCGCCAGCTTGGCGGAGATACAATCATGCTCACGGGTTCAGAAATGCAGCTTGGTCACAGTGAAACTATAGCTGATACGGCTCGTGTTTTATCTCGTTTTGTGGATATCGTGATATTACGAACAACAAAACATCAACGTATGCTCGAATTGGCACAATATGCACAAATTCCTGTCATTAATGCCCTTACAGATGATACACATCCTTGCCAAATTCTAGCAGATATATTAACCTATGAGGAGCATCGGGGGCCTATTTCTGGTAAAATATTTGCGTGGATGGGGGATGGTAATAATGTACTCCATTCCTTAATTGAAGCTGCAGCTCTTTTTGATTTTCATTTGCGTATTGCTACTCCAAAGGGCAGTGAGCCACAGGAAAAATTTATCCATTGGGCACGTGAACGAGGAGCGTATCTTACACTAACCCATAATCCCCAAAAAGCAGCTCAAGATGCTGATTGTATTATGACCGACACATGGGTCTCCATGGGACAAGAATTTCGTGCTCGCAGTCGTTCTACTTTTCAGCCTTATCAAGTCAATGAATCTCTCATGAAATTAGCAAAATCTGATGCTCTTTTTATGCATTGTCTTCCTGCTCATCGCGGTGAAGAAGTTGTTGATTCTGTGATTGATGGACCGCACTCCGTTGTTTTCGATGAGGCTGAAAATCGTCTTCATGTTCAAAAAGCAATTCTTTCTTGGTGTTTACAAGATGCGTTTTTCTCTCCACAATAGCCTCCCTACAACAAATTATATAAAAAAGGCAAAGCTATGAGTGAACAAGCTAAAGATGAAGCCTCTCCCAACAACAACTTCTTGCGTGAAGATGATAGTGTTATTCCCTTTCAAGTTGAAGAACTTGATATCCGTGGACGTGCCGTACAACTTGGGGAAACTTTAAATTCTATTCTTAACAGACATCAATACCCTGAACCGGTTTCTTATCTTCTGGCAGAAGCTTTACTTTTAACGGTTCTGCTTGGAACTTCTCTAAAACTTACGGGAAAATTTATTCTACAAACCCATTCCGATGGACCGGTTAATATGTTGGTGTGCGATTTTTCGCCTCCTTCCAGTTTACGTGGATACGCTCGTTTTGATAAAGAACAGCTGAAACAAGCCATAGACAATGGTCAAACCTCTTCAGAAACACTTTTAGGAAAAGGCACTTTAGCCTTCACAATTGATCAAGGTCCCCATATGCAACCCTATCAAGGGATAGTTGCATTAGATGGATCAAATTTACAAGAAGCTTCTCGTATTTATTTTGATCAATCAGAACAAATTCCTACCGATATCCGTCTGGCTGTTGCTATATTAATTAATCGTGACCAACAAGGAAAACCGCAGAAAAGCTGGCGAGCTGGAGGTATTTTGATCCAACTTTTACCCCAAGAATCGTCTCATCATAAAATAGATGCCCCTCATCAAAAGCGAGAAGAAACGAAAACTCATACCCAATTGGATAACCAATGGCAGGAATCTAAAATACTCATGGAAACGATTGAAAGTTCAGAATTAACAGATCCCCAAGTCGGTAGTAAACAGCTCTTGTTCCGTCTTTTTCATGAACAAGGTGTTAGAGTTTTTAATCCTTTTTCTCTTGTCGATCAATGTTCTTGTTCACACGAAAAAATTAAAGGAATCCTAGAAGGCTTTTCTATTGATGAACGCAATAAAATGGTTAAAAATAAATATATTTCAGTCACATGTGAATTTTGCTCAAAAACATATTGTTTTACACCGCAAGAATTTTTAGAAGAAAAAACATAATCAAATATTTTTCATAAAAAATGATGATTGCAACAAAAGCCTATTTTATTTGCGTCATAAAAGTTTGCGCATAAGCTCATATGAACTTCTAGAATATTTTTTGTCTTAGAGTTTTTTAATGTATACGAGTGATTTTTCTGTTGAGATCAGTAATTACGTTATAGAGTGCTTAAAAAAGAGTTCTCTGTAAAATATATTTTCTCCTCTCGAAAAAGCTTCTTTTATACTTTTTACATCTCAAAAGTTTATTTCTTACAATGAATTCTTTTATAATGTTCATTGATAGATTGATTATGTATTCATAACTTATCTTCTCTGTTAAATGAGACTTTTTGATTGTAGTCATATTTTCTTACTCGAATTTATCTTATTAAGAGTCAAAAAAGCTCATTAGTTATAATCATAAGAGAAATTATCGATAGAATAAGAATGTATAGACTCAATATGGACTTTATAGAGTCTATTACGAACAGATAGTGTAATGGGAATAAATATAACAATGACGCTGCGAAGGAACGGGTTTGTTATTTTATAAAAAAGATGAGAATAGTGGTGAAGTCCCCTCATAACAATGTGCATTTTAGATAAAAATGCGAAGACAAAATACTATATGACTTTGAAAATAATAGTTGGTTGCTGTCACTAATCTAACGATGGTTCTACAGCAATATTGTTTTTGTCCAAGTAATCAAAAATAAAGCTCCCAACAGATATTTCTTTACACATGTTTTTGAATCAACAATGGTAATGCTCTTGTAAAATTTTTCTAAGAAGAATGATGGTCCGTATAAATAAAATAGTATACATAGCATGATAAAACGTTATGTTTTTACAAACCTGCATTATTTTATTTTTCTTCTGTCATAATCGCTTGTTCAATTTTTGGTAGAATTTTTTTTTGATAAATTTGCCACGTTAAGGGACCAACATGTTTGGCAATAATGATGCTCTCTTTATTCAAGAGAAAGGTTTCTGGGGGGCCATATATTCCCCAATCAATGGCTGTATATCCTGAAACATCAAAGCCAATAAATTTAAAAGGATTACCAAAACTGTTTAAAAAACGCAGGGCATTTGTTTTATTATCTTTATAATTAATACCAATCAGATCAAAACGTTTATCTTGTGCAATTTGCATAAGAATAGGATGTTCTTCGCGACAGGGCAGACACCAAGAGCCCCAAAAATTGACCAATGTGACACGTCCTTTAAACTGTTTTGAATTGAGATAACTTTCTTTATCAAGAAGAGGAAGATGAATATTGGGAGCAGGTTTTTCAGCCAATGCGTTTGCGAGAAGAGAAGAATCTTGAAGGTGTTTTTTATCCATAAAGTTGAAAAAAAACACCATGAGAAGAAGAAAAAGAACAAATGGTCCAAAAAAAACAAGCAGAACAGGCAAAGATATATTTTTTTTAAGTTTGGAGGGATGTTTTTCATTATACTTTTCTTTTTGTGACAGCTCTTTTTTGTTTAGTTGTTGGAGAATTTTTTTTTGGTATAGAGCTTTGCAAAGAATATATCCAATAAGACATAAGAGGGATATTGCAGAAAGCACATAGCTTAAAACAACAATTTGCTCGTGTTTAAGGGTGCTAAGGAAAAAATCAATTTTCTGAGATAGATTTCCTAAAAGTCCGCTGTGGATGCCATTTAGGTCGAGCATGATGAAGCGTCCTGTTGTTGTGCACGACGGGATTTTTTAATCTGAAGTATTCGGATATAATGACTATTGATTTCATTTCGCATAGCCATCAAATAAAGCACAATAAACATAAAGATAAAACAAAAGAGCATTGTTATAAGGGGCCATAACATAGCATTGTCGATTGTTGATCCTCCAGCACGTAACAATGATGCTGGTTGATGCAATGTATTCCACCAATTAACGGAAAATTTAATAACAGGGATATTAACAAATCCAACAAGTGTAAGAATTGCAGTAGCACGAGCGGCTTTTACTTGGTTGTCAAAAGCACGCCCAAGCAGGATAATGGAGAGATAGATAAAAAGCAGAATTAAAACTGATGTTAACCGTGCATCCCAGACCCACCATGTTCCCCATGTAGGTCGCCCCCAAAGCGCTCCTGTCATGAGAGCCAAGGCGGTAAAAATTGCCCCAATAGGCGCTCCACATTTAAGTGCCACGTCAGCAAGATGATATTTCCAAATCAGATTTCCTAATGCCGCTGCACTCATCGTTACATAGCAGAATGTAGACAACCACGCAAAGGGAACATGAAGGTACATAATCTTAACAGTAATGCCTTGTTGATAGTCATCAGGAGAATGCATCACCAGCATAAGCCCTAAGATAAGGAAACACAATGTTATGCCGGCCAACCAAGGTAAGACGATACTGCTTATTTTCATGAAAAGGGTGAAACTTGCAGGGAGTGACCTGATTTTATATGTACGAGATAGTTCATTCATAAAATTCATAATAGGCAGAGTTTTGCTATGCGGCAATCATCTTTTATTATTCTGATAAAAGTTTAAGCGTTATTGCAGCAACAAAAGAGCTAAAGAGACTCAAAAGAAGTGAAAAAGCACTGAGAAGAGCTAGGGAAGTAAGAAAAGAGGTATTTGGGTTTATTGGGGCTGTAGCAGCCGAAACACCAAAAATCATAATTGGAATGATCCACGGCAAGATAATGATAAAAATAAGCAAAGTACTGTGCAACAATGAGGTTGCGAGTGCAGCGCCTATAGCACCAATAAAAATAATAGCTGGTGTTCCGCATAAAAGGGTGAGTATTGTTGTAAAAGTTATTGTTACATCTAAATGGAGCATGAGGGCTAAAATAGGTGTGGCAAAAATAAGAGGAAGCATTGTTCCTACCCAATGGGCAAAACATTTGGTAAAGACAATTAGAGTAAAACTTTGTCTTTGTCCTGAAAGGATAAATTGGTCGAGATTACCATCATCGCGATCGATTTGGAAAAGTTTGTTCAGATTGAGAAGCCCTGCAAGAAGGGCTCCAAACCACAATATACCTGGTCCTATTTGTGCAAGGATTTTTGGGTCTGGCCCAATGGCAAAGGGGGTTATGACAACAACAGCGATAAAAAACAATAATCCTGTTAGTGAAGAGGCTTGTAGCGCTAATAATAGTTTAAGATCACGCCAGAACAGTGCTTTCATTTTATTCTCTCCTAGAGAGGTAAAAATTTTTCCAGAGCGATTTTATGGTTTTCTGGAATGCCTATGGAATTATGAGTTGCAGCGATAATCATACCACCTTGATTGAGATGACGCTGGAAAATACGAGCAAGGAGTTTTTGAGCATGGTTATCAAGCCCAGATATTGGTTCATCTAAAATCCAAAGAGGACGATAGGAGAGCAAAAGGCGAGCAATAGCTACGCGTCTTTGTTGTCCAGTTGACAGAGCGTTAAAGGGTAAATGTTCAAGGTTAGAAAGACCAATATCGGCAAGAGCTTCATGCGCAAAACGTAAATGTTGACCGTAAAAATCTGCCCAAAATTGCAAATTATCAATGACAGATAAAAGAGGTTTCATAGCATTTTGAGGACCAAGATAATGACAGGCAGTTGCAACAGGGTATATTTGATCATGGTCTTTAAGTATTATATGACCTTCAGCAGCTTCAAGAAGACCGACAATGATTCGGAGTAATGTAGACTTTCCGATACCATTAGGACCGGTGATTGTCATAAGTTGCTGTGAAAATAAACAAAAAGAAAGACCTTTAAACAGAATTTCTTCGTTTCTGTAAGCGGCTAAATCTTTGCCTGATAACACCATGTGATTGCCTATTTTGTTTTTATTTTCATATTCTTTATTGTATTATAGAATAAAAAACACATTTTTTATGCAATTGTACCTAGAATAGTTCTAGAAATAGTTCTATAAAGGATACCTTACATCAATATCTGGTGTAAAATGGTTTCTGGCGCTGATTTCCGCATTTGCCTATGAGAGGGTGGAGGGGAAATGGATAGCGGAGGTAATTGCGTCTGCGCTCAAGCTGCGACCTTGACTCGTAGTTTGTGTTGTTCATTCCTGGAAATTGGGTGGTTATAGTATTGAGGGTGGACAGTCATGACTCAAATTGATAGCTTTAATTGTCGCAGAGTATTAAATGTTGGTGGCAAAGAATATATTTATTATAGTTTGATCGAAGCGGAGAAGAACGGACTTGAAGGTGTTTCTCGTTTACCGTTTTCGATGAAAGTTATTCTCGAAAATTTATTGCGATTTGAAGATGGTCGCACAGTTAAAAAAGAGGATATCCTCAATGTTGCTAAGTGGTTAAACGACAAAGGGAGTGCCGGGGCAGAAATTGCTTACCGTCCTGCGCGTGTTCTTATGCAGGATTTTACAGGTGTTCCAGCAGTTGTTGATCTTTCTGCAATGCGTGATGCTATGGTTAAACTTGGTGGTAACGCTGAAAAAATCAATCCTCTCATTCCCGTTGATCTCATCATTGATCACTCAGTTATTGTTGATGCTTTTGGCACTTCCATGGCTTTTAAGGAAAACGTCGAGCATGAATATGAACGCAATGGTGAACGCTATCGTTTCCTTAAATGGGGGCAGCAAGCCTTTCAAAATTTTCGTGTTGTTCCTCCAGGAACAGGGATTTGTCATCAGGTTAACCTAGAATATTTAGCACAATGTGTATGGATGAAGAATGAAGAGGGGTGTGAGACGATTTATCCTGACACCTGTGTGGGAACTGATTCGCATACGACTATGGTAAATGGTTTAGGGGTTTTAGGTTGGGGTGTTGGTGGTATTGAAGCAGAAGCAGCAATGTTAGGCCAACCTGTTTCTATGTTGTTACCTGAAGTGATTGGTTTTCGTCTAACAGGTAAACTTAAGGAAGGTGTAACAGCCACCGATCTCGTATTGACGGTGACTCAAATGCTACGTCGGAAGGGTGTTGTCGGTAAATTTGTTGAGTTTTTTGGTCCTGGTTTGGAGCATATGACACTTGCTGATCGGGCAACGATTGGAAATATGGCACCTGAATATGGAGCAACGTGTGGTTTTTTCCCAATTGATAAGGAGACAGTGCGTTATCTCAATATGACAGGGCGTGATGAAAATCGGATTGCCTTAGTGGAGGCTTACACCAAAGCACAAGGGATGTGGCATGATGAAATGGTAGCTCATCCCATTTTTAGTGATACAATTGAATTAGATATGGGAACTGTTGTCTCTTCTATGGCTGGTCCTAAACGTCCTGAAGGACGTATTGCATTGGAAAACGTTGGGCAGGGTTTTGAGAAGGCATTGGTCGAAGACTATAAGAAGACTTCTGGACAAGATAAGCGTTATCAGGTCGAGGGTGAAGAATATACGCTTGGTCACGGTGATGTGGTGATCGCTGCGATTACGTCGTGTACGAATACATCGAATCCAAGTGTTCTTATTGCAGCGGGTCTTTTGGCACGAAATGCTGTGGCAAAGGGGCTCAAGAGTAAACCATGGGTAAAAACTTCTCTTGCACCTGGTTCACAAGTCGTTGAAGCTTACCTTCAAAATTCGGGTCTGCAAAAAGATTTAGATGCACTGGGATTTAACTTAGTAGGATTTGGGTGCACAACATGTATTGGGAATTCTGGTCCTTTGCATCCAGCTATTTCCAAAACGATTAATGACAATGGTATAATTGCATCTGCGGTTCTTTCAGGAAATCGTAATTTTGAAGGGCGTGTTTCCCCTGATGTGCAAGCGAATTATTTAGCTTCACCACCGTTAGTTGTTGCACATGCGCTCATCGGGACGGTGTGTAAGGATTTAACCAAGGAGCCTCTTGGTGAAGATTCAAATGGCCAACCCATTTATTTGAGAGATATTTGGCCAACTTCTCAAGAAATACAGGAGTTTATCGAAAAAAATGTCACGCGTAAGGTTTTTGCCGAAAAGTATGCAGATGTTTTTAAGGGAGATGAAAATTGGCAAAAAGTTCAGATTCCTACGGGTTCTACCTATTCTTGGGATGAGCGATCCACCTATGTACGCAATCCACCTTATTTCGATGATATGCAGAAAACGCCTGATATCTTACCAGATATTAGAGATGCACGGATTTTAGGTTTATTTGGTGATAAAATCACGACGGATCATATTTCTCCTGCTGGTTCTATTAAAGCAGCTTCTCCTGCCGGAAAATATTTAATGGATCATGGTGTTAAAGTAGCTGATTTTAACCAGTATGGAACGCGTCGTGGGAATCATGAAGTTATGGTGCGTGGGACCTTTGCCAATATTCGCATTCGTAATTTTATGTTAGGGGAAAATGGTCGAGAAGGAGGTTATACGGTTCATTATCCGTCAGCGGTAGAACAAACCATTTACGATGCAGCAATGGCGTATAAACAAGAAGGTATTCCGCTCGTTGTTTTTGCAGGTGTTGAATATGGTAATGGATCATCACGCGATTGGGCTGCCAAGGGGACCAATCTTCTTGGTGTCAAAGCGGTGATTGTGCAATCTTTTGAAAGGATACATCGCTCTAATCTTGTTGGTATGGGCATTGTCCCTTTTGTCTTTGAGGAGGGGCTAAGTTGGAAATCTTTAGGCTTAAAGGGAGATGAAAAGGTGACAATTGAAGGGATTCATAACTTGAAACCTCGTCAAAAGACTGTAGCGAAAATTACTTTTTCTGATGGTACGGTAAAAACCGTTCCATTATTATGCCGTGTTGATACTGAAGATGAGCTAGATTATTTGCATCATGGTGGAATTTTGCAATATGTCTTGCGTAAATTAGCTGTTTAGATTCTTTTGTTTGTTAAGGAATATCTATTATTAGGCTATAAAGTTGCGGATCAAAGAGTTTGGCTTCGTTTTTTTATGACTATCTTTGAAAATCTAATTGACGTTAGCTTTGGGATTGCGTTATAAACCACACGAGTTATAGGCAGCTTTATAGTTTTGCTTGGGTTGGATTTATTTATATTGGTAGAGTTGTTATTGAGACTCATTTTACCAAGGTGTTGAAAGAGAGATTATATTTATGGCGAATACACCTTCTGCTCGAAAAGCGGTGCGCAAGGTTGCGGCGCGCACACAGGTTAATAAGGCCCGCCGTTCACGCGTTCGTACTTTTATACGTAAGTTTGATGATGCTTTGGCGGGTGGCGATAAGGCATCTGCGGAGATTGCATTTAAGAATTTTGAGCCTGAAATTATGCGTGCAGTTTCTAAAGGGGTTTTTCATAAAAATGCTGCTGCGAGGAAAGTATCGCGTTTAGCTAAACGGTTGAAGGCTCTCAGCGTTTAAACTTTTTCTCCTTTAATTGAGAAAAAAGCCAGTATCCATGAGGATGCTGGCTTTTTGTTTATTTTCAAAAAGTTTCTATTGAAATAAGAATCGATAATGATTCTCCACTTGAAAAAGGAGAGAAAGTTTATAGAGGGGGGTATGGTTATCCACAAGCTTTGTGGATTTTTACAGAGTCTTTTTTGTCAAGCATTTTATTTTTTTTTTTAAATCTGAAGAGATTCTTTAATTATTGGTAAATTTAGAGAAAAAAAATGAATTGAATCAATATTTTTTTCAGTCCTCATTAATATAAGCATTTTTTTTGGGTTTTTTGATTTTATTTTGACCTCTTGCATTTTACCTCTGCTGTTTTGTATGGTTCTTATGAAGACTAAAAAGCATGAAGGGGTCACATCAGCGTATTATTCTGTACTTTGTTGAATACAAGATGTTTTGATTTAGGCTTTTCTAAACTTTTGTGTTGGAGAGGTTTTCTGACGGTTTTCTAGTTTTCTTAATGGATATGTTTACCATTTTAGAAGGGTGGGTCATATCATGAGTGCAAGTAAATCTTATTGGTCATCTTTGTTAGTGGGGTTGTGATGAGGCTATCCTAGGGGAGGGTGAGTAATCTTATTTGGGGTAGGGCGTTTTGCCTTCGCTAGATTTATTTTAGCTGTTTGGCAGGACAAAATTTTATTTTTATCAGGATGGAAGATGGTGGATAAATTGAACTCTAAAGCTAGTTCCTTTAAAAGGGTTTCGGTAAATATCCTGTCGGCAGAGAACATAATAAAGAATAGGATGACGGAGAGTGATGAGAATGTTTGTAGAAGTGCTCCTATAGGGCATTCTATTGTTTCAGAGGAGGAAAGTGCAGCGGCTTTTATACGTGTTATGGCGCAATTAAAGGTACAGGTTGGTGTTGAGGCTTATACCAGTTGGTTTGGGCGCGTGAAGCTTGCTGAATATAGTCATACTCTTGTAAAGCTTTCTGTTCCTACTGCTTTTTTACGTTCATGGATTAATAATCACTATGGTTCTCTTTTGACTCATTTATGGAAACAAGAGAATTCAGCAATTCTTCGTGTTGAAGTTATTGTTCGTGGTATGGAACGCGTTTCAAGAGATGTCGTTTGTAAAAGAAGTGTTCCTTCTGTTGTACTAGAGGAGCAGGCGACTTCATCTTTTGTTGAAAGTTGCGCAGAGCATTCAGTTAAGAGTTCTCAAACGGGAGTTTTTGGATCTCCACTTGATTCTCGTTATACTTTTGAAAGTTTTGTTGAGGGGGCTTCTAATCGTGTTGCTTTAGCCGCTGCGCGTTCTATTGCGGAGGGGCATAAAAGTGCTTTACGTTTTAATCCTCTTTTTATTCACGCATCTGTTGGCTTAGGAAAAACACATTTGCTTCAAGCGATTGCTGCTTCTGCATTGAAGCGTTTAACGTCTGCGCGCGTTATTTATTTAACTGCTGAATATTTTATGTGGCGTTTTGCAACAGCTATTCGTGATAATGATGCTCTTTCTTTTAAAGAACAGCTTCGTGATATCGACCTTTTAATTATTGATGATATGCAGTTTTTACAGGGTAAGTCGATACAACACGAGTTTTGCCATTTGCTTAATATGTTGCTTGATAGTGCAAAACAGGTTGTTGTCGCTGCAGATCGTCCACCAGCAGAATTAGAATCGCTTGATCTTCGCGTTCGTTCTCGTCTTCAGGGAGGGGTGGCCCTTGAAATTGAAGCACCAGATTATGAAATGCGTTTGCAAATGTTGCGCCAGCGGTTGAAGGTGGCACAACAAGATGATGGCATGGTATCAATTTCTGATGATATCTTGGAATATATTGCGAAAACGGTTTTAGGGTCGGGGCGTGATATTGAAGGTGCATTTAATCAGCTCTTGTTTCGTCAATCTTTTGAGTCTGATTTATCTTTAGAGCGGATTGATGAGTTATTAGGTCACTTGACACGTCCTGGTGAACCTAAGCGTATTCGGATTGAAGAAATTCAGCGTACGGTAGCACGCCATTATAATGTTTCTAAACAGGACTTGTTATCTAATCGTCGAACACGCACGGTTGTGAAGCCACGGCAAGTTGCAATGTATTTAGCAAAAGTATTGACTCCTCGCTCGTTGCCAGAAATTGGGCGCCGTTTTGGTGGGCGTGATCATACAACAGTTTTACACGCTGTGCGTAAAATTGAAGATTTGGTTTGTGGTGATCAGACCTTGGCTAAGGAACTTGAATTGCTTAAGCGGTTGATTGGAGAACAGGCTGTATAGTGTTTATCGTTTCTTTCCTTGGAGAGACTTTAAAGAATTTAATGAAAAGATTTATTTTTTCTTATGCAGGAGTGACTTGCCATTTTAAGAGAGGTTTAATAAACTCTAGCAGGCGATTCTTAAAGAGGGTCTATTCTTTAAGTCTAAAGAATTCTTATAGTTTTTAGTAAATCATACGGGGCTTTTATGCGTATTACAGTTGATCGCAGTCAATTTCTCAAGTCTCTTGGTCGGGTTCACCGTGTGGTAGAGCGCCGTAATACTGTTCCTATTTTATCGAATGTGTTGATTGATGCAGAAAATGGCCGTGTACAGTTAAAAGCAACAGACCTTGATTTAGAGGTTATGGAATCTTTTGCAGTTAATGTTAAACAAGCTGGAGCAACAACTGTTCCAGCACATTTGCTTTATGATATCATTCGAAAACTTCCTGATAGCAATGAAGTTGTATTATCCGTCGATGAGAATCAAGCAGGTACAATGTCCGTGGTTTCGGGTTGTGCACATTTTCAGCTTCAATGTCTTCCGAAGTCAGACTTTCCAGAGTCGCTTCCTGGGCAGTTTGGTTATCGTTTTTCTTTATCGGCATCAGGCTTAAAACATTTACTTGATTGTACACAATTTGCTATTTCTACTGAAGAAACCCGTTATTATCTTAATGGTATTTATTTCCATATTATTAATGATGATGTTTTGAAATTGCGTTTGGTTGCAACTGATGGTCATCGTTTGGCACAAGTTGAGATGGAAGCTCCTTCGGGCGTTGAGGGAATGCCTGGTGTTATTGTTCCCCGTAAAGCTGTAGGAGAATTGCAAAAACTTCTTTCAGAAGAAAATGATAGTGATGTGTGTATAGAGCTTTCAGAGACAAAAATTCGTTTTTCTATAGGCTCTGTGATTTTTACATCAAAATTAATTGATGGAACATTTCCAGATTATCAACGTGTTATCCCTCTTGGAAATGATAAAGAATTAATTGTTAATAGGCAGGACTTTTCTTCTGCCGTTGATCGTGTTTCAACGATTTCAAGTGATCGGGGGCGTGCAGTTAAATTAACGATTGAGCATGGACAGTTAAGGCTTGTTGTTAATAGCCCAGATTCGGGCAGTGCAGAAGATCAATTATCAGTAACTTATGCATCTGAACCGCTTGAGATAGGGTTTAATTCACGTTATCTTTTGGATATTGCTGGGCAGCTTTCAAGCGATGAGATGGTTTTTATGTTGGCTGAGGCTGGAGCACCCGCTCTGATTCGTGATAATGATGATGTGGATGTGCTCTATGTACTGATGCCTATTCGCGTTTAGGGGCGGTTGTTTTGCAATGTATGGCCGGTCATGTGCACAAAGTGGCAGTGAGGCAGCTGAAGCTTTTACGTTATCGCAATTATTCTTTTTTCAATATTCATTTTTCTGGTCAGCATGTGGTTTTTACTGGCCATAATGGTGCTGGTAAGACGAATCTTTTAGAGGCATTATCTTTTCTTTCTCCTGGCCGTGGTTTGCGGCGCGCTGTTTATTCTGACGTTAGCTTTGTAGATGGTGGTGGAGGATTTGTTGTATTTGCGCGTCTTGAATGCGCTCTTTATGGTGAAGTAAAGATTGGTACAGCTTTCGAGGTTAGCGATAACAGTCGAAATATCCATATTAATGGTGTGAATGAGTCGAGTGATTGCCTAACAGATTATTGTCATATTAGTGTCCTAACACCGTCTATGGATGGTCTTTTTACAGGTCCTTCACTTGAGCGCCGTAGTTTTTTGGATCGTATGGTTTTGGCGATTGATCCCTTGCATAGGCGCCGCATAGCCGATTATGATAGAGCTATGCGCGCACGTAATCGTTTGTTTTTAGATGGAAATGAAGATTGTGCTTGGTTTGATGCTTTAGAAAAGCAGATGGCAGAACTGGCGATAGCTATTTCTGCGGCGCGTGTTGATGTTATTCGTCTTTTAAATGACATGTTTACACAAATGCCATCACAGATACCTTTTCCACGAGCTTTTTTGCAAATTGATGGTTTTTTGGAAACAGCTCTTAGTGAAATATCAGCAACTGAAGTTGAAGAACAATTTTGTGATCGATTACGGCATAATCGCGCAATGGATCGTGCTGCTGGTCGGACGTTAGAAGGACCACATCGTGCAGATTTGCAGGTTTTTTATGCTGATAAAAATAGAGCAGCAACATCTTGTTCAACAGGTGAACAAAAAGCGCTGCTGACAGGTTTAGTTTTGTGTCATGCACGTCTAACAGGTATGATATCGGAAAGATCTCCCATTCTTCTTCTTGATGAAATGGCTGCCCATCTTGATTCGCATCGACGTGCTGCTCTATTTGATATTCTTGATGATTTAGCTGTACAAACATTTATGACAGGAACAGATCGTCTTTTATTCGATGACTTAAAAGGACGCGCAGAATTCTTTGAGATTAAGGATGGAGCTTTATTGCCATAAAAACATGCTAAATATTTTTTTAATAAGTGATAGGTCTGAAAGAAAAGGCTTGCTATGTCAGAGATAATAACAATTTTAAATGGTCCTAATTTAAATTTTCTAGGTCAACGTGAGCCAGAAATTTATGGAATTGAAACTCTAGAAGATATTGAAAAAAGATGCAGAGAATGGGCAAAAAAAAATGATATTATAATAAATTTTTATCAAAGTAACTGTGAAGGGCAATTAGTAGCATGGATACAAGAAGCAATAGAGGCAAGTTCTGGATTGATCATTAATCCAGCGGCTTACAGTCATACATCTGTTGCACTTCTTGATGCCCTAAAAATGTTTTCAGGGCCGAAAGTAGAAGTTCATTTATCTCATATTTATCAGCGTGAAGCTTTTCGTCACCATTCTTATACATCTGCAGGTGTAGACGCTGTCATAACTGGGTGTGGAGGTGATGGATATTGGTTTGCACTTGAGTATATTGCAAAACAATTAAGCAAAACAATTAAATTGTGATAGATAAAGAGTAGGCGTTTAATAAGAGTAATATAGGCATTGAATTCTCTTGATAATTATTTTCAAATCTGTACAATGTGAGGTATATATTTATGACAATTTTTAGTGCGTATGACGGGGGTAAATAAAGGTGAAAAGCTTTGTTAGACAATTAGAAATGCTTGTGATTTTAGGGGGAGCACTGCTTTTGTCTGGTTGTAAAATTGATGTTATACAGCCATCAGGTTATGTTGCACGTCAACAGCTCATTTTGATCGTTGTTTGTGTGGTGGTGATGCTTTGTATTGTCATCCCAGTTATGGTGAGTGTGGTATTTTTAGCTATAAAATATCGTGCATCGAATATGAAAGCGGACTATTCTCCTGATTGGGCGCATTCAAATAAAATTGAAGCATTGATGTGGGGTATTCCAGTTGTAATTGTAATGGTTTTAGGTTCATTAACAGCTTATTATACCTATAAGCTTGAACCTACAAATCCTCTTCCAGTGGAAGTTGTGGGTGAAGGAAAGCCATTACAGATTGATGCTGTTGCTCTTGATTGGAAATGGCTTTTTATTTATCCTGAATATGGTGTTGCATCGATTAATGAGATTTATGCGCCTGAAGGACGTCAAGTTTTATTGCAATTAACGTCAGAGAATTCTGTCAATGCTTTTTGGGTTCCCAAGTTGGGTACAGTTCTTTACGCTATGCCGCAGATGAATGCTAAGTTGCATTTGGTCGCTGAAGAGCAAGGAGTATTCAAAGGAGCCTCAGCAAATTACAGTGGTGATGGTTTTTCGAGTATGCGGTTTAAGTGGCATTCTGTGTCTTTGCAGGATTTTGAGGATTGGATTGTAAAAGCTCGGGCTAATGGTCGAGTACTTGATCGTGCATCTTATCGTCAACTTTCTATTGCGCCTCGTATGGGTGATATTGCTGCGAAGGAAAAAGATGCTGAAGTTCGTTATTTTGCACCTGTTGAGAAGCGGCTTTACTATCGTGTTGTTAATCGATGTGTCGATGAAAAGACGGTATGTAATGAAGATTTAATGAAACGTGCTGCTGCTCAGACGCTGTGGGGTGCACTATGTTCAGTATTTGATCCTGATGTTATTTAACAGAGTCAATAAAGTAAAGAGCCCTTTTAACAAAGGTTTCTTTTAAACTTGAATTTCATTTGAAATGGGTTGAGAAATGTTTGGAAGACTTACAGATCCTACGGCAGGTGCTTTTCATGCGCTTGCACATGAACCGATCGTTTTGTATACATGTATTGCGATTGTTTTGGTTGGTTTAATTGCTGTTATTGCTTTAACAGCACTTGGGTGGTGGGGGATTCTATGGCGAAATTGGATTACAACGGTTGACCATAAACGCATAGGTATTATGTACATCGTTCTTGGAATTATTATGCTTGTTCGCGGTTTTGCGGACGCACTTATGATGCGAACGCATCAAGCTTTAGCTCTTGGGAGTGAAACAGCTGGTTATTTGCCCCCTGAGCATTTTGATCAAATTTTTTCGGCGCATGGTACGATCATGATTTTTTTCATGGCCACGCCTATTTTATTTGGTCTTTTTAATTATCTTATACCGCTTCAAATTGGTGCGCGTGATGTTGCTTTTCCCTTTGCAAATAATCTAGGTTTTTGGATTACGGCTGCGGGGGCAATATTAATTAACATATCCCTAGGTGTTGGTAATTTTGGTCGTGGTGGTTGGCTGATGTACCCACCTTTTACAGAATTGCAAACGAGTCCAGATACAGGGGTAGATTATTATTTATGGTCACTTCAGCTTTCTGGTATTGCAACAACAATGGGATCAGTAAATTTTATTGCAACGATGATTAAAATGCGTGCTCCTGGAATGACAATGATGAGAATGCCTATTTTCTGTTGGAGTGCTTT
This sequence comes from Bartonella sp. CL71SXKL, assembly GCF_042194935.1. Taxonomy (NCBI): domain Bacteria; kingdom Pseudomonadati; phylum Pseudomonadota; class Alphaproteobacteria; order Hyphomicrobiales; family Bartonellaceae; genus Bartonella; species Bartonella sp. CL71SXKL. Next base: position 31,142 of record NZ_JBHINI010000001.1, on the reverse strand, counting down.
TGTCAGCAATGTTCTTATTTTAGTTATTTACCCTGTCTTGGCTGTAGCATTTGCACTCTTGGCATGCGATCGTTATTTGGGCATGAATTTCTTTTCTAATGTTGGTGGCGGAAATCCGATGGTATGGATTAACTATGTTTGGGTTTTTGGTCATCCTGAGGTTTATGTTTTGGTTGTTCCTGCTTTTGGAATTGTTTCTGAAGTTGTGTCAACTTTTTCTTCAAAGCGCCTCTTTGGTTATACTTCGATGGTATGGGCCATGTTGGTTATTTTGATTCTTTCGCTTCTTGTTTGGGGACATCATTTTTTCACAATGGGTGGCGGTGAAGCTGTAAATACTTTCTTTGGTATTGCGACAATGATCATCGCAGTTCCAACAGGTGTAAAAGTCTTTAATTGGCTGCTTACGATGTATAAAGGTCGAATTCGCTTTGAGCCTCCAATGCTTTGGTGCATGGGCATGATCTTTACATTTGTTGGTGGTGGATTAACCGGTGTTTTATTATCTATTGTCCCTGCTGATTGGCAGTTTCATAATTCGCTCTTTTTGATAGCACATTTCCATCATACAATTATTGGAGGTGTGGTTTTTGCGTACTTAGCGGGGATTGCATTTTGGTTTCCAAAAGTTTTTGGTTATAAACCAAATCGCATACTAGGTATTGCATCTTTTTGGTGTTGGTTTATTGGTTTTTACCTTGCCTTTTTCCCCGTTTATGCGCTTGGTTTAATGGGGGCGACGCGTCGTCTTCAGCATTACATGGAACCTAGTTGGCAGCCGATGTTTATTATTGCTGCATTAGGTGCTTGTATTATCTTACTTGGTATTCTTTGTTTTGTGTTACAGGTTGTTTTGGCGATTTGGTACGGTATTAAGCATAAAGGTCACTTACCGGTAACATTAAATGATTCTTGGGGTGATGCACGTACACTTGAATGGTTTACCTCTTCACCGCCTCCTTCCTATAATTTTGCCCTCCTTCCAAAGATACAGTCTGATGACGCTTATTGGAATATGAAGAAAAGTGGTTATCAACGGCCGACAAGTGGATTTACAAAAATTCATATGCCATCAAATACATCTGCTGGAATTATTGCGGGATTCTTCTCATTAGTTGTTGGTTTTGCACTTGTTTGGCATATTTGGTGGCTTGTTGCGGTTGGACTGGTTGGTTTTATTGCAACGCTTGTGTGTCATTCATTAACAGGTGATCATCATGGTTACTATATTCCAGCTGAAGAAGTGCAAAAAACTGAAGATGCCTTTACGGCTGTTCTTAAAGAACAAGGAGTGACAGTATGAGTGCTGTAATAATGAATAACGCGAGTACTATAGATGAACTTCACCACGATAGTAGCTCGGTAATGACGTTTGGTTTTTGGGTCTATATTCTTTCAGACTTAATCCTGTTTTCGACATTGTTTTCAAGTTTTGCTGTATTTTCTGCTTCTTATGGCGGTGGTAAAGCGGGTAATGAGTTTATAGATTTAAAGTTTGTTTTGGTTGAGACTGCTTTCTTGTTGTTTTCATCCGTCACTTATGGCTTTGCAATGGTACAAGCACATAAAAATAACATCAGTGGTGTGCGTTTATGGATGGCTATTACCTTTGTATTGGGGTGTTGCTTCATTGGTATGGAACTTTACGAATTTCATGAACTTTTGAGTGAGGTTTTTTATTACGATCCAAATGCTTATGCGGGTATTGATCCTGCAACAGGTTTACAGCTTTTTGGACGGGAAATTCTCTCTGCTTATTGGTCAGCATTTTTTGCTTTGGTTGGCACCCATGGACTTCATGTAAGTGTTGGTCTTCTTTGGATGGTTGTGATGTTTTTTCATCTTCGTCGTAATGGTTTGGATCAGAACAATAAAACACGTTTAGCATGCCTTTCCATTTTTTGGCATTTACTTGATATTGTATGGATTGGTGTTTTCACCATGGTTTATCTATTAGGAGCGTTGTGATGAGCGTGCAAAATGAAACACATGGTCCCAGTACTGGTTCCTATTTGGTTGGTTTTATTCTGGCTGTATTTTTCACTTTGGGTTCTTTTGTTCCTGTGATGTATGGAATGATGGAAAGTTGGGCAGTTAGTACAAAGGTTGCGTATCTTATTGGGATGGCGATCATTCAGATTATAGTACAAATTGTTTTCTTTTTGCACTTGAATTCTGGTCCAGACGCCAAGTGGAATTTAAGCGCGTTATGGTTTGCTGCTATTTGCGTTTTTGTTATTATTGGGGGAACTTGGTGGGCTATTTCTCATTTAAATTATAATATGATGGGTGGTTCAGGACGTGTTATTGAACCGGAAATATCAAGTAGAGATGATTCTTCAGTGTCTGAGCAGTTATCAAGCAAAGATATATCCGTAAGAAAACAGCCAGAAAAGATACAGGGTTCAGAAATGCCCATTGGGCAAGATCTAAGTACGCAAACTCCTGTAGATCAAGAAGCTAGTTCAGAAATGCCCATGGGGCAGGGTCTAAGTACGCAAACTCCTGTAGATCAAGCACCTGGTTCAGAAGTACCCATGGGGCAGGGTCTAAGTACGCAAACTCCTGTAGATCAAGCGCCTGGTTCAGAAATACCCATGGGGCAAGGTCTAAGTACGCAAACTCCTGTAGATCAAGCGCCTGGTTCAGAAATACCCATGGGGCAGGGTCTAAGTACGCAAACTCCTGTAGATCAAGCACCTGGTTCAGAAATACCCATGGGGCAAGGTCTAAGTACGCAAACTCCTGTAGATCAAGCGCCTGGTTCAGAAATACCCATGGATCAAGATCCAAATACACAGTTTCCTGTGGAGTAGTTGTTAGAAATATCTATGGAGCTGATGCGGCATGTATCAGCTCGTAGAAGAAATTCGTAGGATATAAAGAAGGGAAAAAATACAAGATATCAGTGGATATGAGTATCATTATTTTGAATATACTTTTAATTTAAAAGAGAAAGTCCGTGGGGTATTTAGTCAAGCTTTAATTTTTGAGACAAATAGCTATTTGTAGAATATACAAAAAGTGATGTTTGTAAAATTTACTACAAAGAAAGAGAATGTGAGAAACAAGTTTTTATGTTGTGTGAGATAAAAAAACACGAAGCAGTAATGTTTTTAGATTTACAGAATTTATATTAAAGATAGCATTAAAGTTATTTGTAATAATAATATGCAATTGAAATCAAAAATTTAGAGAATAATCAGAAAACTTAATGAAAACCGTTGCAATGACAGTTATTGGTGCTGGTTCTTTTGGTACTGCATTAGCGATAGCTCTTGCCCGTAATGGTCATAATGTTTTACTTTGGGGATATAGTCCTCAACATATCAAAGAATTACAGGAACAACGTTGTAATCAAGTATATTTACCCGATATTCGATTTCCTGACAATTTATTACTTGAAGCTTCGCTTGAAACTGCAATAACGGCGAGTCACAATATATTAATCGCAGTTCCAAGCCATGTATTTCATCAAGTTTTGTGTAATATTCAGCCTTATTTAGATCAGTATTCACGTGTTATTTGGGCTACAAAAGGTTTAGAACATGGTACTGGACGTTTTTTACAAGAGGTTGCTCGTGAGATTTTAGGTGAAAAAATTCCTTTAGCTGTTTTTTCTGGACCAACTTTTGCTCAAGAACTAGCTATTGGTTGGCCTACTGCAATGACGATAGCAGCTTCTGATGTTGAGTTTGGTAAAGAATTGCAGCAACTTTTTTATTGTGACAAAAGTTTTAGAGTTTATAAAAGTTCAGATATGATTGGTGTTCAATTAGGGGGAGCAGTCAAAAATGTTATTGCTATTGGTGCAGGAATATCAGATGGCATAGGTTTTGGGGCAAATGCACGAATAGCTCTTATCACACGAGGACTAGCTGAAATCAGTCGTTTAGGGGGGGCTATGGGTGCTGAGCTTTCCACATTTATGGGAATGACAGGCTTAGGTGATCTGGTTTTGACATGTACTGATAATCAGTCACGTAATCGTCGTTTTGGAATACTTCTTGGTAAAGGAATAGATATAAAAGAAGCGGAAAAACAAATTGGTCAGGTTGTGGAAGGATACTTAAATACCAAGGAAGTACATACGTTGGCGCAGCGTATTGGGGTAGAAATGCCCATTGTAGAACAAATTTATCAAATTCTCTATTGTGGTAAAAACATAACTGAAGCGGCAAATACATTACTAAGCCGCGCCCTCAAGGACGAAATACAATGATATCCTGTTTTTTAATAATTCAAATCGTAAAAAATAGAAACATGCTATGATAGACATATAAAATAGATTTTATTGATGGTTGTATAAGGTAGTCATATTCCAGCAAATTATAGATTCATATCATTCGATTCTTTATGAAACATGGCTGAAATATAAAAGTTTTTGCTTTTATCTAAGAGCTATCTCTTTGAAGATAAATTATCGTTTCCACTTACACATGTTTATGTAATGTAATGAACAAGATATTTTTATTGTCTCTTAAATTCATCTCACAATGATGTTTGCAAACAGAATAATACAAGACTCATTAGGTAGAAGCATCTTATTTATGTAACGTATAAGTTAAGAATATCGGGGCAGGGATATTATGTATCTCTGTTTTTGTAATTCTTTAAAACAAGAAGACAATCTGTTTTGGGAAGAAGATGAAATTTTAAAGATGAAAACCAGTTCCCATTTCTACAATCATTTTTAAATTCAGTTTTACGCTATCTAAAGCAATATCTTTTAAATAATGGAGATTATCTCACACCTTTATTTTCTCATTTTTTAATGAAAGCATTTCTCTGATGTGTCAGGTAAAATAGAACGCCCAAAAAAACACGATAGCTGTTGTATATTCACGCGCTTGTTTTAAAGAGACCTCTCTTAAAACTTCCAAGTCCACTTCGCGACGGTAACCGTGAATAGTGTAACGATAAAGCCATTGTGCACATCCCCATCTTTACGTTTATGAAGGAGGAAGCCGAGCATCATTACACCCCCCAATGTTGAGACAGCTCTAAGCACTTGAAGCTGTTCAGTAGAAATATTTAAGTCTTTTATTTTCTCACATGTCAATTCTGTTTTTTATATGCAAGAAATGATTTTTGGAATTATAACTTTGAAAGTCTAAGATTGAAAAAAATATTATTGTACTTGTTTGTGGCTGTCATTTACACTGAAAAATAATGTGATTATAAAGATAAAAAATTGATTTATATAAATAATTCATTTTATTTTTGTATTGAGTTAATTAAAAATATGTGTTTGCTTGTCACAAGCGGGTTAGTATGTGGATAAAAATTATTAAAGATACTTCTAATGAATCATCTCAAGTGTCAAGGGTTGTTTCAATATTAGAACATGGCAAGTAAAATGACGGTGTCGGTTTGTCATCTGTATAAACATTAAAATGGTGGTAAAAAAGGATTTTATGTACTTCACAGGGATTTTTTATACGTTCTACAGGTACCATTGTGAAATGGAATGGCGTGCATTGAGAGATATCTTTAAAAAATGCATGAAGGAGAAACAGCTATAGTGTTTTTGGGTGTTCTATTTTACCTGACACATCAGAGAAATGCTTTCATTAAAGAACAAGAAAAATAAAGGTGTGAGGTAAAGCGTAACCTCCATTATTAAAAAAACATTGATGTACATGCTTTTAAAATCGTAAAGCCTCATTAAAGAATAATAGTAAGATTAATGATTGATTTCTTTACGCCTTCATATTCGTCCTAAATTAGATTGTATTTGCGTTTCAAGAATAAATCAAACGGTAGGAATATTTTTTTCAATTTGCTACACAAAAGCTGAAACTAAGGATTTTAATAATTCTCTAATCTCTGTTTCAAACTACGGTAGCATGAGGGCTGGATATTGCTTTATAAGCAACGACAAAAGCGTATGCTTTAGTAAGGTAAATAACGTCATAAAATACACACTTTATCAACCATGGATTGAAGAAATACTCCGGCTTTTTATAAAATATTTTGCGAAACAAGGCATCGTACATCTGGTTTTGTATTGACTTATTCTTACAAACATTTGCACATATGCCTTACGTCATATTATTATAAGTCAATACACTATTATATAGCTGAGAAAGTACTCAATACCCGATTAAAGCACTATGGACATGATTTATTTTCTTTTTTAGTGCAATGAAATAAATTTTATTCTTCTTGGGAATCGTCACTTTTTTTCAGTTCTTCAAGTATTGGCATAGACATGATGTTATAGCCTGAATCAACATAATGGATTTCACCTGTAACACCTGATGATAAGTCAGAGAGTAGATAAAGAGCAGATTTTCCAATTTCATGAATATTTACGGTACGCCGTAATGGGGCATTACGGCGTTGATGTGAAAATATTGCCCGCGCAGCTGCAATACCATTACCTGCTAAAGTTCTAACAGGACCAGCGGAAATCGCATTGACACGGATATTTTGAGGACCAAAGTCCGCTGCTAAATAACGTACCATAGCTTCTAAAGCTGCTTTAGCAACACCCATGATGTTATAATTAGGCACAACTTGCTGTGAAGCACCGTAGGTAAGAGTTAAAAGTGTTCCTCCATTGGGCATAAGCTTACCCGCGCGCTGGGCAATTTCAGTAAAGGAATAAGCTGAAATAACCATCGTACGTTGAAAGTTTTCACGTGTTGTAACATCAACGTAACGCCCTTTTAGCTGAGTTTTATCTGAAAAACCAATGGCATGGACAATAAAATCAATTGTTTTCCATTCTTTTTCAAGTTGCTCAAAGACGTAATCAATATTTTCACTTTTTTCAACGTCACACTCTAGCACTAATTTGCACCCAAGTTTATCTGCTAGGGGATGAACACGTTTTCCAAAAGCATTTCCTTGATAAGTCAACGCTAATTCCGCTCCTGCTTGTGCGAGCTGACAGGCAATGCCCCAAGCAATTGAATGGTCATTCGCAATTCCCATAATAAGGCCGCGTTTGCCCTCCATCAAACCTTTCATATTATTCTCCGTAAGACCGTACTTTTTTCAATTACTAAGAGCTTTTGTTTATACATAACGTTGGAAAACAAGCGTTGCATTGGTACCGCCAAAGCCAAAAGTATTCGACAATACGGTATTCAGTTGTTGATGATCACGTCGTTCACGAACGATTGGCATATCAGCAAAAGCTGGATCAAGTTCTTCAATATGGGCACTTTCACAAATAAAATTATGATTCATCATTAACAATGTATAGATTGCTTCGTGAACACCTGCTGCTCCCAAGGAATGTCCTGTTAGAGACTTGGTAGCAGAAATGGGGGGACATTGATCACCTGCTCCAAAGACACGACGGATAGCTTCTATCTCAGGAGGATCACCAACAGGAGTTGCTGTCGCATGGGGATTGATATAATCAATTTTATTATTGACTGTTGCAAGAGCCATGCGCATGCACCGCTCCGCTCCCTCTCCTGATGGGGCAACCATATCATGTCCATCGGATGTCGCACCGTATCCAACGATTTCTCCGTAGATTTTTGCACCACGTGCTTTAGCAAGTTCTAAATCTTCAAGGACTAAAACGCCAGCCCCTCCAGCAATGACAAAACCATCACGATTAACATCATAAGCACGTGAAGCTTTGTGAGGAATGTCATTATATCTGCTGGACATAGCGCCCATGGCATCGAATAAAACAGATAGTGTCCAATCCAAATCTTCGCAGCCACCGGCAAAGATGCGCTTTTGTTTACCATATTGAATCATTTCGTAAGCATTACCAATACAATGATTGGAGGTAGCACAAGCTGAAGAGATTGAATAATTGATTCCCTTTATTTTAAAGAAAGTTGCTAATGTTGCAGATGCTGTAGAACTCATCGCTTTAGGGACAACAAAAGGTCCAACACGTTTTGGACCTTTTTGGCGTGTAATGTCAGCAGCTTCTACGATTGAATGTGTTGAAGCACCTCCAGAACCCATAATAATACCCGTGTGTTCGTTCGATACTTCATGCGGTTCTAGACCCGCATCAGCAATCGCCTGATCCATGGCGATGTGATTCCATGCTGTTCCACGCCCATGAAAACGTAGAGCACGTCGATCTACGAGTTCTTCTATATTAATATCGGGTTTGCCATAAACTCTACTACGAAAGCCTAATTCGGCATATTGAGGTGCGTAAGAAATTCCGGATTTTGCTTCACGTAAACTGGTTAAAACATCTCTAGGGTTATTTCCAATCGCGGAGACAATTCCCATTCCGGTTACAACAACTCGACGCATTCATACCTCCTCGTTCCATACAGAATAGTGAAAAGTTCTTTCTGACGGAAATAACGTTCAATCTTCTTTGAATAAAGCAACGCGTAAATCATTCGCCTTATAAATAGTCTCTCCATCTGCTTTTAGCCACCCATCAGCTATTCCTAAGACTAAATTTCCACGTCGAATACGCTTAAAATCTATTTCATATTCAAGAATTTTGGTTTGTGGAGTTACCATCCCTGATAACTTTACTTCACCTGTTGATATTGCTCTTCCTTTTCCTGGTTCGCCTAGCCAACCAAGAAAAAAACCTGTTAATTGCCACATACCATCCAGTCCGAGACATCCTGGCATGACGGGATCGCCTATAAAGTGACAATTAAAGAACCACATGTCTGGTGTAATGTCAAATTCGGCGCGAACCATTCCTTTATCGTATTTACCATCAGTTTCACTAATTTGAGTGATTCGATGAATCATCAACATTGGCGGTGCTGGCAATTGCGCATTACCTCTACCAAACATTTCGCCGCGAGCGCAGCTTAGAAGCTCTTCATATGTGTAGCGAGACTTTTGTTCAGCCATTGTTACTCCATTTATTTGCATATATCTTTAATTTCTGCGCTTTTCCCAACCTACTTTTAGAGCAAATTTTAAAGAGAGGGAAATGATTTTATATCATTTTTAATGACAAAAGCCTTTTTTTATGTATTCTACATAGGTAATTATTTAAAAATGGAATACAAGATTACACCATACTATTCCCATTTTTTTGTATTTTGATCTTATTTAGCAGGAATGTATTTGGGTTTGTAATATGTCAGTGAGTGCAGACAATTTAGATATGAATGAAGAGCAACAGTGCACAAAAGAGTGTGGAAAAATGGTGCAATATTATTCCATTTCTATGTTAGAAAAACGTTTGCGTCAAAATGGTCTGCGTCCAACACGTCAGCGGTTGGAACTTGCACATATGATTTTTTCTCAAGGAAATCGTCATATTACTGCTGAAGAGCTCTATGAGGAAGCGGTGAGGGCAGGTGTACCTGTATCTTTAGCAACGGTTTATAATACGCTTCATCAATTTACGGAAGCGGGATTATTACGGATTATTGCCGTAGAAGGCTCAAAAACTTGGTTTGATACCAATACCTCTGATCACTACCATTTTTATATAGAAGGTGAAAATCGTATTCTTGATATTCCTTACAATTTGGAAGAATCTCCCATTATTAGAAATTTGCCTAAGCCACCAGAAGGTATGGAAATTTCACATGTTGATTTAATCGTGCGATTGAAACCAAAAAATCGATCTTGTGATAGGCAGTGAGGATATTCAATAAGGAATAAAATTAAACTTATTGAGTTTGAGTATTCACCAGCCTTTTACTTTTTCATCAGGATAGATTCCCCATAACTGTGGTTGTTGAAGCCATCCGCGCGTATTATTAATATTTAGTTCGCACCATTGTCCATCACATTGGCGGATATTACCAATGACATTAGGTTCTACTTCTGCCACAAGTTCTGCGTTGTCGGTGGGGTTTTTTCGTAGCATCAGTCTTTTAGTTTTATCTTTTTGCCATGGAATAGTTATAGCAGTTCGCTTTCCCGATAAAAGTGATTGATACACCCATCCCTCATCGCCTTCTGCATCACGAATTTTGCGCCATTGATCATATTCTTGAATGATTTCAATAGGTAATCCCTTCTTTTTGTAGGTAAAAATGATAGAATAGTTGCTTCCTGGTCCGACGCGTACATTAACGCTGGTGGGTTTAATCGAAGCAAATCGCGGAAGTGGTAAACCACTGGGCCCTAAATTTTGATTAAATGTTTGTGCATGCAACAAATGAGGTGAACCTAATACAATGACTGTTGCTATTAAGATACATGATGCGAGTATTGAAACGCGAAACCAACGAGAATTTTGCACACCGAACTCCTTTATTTCATCATATATTGGAAATTTAAAATCTGAAAGATAAGACTGGAAACTGATAAAAAGTATGACACACTGCTCGTTAAAGAGATCTAAACGATGAAAAAATTGCTACAAAAATATCAAAATAAGGAAAACAAAAGCTTGTATTTCTTAGTGCGTATCTTTTTTATGAGGGGATAGATATAAATAAACATTGGATTTTTATGTAGCTGTACGCGTGATAAAACAGTAAAGTATTACTGGAGCCTTAGCAGTTTTTGTACAGGAAATTAGGGCTAAAGTATTGCATCTCTTTTCTGAGTTTGTTTCTCGAAGTAAAAGTGCATGTATGCATACTACGAACAAAGAGCTGTTCAGAAAGGGATTATTGTGTGGCTTGAAAAGAAGTTTTGAATGAACAAAATAATACGATAAATAAAACATTTAAGCGTAAAAATATGAGCTACATTATAGAGTAGATTGATATATGAAGGGCTAATTTTAACAGGACACTTTTTCGTGATAATTCCATTTATAAAATTTGCTACACTCTAATCTTATGCCATGATAATGCTTATCCGTATGGTAGATAAGCGGGCTTCATCGTTCTATTTACCAGCTTTCAATGTTATGCAGTTCCTATTATTTATAGTGTTCATAAGAAGCATTTTTGTTTTTTCTTAAATAGCTTTTATTCTATTTGCATACGGATCCCGCTTATGATGTACAAGAAGATAATCTTGATTGATTCAATATGAGAAGGCATTGAGAAACTTTACGTTATTCAGAATTATTAATTAATATGAAAAACAATTACTTATAATAACAAATCACTGCGTTAAAAACTTTAACTCGTTATTTAAATTGTAAAAATATTTCCATCAACAATGGTAATAAAAGGCACATTCATCCATATTAAAATACAGTGTTTTCTCTGTTTATTGTCAAATTTCTTTTTCTCTAACTCAGTATAGAAGAAAGTTGAAAGAAATAGAAGGGCTTATTCGATACAATTATGAGGGTAATTACATAAGTGATGAATAGAAGAAATTTATCAAGAAAAAAGAATCTGTAGTGCAGTGGTTGAAATTCGTCATCCTTTAGAGAGACAGAATCAAGAGATATAAAAAGTTATGGAATTATATCGTTTCGTTACATAACTGAAGGGAAAGAGGATTATGAATTTGATATTATATTTTAAACACAATCGCATATTGCGATAGTTATTTTTGTTTTGTAATCAGACCTAGGATGATCGAAAGATGTAGAATATTTAATGACAAAAAAGAAGTTCATCATGAAATTTGTACATAAGAAGCAGTGATGTAAGAGATATCCAGAAGGAGAAAATTATAGTGAAAAGTGATAATAAAACACCTCACACTCAATTCACATAGGAAAAAGTCGCTTAAATATCTAAAGTGTAGTTTGTTATCTATTTTTAAAATATAAGAGTGAAATAAAAACCACCTTTATGATAGAAATCTTATTATTTTCAAATAACTAACATATTAGATAACATTGTACACAAAAACCTACACACAAGCAATTTATTGCAATCGCCTATGAAGAAAAATTTTCTAGTAGCTTATTACCTATTGGTTATGCAGTTATATAATATCATAAAGTATATTACTTTACCGCAACAGTTCGTCCGTTACTAACAAAACCTTCTCTTTGTGCACGCTTACGAGCAAGCTTACGTGTACGACGAATAGCTTCAGCTTTTTCACGAGCACGCTTCTCAGATGGCTTCTCATAATAACTACGCATTTTCATTTCACGGAAGATACCTTCACGCTGCATCTTTTTTTTCAACGCACGGAGCGCTTGGTCAACATTATTATCACGAACGAGTACTTGCACTATCTATCCTGCTTTTTTCAGTGTCATAAATGATAGGAAAAAACCTACGTCCTTTTAAAGGCATATCCAAAAGGACAAGCACTTATATCATATAAATAAGACATTTGTCTATATCGCTTTTTAAAATTCTATTTTTTTACAATAAAACGCTTTTTATAATGAATGATAGAATTTACGGTTATAAATTTATGAAAGTCCTTGTATTTGATCATTTTCGTCAAGATGAATTTTTTCAGCCGCGGGATAATGGGGTAGTCCCGGCATGGTCATAACATCTCCACAAATGACAACAATAAAACCGGCTCCCGCACAGAGACGAACTTCTCGTATGGGAATTTCAAAATCAACAGGAGCGCCGTATTGCTTGGGATCAGAAGAAAAAGAATAAGGTGTTTTTGCCATACAAATAGGGTAGACGCCAAACCCCTCTTTTTCCCAAGATTCAAGTTGTTTGAGAATAGGGGCTGAGATGATGGCGCCACGTCCACCGTATAGCTTTGTTATAATACAATTAATTTTTTGAACGAGTGGAATATCATCTTGATAGAGAACTTTAAAATCAGAATCGTGCTTTTCAATCAAGGTAACGAGTTCTTGTGCAAGTTCTATAGCGCCTTTTCCACCTTGTTCCCAATGCTTACAGATAATAGCTTTGTGTCCAGTTGTTGCAACTATTTTTTGTAATGTTTTTATTTCAGCATCGCTATCGCTGTCAAAATGATTGATAGCCACAACACAAGGAATACCGTAGTGCTTCATATTTTTTATGTGTCGTAAAAGATTGGCAGCTCCTTTTTCTAAAGCGGTAATATTTTCTTCTGTCAGGTTATTTTTATCCAGACCACCGTTCATTTTTAATGCACGAATAGTTGCGACGATCACTGTAGCATTTGGTACAATACCTGCTTGCCTACATTTGATATTGAAGAACTTTTCTGCTCCAAGATCTGCTCCAAACCCTGCTTCTGTGACAACATAATCCGCAAGTTTTAAAGCAGTTTTTGTTGCTATAACTGAATTGCAACCATGAGCAATGTTGGCAAAAGGTCCTCCATGAACGAGAACAGGATTATTTTCAATTGTCTGTACGAGATTGGGTTGTATAGCATCTTTGAGAAGAACTGCCATTGCACCTTCCGCATTGAGATCAGCAACGGTGATGGGCGTTTTATCATAACGATAAGCAACAATAATTTTTTTGAGTCTTTGTGTAAGGTTTTCTAAATTTTCAGAGAGACAAAGAAGCGCCATAATTTCTGATGCAACAGTAATATCAAAACCTGCTTGACGTGGAAAACCATTTGTTATGCCCCCCAATGAAATGACAATATCGCGCAATGCACGGTCATTCATATCAAGAACGCGTTTCCAAACAATGCGACGTGGATCAATGTTTAGAGTATTTCCCCAATAAAGATGATTATCTATCATTGCGGCAAGAAGATTATGAGCAGCTGTAATAGCATGAAAATCACCGGTAAAATGTAAATTAAGGTCATCCATTGGAATGACTTGCGCATAACCACCACCAGCAGCACCACCTTTTACACCAAAACAGGGACCTAAAGACGGTTCTCTCAAGGTAGCTATTGTTTTTTTACCAATAAGATTAAGAGCATCACTTAGTCCAACTGTTGTTGTTGTTTTGCCTTCTCCGGCAGGTGTGGGATTGATAGCTGTGACAAGGATAAGTTTACCGTCTGGATTTTTATTAAGCGATTTTATGTATTCAGAAGAAATTTTAGCTTTATCATGGCCATAGGGAATGAGATTTTCATGTGAGATACCAATTTTTTGTGCAATTTCAACAATATGTTGCTTTTTAGCAGTGCGAGCAATTTCAATATCAGTTTTAGGCATGGAAAAATTCTTTAAACTTATCTTTTATTAATATTCGAGATCTGTACCCCATGGGTTAATTAGAAAAATTCATAGAGAACAGAAAATATTAAGATATCATAGAAGTCGATGATATGCCATGCAAGAGATAATGCTAAAGAAGCACAAGAAGAGTTTTATTGTTTTTTAGGAAAAAGAATCACTTTGCTTTTAAGCAGTAAAAATACGTTTAATTCAATTAAAAATATTGCAGAAAGAAGCTGTGGTTTGCAACAAAATGCTGATGATATTAATGGATACCATAAGTGTTTTATAGTGGTACGTTTGAGAAGTAGTTTATTTATTCTTTCCAATAACACACTGAAAAAGTTTTACATGGTGGTAACCCGGAATTTATGGCGGCACATTTGAAGTCCCTCTTAAGATGGGACTGCTAGGAATAAAATATCCAGCAACATCCAGTTATGGAACAGTTAGAAATAAGAACGTAAAAAATTACCTAACTGATTAGAGAGTATAATCCGGAAGAGACCAAAAACAAGCGCGTAGATTGAAAAAAGAAAACAACAATACACGCTACTCATGCAATCGCTACGATTATTAGCTAATAAAAGCCCTTAGGGCTGAATTGAAGGACTCATAACATCTTATTCTAGCAAAATGGCTAAAGAAACGACTCACAACAGAATGAAATAACAAAATACAAAGATAGATAAAAACAAATCACAAAATAAAGAATTTAAAAAGTCTGACTTTATAAGTAAGATATTGATAGATGGCGCACCCGAAGAGATTCGAACTCCTGACCCCCAGATTCGTAGTCTGGTGCTCTATCCAGCTGAGCTACGGGTGCATATATTTCAATTTTTTACATTGTCTAAGACAAAGGGTTCCTAATCGTTTCATTAAAGAAATGCAAGTGAAACTTGGATAGTAATAAAAAAATCTCTCTTTTTTATGAGATATTTTAAAAATATTATGGCTTCAGTTGGTTTTGATATGAACATTTTTTTGTTGTGACCATACAAAGCAATATGAACGATAGTTAACTTGACGTTTTTATAGATGAAAGATAATCAAGCAGAGATGAGATCTGTTTTTTGCGGTGGGGGTAAGACACACACACCCGCTGTTGGGTTTTTGTGTAAAACGCCGATATTACTGTTGAAAACTATTTCAGATAAACATGACACAGCAAGGGCGGATGTATGGCGTTATTAAAAAAGAGCTTTCCATTAGTGTTTTTAATCGTTGTTTTAACGGTTACTTATTGGGCTGGAAAAAAGAGTGCAGAACAACCCATTTCTATGGTGGATAAAACAAAAGTATCAGATAAAACTTCAAATGGAAAAATGGGAAGGCCACCGGTAAATGTTGTCGTTGATCTTGTAAAAATTCAAGATTTTTATGAACAACTTAACGTTTTAGGGAGTGGAAAAGCTCTTGCAGAAGTTGAGCTTACCCCTTTATCCTCAGGTGTTATTGATAAGCTTTTTGTATCAGCAGGTACAAAAGTACAAGCCGATGATGTGATTGCAAAGCTTGATTCTAAAAAAGAAGAAATAGCGGCTGCAAAAGCAAAAGTGCAACGTGATAACAATGCGTTAACGCTTTCGCGCATTCTTAAATTACGCGCCAGCAATACAGCAACGGAAGTTCAAGAAATTATGGCACGCTTAGAGTTGGATAACGCAAATTTAGTTTTGCGTAATGCTGAATTAGATCTCGATCGGCGAACAATTCGAGCACCGATTCCTGGAGTTGTTGGTATTTTGCCCGTTGATGCGGGGAATAACGTGACCCTTAATACTGTAATAGGCCGTATTGAGAATAGAGAACGTATTTTGGTCGATATATGGGCCCCTGAACGATATGTGTCGCGCATCCATAAAGGAGATGAGGTAACGGCAACGTTAGTCGCGCAGCCAGATATGTCTTTTGTTGGTCATATTTATGCGATTGATAATATCGTTGATCCAGAAAGTCGCACACTTCATGTTCAGGTTGAAATCAATAATGAAAAAGATACGCTCATGTCTGGTATGTCCTTTTCTGTTGCCTTGCAATTTCATGGTGGTTCTTTTCCTGTCGTTAATCCTCTTGCAGTTCAATGGAATAGTAAAGGGTCATTCGTTTGGCGTGTGAGAGAAGGGAAAGTAGAGGCTATACCCGTATCAATTATTCAGCATAAAGCAGATCAAGTTTTCGTAAAAGCACCCCTAGAAAATGGTGATCAAGTTGTCATTCAAGGGGTGCAAATGCTTTATCCAGGAAGTAAAGTAACTATTGATGATCCAAAGTCTCATCAACAGCAATTACCAGCAGTTTACGGAACGGATATACAATGAGCCAAGAATTGAGCACAAAACAGCCTACGTCAAAGGTGGAGCAAGGTGGTCTCATTACCTTATTTATTCGCAGACCGGTTTTTACTTTTGTTTTAAATGCTATGATCATCATTGCAGGATTTGCAGCATGGTTAAATGTTGATGTAAGAGAATTACCCGATGTTGATACTCCCGTAACGACGGTTGTGACGGTGTTTTCTGGTGCGTCGGCAGAAACAATTGATCGTGAAGTTACAAAAGTTATAGAAGATGCCGTTTCTCGTGTTTCAGGTGTTAAGACGATTTCTTCAACGTCTTCTTTTGGGCGCTCCCGTGTACAGATTAATTTTAATGTTGGTGTTGATTTGAATGTTGCGGCATCTGATATTCGTGATGCTCTCTCCCGTATTACCTATTCTTTACCGAAAGATGCGGATTCGCCTTTGATTATTAAAGCAGATTCGAATGCTGCTGCCATGATGTATTTGGTTGTGACGTCACCAACAATGAGTGTTGATGATTTAACCACGATTGTAAACGATCAGATTGTTGATGCAATTTCTGCTGTTGATGGTGTTGGTGATGTACAGGTCGATAGTGCTCGCACAAAGATTTTTCAGATTGATATAGATCAAGCAAAACTTGCAAGTTATGGATTAACTGTAGCAGATATTTCACGTGTTCTTGCTGATATGACAACAGATGTGCCAGTAGGGTCATTACGCAATTCTAAGCAAACTTTAGTTGTACGTGCTACTGCACGTTTAACAACACCAGAATCTTTTGAACAAGTTGTTTTAAAGCCTCATGTGCACCTTGGTGATGTTGCGCATGTTACTTTATCGCCGGATATAGAAACAGTTATTCTTCGTATCAATGGAAAGACAGGTATTGGATTAGGTATCGTGCGTAAAGCACAATCCAACACTCTTAATATTTCTGAAGGTGTGAGAGCCGTTGTTGATAATCTCAAAAGTATTGTTCCTTCTTCTGTACATATAGACGTTATTAATGACGATGCAATTTTTATTAAAAGCGCTCTTCATGAGGTTGAAGTTGCGTTGGTCATTGCTATTTTGAGCGTTATCTTGGTCATTTTTCTTTTTCTCAGAGACATTCGTGTAACGCTGATACCTGCTGTATCTCTTCCTGTCGCTTTGATTGGTACCATTGCGGCTATTTATCTTGTAGGGTTTTCATTGAATATTCTCACATTTTTAGGACTTGTTTTAGCAACAGGGCTTGTTGTGGATGATGCCATTGTTGTTCTTGAGAATATTGTTCGGTGGCGCAACATGGGATTAGGTTCCAGAGCAGCAGCGGTGATAGGAACACGTGAAGTATTTTTTGCTGTTTTAGCAACAACACTGACATTAGTGGCTGTGTTTGTTCCTATTTCCTTTCTTCCTGGGCAAGTTGGAGGGCTTTTTAGAGAATTCGGTTTTGTTTTGGCAATTTCTATTTTGCTTTCTTCAGTTGTTGCCTTAACGCTTTGTCCCATGTTGGCTTCACGTTTTCTCAAAGAACATATTGAGGATAAAGAGGAAGAGTCCCATCATTTTGCTTTTTTATATAAATTAGGTACTTTTTTTCATAAGGCATATACTTACAGTTTGCATAAGTGTTTAGAAAAGCCTTGGGCTGTTGTTTTTGCTTCACTTATTTTTGGGGGTCTTTGTGTTGGAGGCTATACGAAGCTACAACAGGAATTAACGCCAGCAGAAGACAGAGCTGTGATCTTTTTGGTTATTAATGGACCACAAGGTATTTCAACACAATATTTGAACGAGCAAATAGAGCAAATTGAAGCAAGTCTACAGCCATTACGTGATGCAGGGGAGATTGCTAACAGTTACTCTATCGCGGGTGCTGGCGGTTCACCCAATACTGCTTTTTTGATTTTATTGCTTTCATCTTGGGATAAACGTTTACGTAGTCAGCAAGAAATCGTGAAAGATATTAATGCAAAGGTTAAACAGTTTCCCGCAGTTTTTGTATTTGCTGCGCAGGGAAATTCTTTGGGTGTGAGAGGAACTGGGCAAGGGTTGCAATTTGCAATTCTTGGCAATGATTATGCAACATTACAACCCATTGCTGATAAGCTGGTGAGTGCTTTACAAGATGATCCGCGTTTTATTCGCCCACGCCTTACTGTTGATGCAACACAACCGCAATTTTTTATTGAAATCAATCGAAAAAAAGCCTCCGATTTAGGGATTGATATCGCCAATTTGGGCGATACATTACAAACAATGTTGGATGGTAAAAAGATTGGTTCCATTAACGTGGATGATCATTCTTACGATGTTAAATTGATATCGCGTACAAATTCTATGAAGAGTCCTAGCGATTTAGAAAATATTTTTTTAAAAACCAAAGACAATCGATATGTTCCTTTATCGGTTATTGCGCGTTTACATGAAAAAGCTATTGCTCCTCAATTAAAACGGGAAAAACGCATGAATGCTGTTGTTTTAAGCGCAAATCTTGCTCCAGATATCGCTTTAGGAGAAGCTTACCAAACTGTACAGAAAATTGCTTCTCCTTTGTTATCAAAAGGAACCTACTTGGTTCCCTTAGGGGAAGCCGAAACGCTTAATGAAACATCTTCCAATTTTATGATTGTTTTTGGCATTGCCTTTTTGATTATTTTATTGATTTTGGCTGCTCAGTTTGAAAGTTTTATTTCAGGATTCATTATCATGGCCACTGTCCCATTAGGGATTGGTTGTGCTGTAATTGCTATGCTATTAAGTGGTGTGAGTCTTAATATTTACAGCCAAATTGGATTAATTTTGTTAATTGGTGTTATGGCAAAAAATGGTATTCTCATTGTTGAATTTGCAGATC
Source organism: Bartonella sp. CL71SXKL (assembly GCF_042194935.1). Taxonomy (NCBI): domain Bacteria; kingdom Pseudomonadati; phylum Pseudomonadota; class Alphaproteobacteria; order Hyphomicrobiales; family Bartonellaceae; genus Bartonella; species Bartonella sp. CL71SXKL. The sequence continues at coordinate 12,107 of NZ_JBHINI010000001.1, read as the reverse complement.
AATTACGTGATCAGGGAAGAAGCGTGCGTGAAGCCGTAGAAGAAGCAGCAAACATTCGCCTTCGTCCAGTTTGTATGACAATGATTTGTGCCATTTTAGGAGGTATTCCTTTGGTTTTAGCCAAAGGTGCTGGCGCAGAAGCTCGTATAGCTTTAGGTTGGGTTATCGTTGGTGGCTTAGGTTTAGCAACTATTTTTACGCTTTATGTTACACCGGTTGTTTATCTTTTTCTAGGGCGTTTTATAAGACCAAAAGCAGAAGAAGATTTACGTTTAACAAAAGAACTCAATCAAGTTAAATGATGTATATGATAGAAAAGATTTGAAAATTTATTCTTGTAAAAATATCATTTTCGGATCTTATCCTTTATATTTTGTATATTCCTTCATTTTTATGTGAGCAGTGAAAATAGCGAGCAATAAAAGAGATGCTTTCTGCTTTGTTATTGTTTGGGCATAGATTTCATTATCAATAACCGTATAGGATAAGCTTATGGGAGATAGCTTTTCGATTCGAAATGAAATGGCTTTTGAAGCCACATTAAAAGCTTTAAGAAACCATGCCGCAAAGGATGGGGTCTATGATATTCGTCGGCATTTTGTAGAAGATGAACAGCGTTTTTCCCATTTTTCCCTCAGACTTGATGATCTTCTTTTCGATTTTTCAAAATGTGGTGTGACATTTAAAACATTGCAACTTCTAGATGATTTAGCGGTCGCAGCAGATGTGTTAGGCCGGCGTGATGCAATGTTTTCTGGTAAGGCGATTAATACAACTGAAAAACGCTCAGTTCTTCATATTGCATTACGTTTACCTGCTGATGAAATTTTCATGTTGGATGGTCATAATCTTATTCGCGATATTCAAGACGTCCTTGAAGATATGGAAAGATTTTCTGAAAAGGTGCGTGATGGAAGCTATAAGGGAAGCAGTGGCGAGAGAATAAGTGATATTGTCAATATTGGTATTGGTGGTTCTGATCTTGGTCCTGCAATGGTCACATACGCTTTAAAACCTTATCATGATGGTCCACAGTGTCATTTTGTTTCGAATGCTGACAGTGCCCATATTTCTGATACTCTCTCTATTTTGAATCCAGCAACAACGCTGTTTGTCATTGCTTCTAAAACTTTTACAACGGCTGAAACAATGGTAAATGCTCAAGTTGCACGTCAGTGGATTTGTTCACATTTAGGAGAAAAAGCTGTTTGTACGCATTTTGTTGCTGTTTCAAGTGCGCTTGATAAAGTGGCAGAATTTGGCATAGATTCCACAAGCGTTTTTAAATTTTGGAATTGGGTTGGAGGACGTTATTCAATTTGGTCAGCCATTGGACTTGTTGTTATGTTTGCAATAGGTGGTGGAAATTTTCGCAAATTTCTCAACGGTGCTTTGCAAATGGACCAACATTTTAAAACTATGCCTTTGCATAAAAATATTCCTATTCGTTTTGCTCTTTTAGGATTTTGGCATCGTGTTATTTGTGGTTATTCATCACGTTCGATCATTCCTTATGCACAGCGTTTAATACATTTTCCAGCTTATTTACAACAGCTTGATATGGAATCAAATGGTAAGCAAGTTTCGCTGGATGGAAAACCATTAAGTTTTTCAAGTGGTCCAATTGTTTGGGGGGATTCAGGAACAAATAGTCAACATGCTTTTTTTCAGCTTCTGCATCAAGGAACAGATATTATTCCTGTAGAATTTATTTTATTTATAAAAGGGCATGAGAAAAATTTACATTCTATGTATGAGATGTTGCTAGCAAACGGTTTAGCACAATCAAAAGCATTGATGAAGGGGCGTAGTATTGAAGATGCTCGGCATATCTTGATAAAAAATGGAGTTGGTGAGGGTGAGGCAGATCATTTAGCACTTCATAGAAGTTTTAAAGGAAACCGTCCCAGCATTACGTTGGTTCAAGATTTATTAACACCTTTTGCACTCGGTCGTCTTATTGCACTTTATGAACATCGTACTTTTGTTGAAGGGATTTTAATGAATATTAATTCATTTGATCAATGGGGGGTTGAACTTGGTAAAGAATTAGCAAACGAGTTACTACCAATTCTTCGTGGAGAAAGTAAAGCGGATAATCGCGATAGTTCAACATTAGGGTTGCTAGCACATATTCAAGCAAGACGTGCAAAATAAATATAATTTGACAGTAGGTTTTGCACTAACTAAGCAAAAGTAGAATGAGAGAGAAATATGAGATAATTCTTTAATTTTACTATGCGTTCTCTTATTATCTGAACTAGATTTATGTAACAGAAAATCAAAAAAGTGCAAAAATTGTAAAAAGGAGAATTTATTCGCAAAAACGATAAAGACCTTTGAGAGGTCTTTGAAGACCCTTTGAGCCCCCCTTAAAATCCTTCGAAAAAAATAAAATGGTACAAAATTTGCTGACAAGCTACAACCGGCAAGCTACGATTGAAGACATTTTAATAATATGGTTTTATAAATTAATGGCGGAGAGAGAGGGATTTGAACCCCCGATAGAGTTGCCCCTATGCCGCATTTCGAGTGCGGTGCTTTCAACCACTCAGCCATCTCTCCATAATAAAGTGAAACAAAAATCGGCACTATTTGAGTGTATAAGGGGTAGATAACCTTCAATTGTTTTTGGTACAACCTTTTTTTCTTTTTTATGGGACTTTATTGACAGAGAATAGAAATTCCTTCATATATACAAAATATAAGCGTGGGGAAATCTGCGCATATTTGTGTTGAAGAAGGTTTTATCCTTCTTTGAGATTTATTACGACTGATAAAAAGCAGCCTATTTTCCCTTATTTCAAGGCAGAAATTAAATAAGAGCTGGAGTGAACGGAAGGATAAAAAATGTTCGCAGTCATTAAAACTGGTGGTAAGCAATACCGCATTGTTGCTAATCAAGTGGTAAAAGTTGAAAAAGTTAGTGGAAATGCGGGTGATGTTGTTGAATTCAATGACATATTAATGGTTGGGCAAGAAGGTAATGCGGTTATTGGTACCCCTGTCGTTGCTGATGCATTGGTGACAGCTGAGATTTTAGAACAGGCACGTGGGCGCAAGGTTATCGCATTTAAGAAGCGCCGTCGTCAAAATTCTAAACGCACGCGTGGCCATCGTCAAGAATTTACGAGGCTTCGTGTTTTAGAAATTTTAATGGGTGGTTCAAAACCTAAAAAAGTTGCTGCGAAACCGATAAAAGAAGAAGCAACTACACCACAAGAAACAAAAGCTGCTGCTTCTGTTGAGAAGACGGCTAAAAAAACGGTTGAAAAAAAGACTGCGCCGCAGAAGAAAGCGTCTGTAGCATCAAAGAGTAAGAAAGATTAAAGGAGAGCGTCTATGGCACATAAAAAAGCTGGTGGTTCCTCGCGTAATGGTCGTGATTCAGAATCGAAACGTCTAGGCGTTAAAAAATTTGGTGGTGAAACCGTTATTGCCGGAAATATTATTATTCGCCAGCGTGGTACACGTTGGCATCCTGGTAACAATGTTGGTATTGGAAAAGATCATACGCTTTTTGCATTATCAAATGGAAAGGTTTCTTTTCAACGCAAAGCGGGTAATCGTTCCTATGTTTCAGTCATTCCTATGCTGGAGGCAGCAGAGTAATCTGTAACACTCTCTAGCAATCAACAGGATTTCATTGAATTATAGTCGTGGTTTTATAAGTATTAAAAGGGAAAGATAGAGTCTTATCTTTCCCTTTTTGCGTTGGTACTATAATAAATGTAGAAGATATGCGAAAAAGGTAGAATTGAGGAAATGGCTTTTCTCAATGAGGGAAAAAGTTTGTGCGATGTTATGTTAGTATTTAGTACTGAACATATTGATATTATGATAGAATTTGTTGATAAATTTCTGTATAATAATAGTGAGAGAGACTTTCTTTTTATGCATGAAGAAGTGTCTAGTGATTTCTTATAAGAGAAGCAGTTTGTTTTCAGAAAATTATGAGAAATTTAATGAGAGCATTCTTTATGTAATCATTTTGATAAAGATGGGTCTTTTTATCGGCATTGTGGTATTGATGAGTTGTCATACTGTTTTTAGGTGGTAGTGTGGATAGGTGTGGCTATTCATTTAAAAAGACATAGGGATAAAAAATCCATAAGAAGGCAGCCAAAACTACTTTGAAAGTGACGTGCATTAAGGAATTTTCGGTAAATCAAGAGTGAAATTATATTTTTAAGGAGGACGGTGTTTAAAGATATAAAAATAACCAACGTGCAATCAGCGCCCTTCAAGAATATTTTTTCTGATTTCACTATTATTGTGTATTGTTGAAAGTAAATAAGCATAAGAGCTAGGGTTAAGGCAATCATTGCGTTTCATTTTTTACTTTATTTATCTTATTTGTAGAGTTTTTCTTTATTTTAGTAATTGATGATGGTGCTTGGGGGGATGTTCGTACTTTGCAAATGTGCGACAGAGGGTATTGTGTATTTGCGATATTGATTGAAGTAAAGGTGTAGCTTAAAATATATAAATATTATATATCGAGGGTTTGATATCATAAGATGGGCAGCACGGAATTTTAAAGATGATAAGTTGCATGGAGCAATTTGTAATTATGTAATGAATTTATAAAGAGGGATAATAGGTTAAATAAACTTTGAGGAATCAATCAAAATATTAGCTGAAGTTACGGATGATTGGGAAGGATGCTTTCTTGTAGGAAAAATAATGAAAAGTTATGTTGAATAACTTAGGATAATGAGAGCGTTTCGAAAACATAGTTTTTCAGGTGATTGGTTCTGTAGAAAATGGGGTTTTGTCTTTGTAAAGTAAAAGAGTAAGAGGCAGATTTGCTTATAATGGTTTTAAGCACTTCGCTAGATAATAATATCCAATTGTTTTATCGGTTATATTGAGGTATTTAAGCACCTCACTTAGCTATATTCCGTAAAATATAAATAAAGCTGTGGTGGTATTTATAGCTTGTATTTTGGGAAATGCAGCTTTGAAAAGGAATGTGTCAGAGATATTGGTGTTCAAATGTGAGGCAATTTGAATTCATGATGAGATATGAGAAAGCAGAAGCAATGAATGTAGATTTTGCTGATGGTGAAATCTTGTCTATAAGATCTGTACAACTTGCAGCTGCTTTTGATCATAAAAATGATGCAATTTATGCTGCTGCTGAATTGCTTGTGCAGGTTGGTGCAGTTGATAAGTGTTATCTGGCAAGCATGCTTGCACGTGAAGAAACAACCAATACTTGGCTTGGAAATGGTATAGCCATTCCTCATGGTATGGCTGAAAATCGTGATTTAATTATCAAGGATGCTGTTGCTGTTATACAGGTTCCTGCTGGTGTTGAGTGGCAGGATGGCAAGAAAGCATATTTGGTTATTGCCATTGCAGCGTGTCCAGATCGCTATAGAGAAATTTGTAAAAAATTGACGTCTCTTTTATTTGATAAAAAACAGCTTGAAGTACTTGCAACCACTATGGACAAACAACAAATTGTTACAACTTTGTTTGACCAAAATATGAAGATAGAAAAAACTTTTATTGGTGACCTTTCTGTGTGTCAGGAATGGACTTTAGATTATCCAAGTGGTCTCCATGCACGACCAGCTTCTCTTTGGGTTGATTTTGCGAAAAAGGCTCAAAGTTCCATCAGAGTTCGCCATGGTCAATATACCGTTGAAATGAAAAATTTGGTTGGTTTATTGCAATTAGGAGCAAAAAACGGTGATGTTCTGATTTTTTCTACAGATGCTTCAGAAGGAGCACAACTTCTCAATGATGCCATTGCTATTGCAAAAAAAGTGAGTATTAGTGAAAAATGCTTGATGAAAGCAATGGAATCTCAAACAAAGGCTTTTCATGGTTGGTATCCACGCTCTATGCAAAAAGGCATTTCTGGTGTTGGAGCGAGTTCAGGATTAGCATTTGGTAAGATTTTTGTTTTAAGGCAAAATGATATTTCCATAATAGACCAGCCAATTGATTTTGCAGCTGGTGCAGCATGTCTTGAAAATGCTCTTACAAAAACAAAACATAAAATGGCATCTGTAATTTCTGATATTACAGTGCGTATGGGAGCAGATTCTGCTGCAATTTTTTCTGCGCAAATGGTTTTGCTTGACGATGAAAATTTAATAGCTCAAGCTTGTCGTTTTATAGCGGAAGGTCATGGTGTCGCTTGGTCTTGGGATAGAGCGGTTCGTCAATTTTCAGATATGTTTTTTAAGGTAGATAATCCTTTGTTAGCAGCACGTGCTGTTAATTTAGTTGATGTTGGTCGACGTGTTTTAGGTGAAATCAATCCATCCTATAGATCGTTCTTTTTAAATGATATTCCACATGGTGTAATTCTGGTTACAAATGACCTTTCTCCTTCTGATGTAGCACAACTTGATTGTACAAGGGTAAAAGGATTAGCAACAGCATGGGGAGGTCCATTATCTCATACAGCTATTTTGGCGCGTACTCTTGGTATTCCAATGGTTGTTGCTACAGGTGATGATATTTTAGCGATTCAGTCTGATATTCAGGCTATTATTGATGGCGATAACGGGTTTATTTACCTTGATCCTACGCTTGAAGACGTTGAAGATGCTCAAAGGCATATTGATACTGTTGCGCAAAAACGTGTCAGTGAAATAAGTGCGTGTAGATTACCAGCGCAAACGATAGATGGTCAAAGAATTCGTATCATGGCCAATGTCAACTACGCAAATCAGGTTCCTGTTGCGCTTGATTTGGGGGCTGAAGGTGTTGGACTCATGCGCACGGAATTTTTGTTTTTAGAGAATCCACATATTCCGGATGAAGAGCTACAATTTAATATATATCGGACGATGATTACAGCTGTAGGAGATAAGCCATTAATTATTCGTGCACTTGATATTGGTGGGGATAAACAGGTTACGCATTTACATTTATCTAAAGAGGACAATCCTTTTTTAGGTGTTCGAGGAACGCGGCTTTTGTTACGTCGACGTGATCTTTTGGTGCCTCAATTACGTGCTTTATATCGAGCAGCAAAAGAGGGCGGAGATCTATGGATTGTGTTTCCGATGGTCATGTCTGTTTCAGAGATTGTCGCTATAAAAAAGATTGCAGAGGAAATCCGCAACGATATTGATGCACCAAAATTAAAACTTGGTATTATGATCGAAGTTCCAGCAGCGGCCATTATGGCAGATGTATTAAGCGCCCATGTTGATTTTTTTTCAATTGGAACCAATGACCTAACACAGTATACAATGGCTGTTGATCGGCAAAATCCGTACCTTGTGTCTGAAGCTGATAGCCTTGATCCAGCAGTTTTGCGTATGATTTATCAGACTATTCAGGGAGCTGCACAAAATAAGTGTTGGGTTAGTGTATGTGGTGGTATGGCTGGAGATCCTTTTGGTGCAATGATTTTGACTGGATTGGGAATTAATGAGCTTTCTATGATATCTTGCGATATTTCTCCAGTAAAGGCGTGTTTACAGACTCATAGTTTTGAAGATATGAAAATTTTAGCACAAAAAGCATTACAATGTGAAACTGCACGAGCTGTACGTGCTCTAAGCAAGGATATAAGGTGATAGAGAACATTAAGGGGAAAAAACGAGCTCATTTTTCAGACTAATCAGATCTTTAGTGTTGTAAAACATTATCCTTTAGGACAATTATAAGCAGCATATTAATTTGTAATGGTAATTTATCGTGTTACATAATGAGAGCCTTAAATATTGTAGGGTTTTCTCGTTTTAAATTTCTCTATATTAAATTAATAAAAATTATTCTTTTATACATTACAAAGAGGAGTAATGTATGGATAAAAACACTCTAAGAAAGAATAAATGCCTTTTATGCATTTTCTCAAATCGCAATGGATGTTGTAATATTAGGTGATAAATAGCGTGATGGTACTTGGCTTTTACTTTTTATTTAAGGAAAGATGATTCTATCCAATAGATTTTATACCATTCATAGACACCGTATGAGGTAGATGTGACAAGCTTTAAGAGATGTTTTTTAACAAACGTGTGGATGAGAAAGAAAATAGTATTTTTAGAGTATTCTGTTTTGTTATGAGACCATATCCCACTTAAAGAATGCGATAATCAAAAGTATGAAGTAATACGTAATCTCTTTTAAATAATAGAGATTACTTTAGATATTTTGAAAACTGTAAAGCTGAATTTAAAAGTATATGGTAAAAATGAAAACAGGTTTGCATTTTTATGATTTTGTATTTGACCAAAATGACTATTTTTTCATTTCAGAAAATAAGATATATTCATACATATTAAATTAAAAATGCAAAGGTTTTTTTTGTCTGAATTTTATTTTCTTTAGTATCAACTAAATATAGAAGTGTGAAATTGAATAGAGGATTTAGAGTAGGGCTTATTCTGTAATCCTATGAAAGAGGAAACTGACACCATCACACTATTTTACAGCCCTCAATGTTGCAAGAATTCGTGCTATTTGAAAAAATACATAAGAGGCACTTATCCTCTCTTAAAATGTTCTTCCTCCACATACCATCCCCGCTTATGACGTATAAACGATAATTTATTATTATAAATCAATATTTATATATTATCTGAAACATAAAAGTGATTAGCAGGTAGATCTCATTTCAAGAGAGAGTTGTTTGTAATCAAAGTTACAGTGATTAAGTATTTTCATCCTTGGAGGCAAGAAGAAGGTTGAAAACGATTTTTATTGAAATGAAATTTATTATCTGAATAAACAATTTTAATATTATATACATATAAGAAGTTCATATCGTTATTATTCTATTTATTATTAGGGTAATCAATGGTGTTAAGTGAGAGATATTAATTATTTGGTTATGCAAAACCATGGACTGTATGCCAATTTTAAGAGAAGTATTTTTTTGTGAAGCAGAAAGTGCGTAAATGAGTATGAAAATTTATAACTGGTGACAATCTTTTTATTCCCATTATTGTATTCTACAAACCTATCCACGAAAAAAGTTTTTTCTTAAAAAGAAGGGATGTGCTTGTTATTCAACAGATATAAGCTCTTACTTTAATAAATGAATTTATTTTTTGGGTTTTGAATGTATAGTTTAGACTTGCACGTTATTTCTTTCTGGGTATAGTGCAAACTTCTGGAGAGGTGGCCGAGTGGTTGAAGGCGCACGCCTGGAACGCGTGTATATGGGAAACCATATCGAGGGTTCGAATCCCTCTCTCTCCGCCATACAATTTTCTCCTATGTATAACGTATTGATTCTTTGTAATCTTTTTAAAGGTTCGGGAGCGTTAACAAAAGTTCGGGAATAGGATTTTCCAACATACCGTTACAAAGCTCATCTTTTTCCTCCAACATTCTCTAATAATTTTTTGAATTCTTTGAAATCCACTGTTTTAAATGTGCAAAGACATTCTCTATCGCCTCCATGAGGCGTGTAGAGCATTCCGTGATTAATATCCTTACTACTCCAGATTCTTTCAAGTAAACTTAAAAATCTAACTGTAGTTGCGATGTATGTTGTGGATAGAATACTCCGATGATAATATATGGATTTTTCGCTATTCTATGACTTTTAAACGTTGTTCCTAAAAAGAAATAAACGTCTTTTGTATTGGCAATATCGTCATAGTATTTTTGCTGAACTAGCTGAATTGCTTTCTCGTCGGATTCGACCTTTTTCCTGCAGTTCCAGTAAAGCTGACCTATTTCCCAATCTGCTATCATTAGCGTGCTATTAACATTTTTATCATCTGTAAATTCATATGAAAATTTGTAAGGCAATTGTTTTGTTCGTATAAAATTGTCCGTTTTTTCAAAAAGTGAACCCTGCCGGATTAACTCACAAACAACTTCTTCCCTTTTAGGATTCAGTATTGGATTAATCGGTTTAAAAACAAACTTTTTAATTCGTGATGGCTTAAAAATAGCCAGTGAAAATTCATTAGATTTTGCCCCTGCAATTACAGCATGTAAATCGGTGTATATCGTATTCTTAGCCAGTATTAAACGCTTACGTTCTTCCCAATCCCGTTTAGATGAAATGAACTCGCAAAGCTTAATATCTTCAATGTTACATGGCCTATAACTCTCTGGCCTATAATCTTTGGGATTTTTTTCAAGAGAAAGTTCTATCCATTGATATTTTTTGTATTTTGTTTTCAGAAAGCGGAATGGCGCTGGATAAATCCTAATCCAAGAACCATCTTCCTTAACGCCAGCAGTACACACTAATTCTATATACTTCGTAGAAGGTGTTGGATAAGTTTTCACCGTAATCAACACTCGTTCTTTTTTTATTACTGCCATATTTATTCTTTAGATATGTTTTATTTCATAGTTCCAATTCGGCAATTGAGTGAGGGCTAATGCGATTCGCCCTCGATGGCACATACATACATTAGCTTCAAAACAAGTAATTGCAATACGCTTATTATCTAAAAAAAGTTGATATAGCCTGCTGATTGCGTTGCTATTGTTCTTGAGAATTGTATTTTGATAATCTTCAAAAAGACATTCATAATCTTTTTGTGTATTGAGGTTCTGACGCTTTTCAGACACAATGCCCAATTCTGGTATATGCACATATTCAATACCAAACTTAGCCACGTTATTGGACAATTGTATTTGGGAAAACCCATATTTTCGGCTTATAGGATTTTTGCGAACATCGCACAAAAGTTTGACATTATTTCTGATGAGGCGGTTAAGATAGTCATCAAAAGACGCTCCTTCATAACCGATAGTATAAAAACAAAAGCTTTCATCCTTTGATCGAAATTCATCGATTTTTTCTAAGTCTTCTTCATCCATAACCTCATCTGCTATCTGACTATTAATCGCAAAATATGGGTAATTTTTGTATACATACCGGATAAGTTCATTACCTCTTATCGTACTAAATTCTTCAACAAATGAAAAAATTTTATTCTGTATAGAAGGTGCAATATTGGTACTGTAATCATTATTTTCTGACACCAACTGCCAATAATTATGATTGTTAGCAAGGATTCCCATTTCTACAAGTCGACGTTTGTCAGCATAAGATTGAAAAGAAAAACAACCAAATTTGTAGGGCACAAAATCATAACTGTGCATTTTTTCACGTTGTGTGAATAAAAATAAATATTTTTGAAAATCTGTACTTGAAAGACACCCTCCAAATTCTTGAAGTAGAGTCAATAATATTTTTTGCCGTTTAAATAAAATTTTCCCTTTTATTTTTTCCATATGTTCATCCCAAGACCCCACTCTATCAAATCAAAAGTTTGTACTAAGTTAAAATTTTCTGACACAAATCCAGATAAAAACAAAAAAACGTAGTTTCTTCCTAATATTTGAGATTATACCATGAAAAAAATTCTAAAAAAACAAGATTGCGGTTATAAATTTCATGCGCTGGAGAAGGCATAACTTATTTACTCTATATTTACTATATTTTAATTTTTTGAAATCCACTGTTTTAAATGGAAGAAGACATTGTCTATCGTCTCCATGAGACGAGCAAAATTAAGAAACCATTTTCTAAAGAATTTCGCGCGTCTCAGAGTATGTTTAGAGTCGGATATTTGGTTTTTGTGTAAAAATACTTACAAACGCATCCATAATACGTGAAAAATCAAGCGCTAATAAGAGTATAATGAGTACAATCCATTTCGTATAACGCGACATCACTTTTACACTTTTGTAGGTCATGATGATTTCTTGAAGGATTTCTTTTTCTGCTTCTGTAAGCTCTGTATCGTCTTGTGTTTTTTTTCTAGCCATGTTTCCACCCACACACGCGTTCACCTAGATTATTGTGCTTTAAGATCTCTCTTGCTAAGTTTGAACTGATGGCGTTCAGATCTTGCTTATCTAAATAAATTGGCAACCAGCCAACACAAGAAGAAGCATATTTATTTGTCGTGCAACCAGTCAGAGAGAGCAGCACGCACATCAGCATCACTTTTTTGATTAACTTCACTTTCCACCTCCAGACGTGTTGTGGCTGCTTTTAAAGCTTTTTCTGTTTGCTTTTGTTGCTCTGCTTTTTTCCCAAGAGTAAAAGCTCTTGCTAAAATCATAAAAAAAGCAGCTAAAGCCGCGCCTGTTAGCATCAGATTTCTTTTCATCCATAAGATCATAGACGATGCTCCTGAAAGCGTTTAGCA